>CBDURF010000015.1:0-32118 GCA_965369705.1 uncultured bacterium
GCGGAAGATGATCTGGCCCGGATCGTGAACCGCCTCACCGGACTGCTGGGCGGCACCGGCGACGCCTGGCACGGAGGCCCCTGCGTGGGCAGCTGTCCGGACACGGCCCGCCAGTTCATCGAACTGGGCGCCAGGATGCTCAGCGCGGGCCCGGACATCACCGAGACGATACCCGCCGACGTGGCCGGTTACATCGATCACACCATCCTCAAGCCCGACGCCAGTCGCGACATGATCGAACGAATGGTGACCGAGGCGCGTGAACACTCCTTCCGTAGCGTGTGCGTGAATCCCTGCTGGGTCGGCGTCGTTGCGGATGGCCTAAGAGGGAGCGGAGTGCTGACCTGTTCCGTGGTCGGTTTTCCCCTGGGGGCGAATACCCCGGACATCAAGGGCATGGAAGCCCGCAAGGCCATTCGTGACGGCGCCAGGGAAATCGACATGGTCATCAACGTGGGGCGCCTCAAGGGCGGCGACGACGATTATGTCTGGAAAGACATCCTGGCGGTGACCGAGGCCTGCCGGGACGGTAGTGCGGTCAGCAAGGTCATCATCGAAACGGCCCTGCTGACCGACGAGGAGAAGGTCCGGGTCTGCGAGCTCGCCAAGCGGGCCCGGGCCAACTTCGTGAAAACCTCGACGGGCTTCGCCTCCGGCGGCGCGACGGCCGAGGATGTGGCCCTGATGGCCTCGGTGGTGCGGGGAGCGGGCATGGAAGTCAAGGCGTCGGGCGGCATCAAGTCCTTCGACGACGCCAAGCGGATGATCGAGGCCGGCGCCACGCGAATCGGGGCCAGCGCGAGCATCGCCATCGTCCAGGAAGCCCAAAAAGGGACGGTCACCGCTTAAGGTGAGCGGAATCAGGAGTGTGACATGGTCGACCTGAGAGCCTATTGCGTGATCGACAGTCTGCAGCCGCAGTTCGCTTCGTTCCAGGCGACGGTGGCGCAGGGATTTCTGCCGCGGGTGGGGCAGGCCAGCCTGTTCGTCGAGATCGCGCCCGGTATCGAGATCAACCGGGTGATGGACATCGCCCTGAAATCAACCAACGTGACGCCGGGCATGCAGATCGTCGAACGACATTTCGGCATGCTGGAGGTCCATTCGGACAGCCAGGCGGACGTGCGGCAGGCGGGGCAGGCGGTCCTCAAGGCGCTGGACCTGACGGAAAACCAGCGGTTCAAGCCGCGCATCGTGTCGGACCAGGCGGTGCGCCACCTGGACGACCATCAGTGCATGCTCATCAACCGCATGCGGCACGGCAACCTGATCCTGGCGGGTCAGACCCTGTTCGTGCTCGAGTGCGAACCCGCCGCTTACGCGGCACTTGCAGCAAACGAGGCCGAGAAGGCTGCCGGGATCAACATCCTCGAGGTGAGGTCCTTCGGCAGCTTCGGGCGGGTCTATATCGGCGGCGAGGAGAAGGATATCGAAGTTGCCCGGCCGGCCGCGTTGGTCGCGCTGGAAGCGATCGACGGTAGAGAAGTCGAGAAGTAGCCAATAACAGGAGGATTGATGATGTCTGACGCTCTGGGAATGATCGAGTGCAGAAGTTTCACGGCGACCGTCGAAGCCGCCGACGCCATGGTGAAGGCAGCCCGGGTCGACCTGGTCGGTTACGAAAAGACCGGCGGCGGTTACACGACGGCGATCGTGCGGGGCGACGTGGCGGCGGTCAAGGCCGCCTGCGACGCGGGCCAGACGGCGGCCACCCGGGTGGGCGAGGTCGTTTCGGTGCACGTGATCGCGCGCCCCCACGCCAACGTCGACGCGGTGATCCCGTTGGGTCGCCAGGCCGAAGCGTAGGCCGGTCGTGAATCTCGCGAAAGTACTCGGGCGGGTCGTGGCCACCCGCAAGGAAGAGAGCATCGAAGGACTGAAGCTGCTGATGCTGGGCGTCGCCGGACCGGATGGTGAGTTGACCGGGTCCACGGTGGTGGCGGTCGACGCGGTCGGCGCCGGCGAAGGCGAATATGTGCTTTACGCCTCAGGTTCTTCCGCCCGGCAGACGGTGGTGACCGACGGCAAACCCGTCGACGCGGTGATCATGGCGATCGTGGACAGCTGGGATATCGGCGGCGAGGACCGCTACCGAAAAGGCGATGACTGATGCGTCGACTTACCGACCAGCAGGTTGACCTGATCGCGCGCGGTTTGGCCTCAAGACTGGGGACAGGGACGTCCTCCACGGCGGTGGATCCCGGAGTGGCCAGGGAAGGCTCTCCGGGAATTTCGCCGGCGGCGGTCATCGCGTCGTTCCAGGGCCAGGGTCTAGGGGAAGGTGTCTACGAGACGGTCGACGCCTGTGTCGCGGCGGCCGCCGCGGCCTTTCGCAACCTGGGCGCCGCCAGCCTGTCCAAGCGCGGGGAGATAATCACCGCCATCCGCGCCTCCATGCGCGTCCACGGTGATGAACTGGCCCGGCTGGCCTGGGAAGAAACCGGGCTCGGCCGTCACGAAGACAAGATCATCAAGAACAGCCTCGTTACGGAGAAGACGCCGGGCACGGAGGCCCTCCGGCCGGAGACCACCACGGGTGACGACGGCCTGACCCTCATGGAGTGGGCGCCCTTCGGGGTGATCGGCGCCATCACGCCGACGACCAATCCCACCAGCACCATCATCTGCAACACCCTCGGCATGCTGGCCGCAGGCAACAGCGTGGTGTTCAACGTGCATCCCGGCGCGGCGCAGTGTTCCATGGCCACGGTAAGACTGATCAACCGGGCGATCGTCGCCGCTGGCGGGCCGGCTGATCTGGTGACGGCCGTGGCCCGGCCCACCATCGAATCGGCGACCGAACTGATGCATCACAAAGGGATCAACCTGCTGGTGGTTACCGGGGGACCGGGCGTGGTCGCCGCGGCAATGAAATCCGGCAAGCGGTCGGTGAGCGCCGGCCCGGGCAATCCACCGGTGGTGGTGGATGCGACGGCCGACATCGCCAAGGCCGGCCGGGACATCGTCTTCGGGGCCGGGTTCGACAACAACATCATCTGCGTGGATGAAAAAGAGGTGTTTGTCGTCGCGAGCGTGGCTGATGAACTGATCGCCGCCATGGTCAATAGCGGCGCCTATCTGGTCGGGCAGGCGGAGATGGCCCGCCTCGAAAAGGAGATCTTCGCGGAAAACAGGGGGCCGCGCGCGCACGGGGTGATCAACAAGGACCTGATAGGCAAGAACGCGGGTGAGATCCTGGGTCGGATCGGCGTCACCGCCGGACCGGAAATCCGGTTGATCATCGCCGATGTGCCCGAGGATCATCCCCTGGTCTGGACCGAACAACTGATGCCGGTCCTGCCGATCGTAAGGGTGCCGGACGTGGACCGGGGAATCGCCTTGGCCAAGGAAGCCGAACACGGCTTCGGACATTCGGCGTCGATGCATTCGCGCGACATCGACGCGCTGAGCCGCATGGCCCGCGTCATCGACACGAGCATCTTCGTCAAAAACGGTCCGATCGTGGCGGGTCTTGGCGCCGGGGGCGAAGGGCACACCAGCTTCACCATCGCCAGCCCGACCGGCGAGGGGTTGACCTATCCCGTCAGCTTCTCGCGCCGGCGCCGCTGCGTGATGGTCGATCACTTCAGGATCGTGTAGGTGGCGATGAACCAGGCCCTGGCACTTCTGGAATTCGACAGCGTAGCGGCAGGCGTGCTGGCGGTCGACCGTATGCTCAAGCAGGCGCCGATCGGCCTTTTGCGCTGCGGCTCGGTACATCCCGGCCGTTATCTGGCCCTGATCGGCGGTTCGGTGGCCAGCACCGAGGAGGCCCACGCGGCGGGGGTCCGGTCGGCCTGTGATCAGGCGGCGCTGACCGACGAGATCTTCCTGCCTGATCCCCACCCGCTGCTGGCCGCGGCGGTCACCGGCGCCAGGACTGCTCCACATGGTGAGGCGGTCGGCGTCATTGAGGTTTCGACTTCTCCGGGCCTGTTGCGGGGTGTGGACGCCGCGCTCAAGGGTGTATCGGTGGACCTGGTGGAGATCCGGTTGGCCGATGACCTGGGCGGACGTGCCCTGGCGATTTTCGACGGGTTGTTGCCCGACGTGCAGGAGGCCCTGAGTCTGGCCGGAGGCCGCCTCGGCGAATGCGCAATTTTGTGCGGATCCTCGTTGCTGCCACGGGTCGATGAGACCCTACGCGAAATGCTGGCCGAAGGCACACGCTTTGCCGCGTGTGAAAACAGGGTGCCCGAGGGTGCCGAAACGGTGGAGGGCTGAACGGTGTTCCTGGGCCAGGTGATCGGAAGGGTCGTACCCGCGGTGGCCTACGAAGGGCTCCAGGGTGTGCCCCTGCTGTGGGTGCAGCCCCTGGACAAGAACAGCCGTCCGGAGGGGAGTCCCATGGTCTGTGCCGACGGTACGCGCATGGCCGGCCCGGGCGAGATCATCTACTGGGAAGCCAGCCGCGAGGCCGCCTTGACCCTCACTCCCTCGTTCGTTCCGGTGGATCACGCCGTGGTCGGGATCGTGAACGACATCCAGATCGATATTCAGGACAGCGAGTCGCCCGAGCCCGGAGAAGCGCCATGATACTCGCGCGGGTCACCGGCCGGATCACTTCGACCATCCATCATCCGGACATGGAGGGCCGTTGCCTGCTGGTCCTCGACAAGCTCGGCCCGGCAGGCCGGCCGACCGGGGGTTATCTCATCGCCGTCGATTCGGTCGGGGCCGGCGCGGGGGAAACGGTGCTGGTGCTGGACGAGGGCAACGGTGCCCGGCAGATCCTGGGCGGATCCGACCTGCCGGTGCGGTCGGTCGTGGTCGGTATTGTGGACCACCTGCCGGGTTGACCCGCTTGATCGCCGACATTTCATCATTCTTGACAATAATCAATTAGCTGGGAATGGTTCCTGATCCCCATGGCTGTTACGAAAAATCAAAATGAAAATAATGGTCAGAATCAATAAGTTGCTTTATTAAAATGCAAAATTTAAAGAGAGTTAACGGGGAGCCGAGGGTTCGGACCGGGTGGATGTAAGGTGTGATTCGTATTGACAGATTTGCTGTAATTTTTGTACAATCACAACGCCGTCTTAGCAAAACCGAAATATCCTCGCCAATTATTTTCGGTCCACTGCACACTGTTGGGGGGAATCATGTCCAAGTCCGAATCTTTACGGCTATTTTCTTTTTTCCTGGTCCTTTTTTCCTCTTTCCTGATTTTCAACCCCGCTCTCGCCGAACCGATCCAAGGTCCCTACGTTCCTGGTGAAATCATCATCAAGTATTCCGCCGACGCCACAAGCGGCGAGATCAGCACGCTGTCCAGCCAGCTGAACTCCATCCGCCTGCGTGAATTCACGCGGATCGGCGCTTCGCTGGAACAACTCACGGACATGACGGTGCCCGAGGCGATCGGGCTGTTGGAGAACAATCCACTGGTGGAGTACATCGAGCCCAACTACCTGTACACCATCGAAGTCATTCCCAACGATCCTGACTTTCCCAAGCTCTGGGGCATGCACAATACCGGCCAGACCGGCGGCACCGTCGATGCGGACATCGATGCGCCTGAGGCTTGGAACGAGTTCACCGGGTCCAACAACGTCATCGTCGCGGTCATCGATTCGGGTGTGGACTACAACCACCCGGACCTGGCGGCCAACGCCTGGACCAACCCCGGTGAAATCCCGAACAACGGCCTCGACGACGACGGCAACGGTTTCATCGACGACATCCACGGCTGGGACTTCTACAACCTCGACAACGATCCCATGGACGACAACAGCCACGGTACCCACTGCTCCGGCACCATCGGTGGGGTGGGGAACAACGCCCTGGGCGTGGTCGGGGTCAACTGGAACGTCAAGATCATGGCCCTGAAGTTCCTCAGCGCCGCCGGCTCGGGATCAAGCGCGGGCGCCATCAGCTGCATCGAGTACGCCACGATGATGGGCGCCGATCTCAGCAGCAACAGCTGGGGCGGCGGGTCGTTCTCCATAGCCCTGGAAGCCGCCATCCAGGACGCCTACACCGCGGGAGTCCTTTTCGTGGCCGCGGCCGGCAACTCCGGCGGCGATAACGACATTTATCCCCACTATCCTTCCAGCTACACGATCGGCAATATCGTCGCGGTCGGCGCCACGGACCATAACGACCAACGGGTCAACGCGGGCTGGGCCTCCAACTACGGGATCACCTCGGTGGATATCGGGGCGCCCGGTCTGGACATCTACAGTACGGTGCCCAGCGGCGGGTACGGCTACAAGAGCGGTACCTCCATGGCGACCCCCCATGTCTCGGGTGTGCTGGCTCTGGTCAAGGGACAGTTTCCGGGCATCACCGTGGACGCGGCCAAGACCCTCGTCTTCAATTCCGCGGATGTCCTGCCGCAGCTTGCGGGCCTCTGGGTCACGGGCGGACGGCTCAACGCGGCCATGGCTCTCTCCGGTCCGGACAGCATTCCTCCCGATCCAGTGGTGGATCTGGCGGTGAACCAAACCGCATCCAACCGGATTTCCCTGGTCTGGACCGCGACCGGCGACGACGGCGACGTCGGCAACGCCAGCAGTTACGACATCCACTTCGCGACCTTCCCCATCGATTCCACGAATTTCGACACGGCCACCGCGGTGGTCAATCCTCCCTTCCCGGCCCCCCCCGGGCAGCCCGACAGCGTGACCGTCGAAGGACTCGATTTCCTGACCACCTATTATTTCGCCCTGAAAATCAGGGATGAATACGGCAACCCTTCGCCGATTTCCAACCTCGCCACCGGGACGACTTTGGGCATTCCCATCGTTTCCACCTCGCCCAGCTCGCTTTCGTCTTCCCTGATCACCGGGGGGCGGCAGGATCAGATCCTCACCATCAGCAACGTGGGCGACGGCACCCTCGATTTCACGGTGGAAACGGTCAAGGCCGATTCGACGGCCTTGGCCATGCAGGCCGCCGCCGCCGCGGTGGTGGAAGGGATCACGCCCAGCGGAATCGCCTACCTGGACGAGGAGCCCATGGCGGTTTTGACGCCGGAGGAGATTTCACTACTGCGCAGCCGCCTGATTTCCTACGACCAGGCCGGCGCCGCCAGTTCGGCCGGCGCCCTGCCCGTCATCGCCGTGGGAGGCGATTACTCCGCGGATATGATGTTCCACCTGCTGAACAACGCCCCGCTGACGGGCCTGTTTTCCTTCCAGGAAGTGAATTACGAATATGACGATCTGACCCTGGTGGACGGGTTGATCATCGCCGAGTCCGACTATGCGATCACCGGTCCCAAGGCGATCGTGCTGCGCGATTTCTTTGACACCGGACGGGGCATCTTCATTGGCATGGATGATTTCGACGACATCTGGAGCGGGACCATTCCCGGACTCCTGGGCCCCGTCTTCGGCATATCCAATCCCGTCGACAACGAATTCTGCAGCAACCCCGTGCTCAATACGAGCCATCCCATCAACGACAGCATTCCGGGATTCGTCATCGGAGGCAACTGGTGCAACGAAAATGACAGTTTCCTGCTCGACGGCGCCGACTGGCTCTTTAAGGGCGGCAACGAGGGGGACATTTTCGGCGTGGCCAACGACTCTTCCGCGCGCACCGTCCTGATGGGTGAGAACCTTGCCGGCGTCTGGGCCGCCAACGAGCAGTTGAACGCCAACGCCGTGATCTGGATGATGGAAAGCGGCGGCATCCCCACCGTCAATCCCGTCGCGGGCACCATCCCCGCCGGCGGCAGCATGGACATCACGGTGACCTTCGACGCCTCGGAACTGTGCGGAGGCGACTTTTTCGCCGACGTAGTGGTTACCAGCAACGACCCGGTCGATCCCGAGGTTCGGGTGCCGACGGTCATGACCGTGACCGGCGTTCCGGACATCGCGGTTTCCGCCACCCTGCTGGACTACGGCTCCGTATTCATCGGAGCGGTCGTCACCGAAACGCTAATCGTGTCGAACCCGGGCTGCGATGTCATCAATGTCACGGCCCTCACGATCGATCATCCCGACTTCACCACGGATCTGACGCCCTTCGACCTGCTGGTCGGGGAAGAACGGGTGCTTGTGGTGAGCTACAGCCCGGGCGGTATCGGCCCCGTCGCCGGCACGCTCAGTCTGACCAGCAATGATCCGGACCAGCCCGTGGTGGAAGTCGCTCTGACGGCCGAAGGTCTGGTGGCCCCCATTATCGGGGTCAGTCCGACCTCCCTGTCGGCCGACCTGCTGACCGGCGAGATGGACACCCAGTTGCTGACCATCAGCAACACGGGCGGCAATGACCTGATCTTCGACATCTCCACCGAGGATATGACGGCTCAGGGGGCAAACTCCCAGGTATCGAGTGTCCAGGTGTCGACCGGCCGGCTGCTGAACGCGGCCCCGGCCGGGACCACCGCTCCGGCCGCCGCCCAGAACGGGGCGACGTGGGACGAGGGCGCCGTCCCGTCGCGGGACCCTTTGCCTGCGCCCGTGAACACCGTCCCCGGCACGAATGCCACGGATCTGGCCCTGCTCATCGTGGGTAACGGCGACCTGGCCGAGATCCAGGCCCAGTTGCTGGCCTTCTCGGACATTTCGGTGGTGGACATCTTCGACCCCAGCTTCGGATTGCCGACCCTGGCCGATCTCGCGGCCTATCACGCGGTCATCCTGGCCAACAATTCGGCTTTCCCCGATCCGAACGGTCTCGGCGACGTGCTCGCCGATTACGTCGATCAGGGCGGCGGCGTGGTCCAGACCCTGGCCTCGTTCGTCGGCGGGTGGAACATCGGGGGCCGTTTCATGGATGACGGCTACTCCGCCTTCAACCTGGGCGTCGGTCCCGTCGGCAGCGCTTCTCTGGGCGCCTTCGACGCGGGCCACCCCATCATGGACGGCGTGACCGCGGTTTCGGGCGATCTGTTGGCGACCGCACCCCTGGCCACGGGGGCCCAGTGGGTGGCCGACTGGGATTTCGGCGAAACCTTCGTCGCCACCCAGGGTGACCAGGTGGCGGGCGTCAATATCTTTGTGGCCGGTCCGGGTTACTGGACCGGGGATCTGCCCCTGGTTCTGCACAACGCGGCGGCCTGGGTCAGCGGCGCCACCCGATGGCTTGACGTCGATCCCAACGCGGGCACCGTGGCCCCGGGCGCTTCGATCGACCTGCTGATCACCTTCGACGCCACCAACGTCTGCGGCGGCACCTACCTGGCGAACATCTTGATCGACAGCAACGATCCCCTTTCCGCCCAACTGGTGGTGCCGGCGGAGATGATCGTCACCGGGGAACCCGACATCGCGGTCTCGGACACGCTGTTGGCTTACGGTCCGCAGTTTATCGGAGCGGCCATTCCCGACACGGTGATCGTCTCCAATCCCGGCTGCGACCTGCTCCAGGTCACGGCCATTGCGATCGATCACGGCGACTTCAGTGTCGATACGACGCCCTTCGACCTGCTGGTCGGTGAGATCCGGGCCCTGGAAGTCTTCTACAGTCCTACCAGCGTGGGACCGGCGTCCGGCACCCTGAGCCTGACCAGCAACGATCCCGACACCCCGCTGCTGACCGTGGCCCTGACGGGCGAGGGTTTTGTGGCGCCGGTGATCGGCGTCAATCCGACCCAGCTCTTCGCCGACCTGGTGACCGGCGAAATGGAGACTCAGCAGCTGACCATCGACAACTCCGGGGGGAACGACCTGGTCTGGTCCATCCAGAGCACCAAGCGGGACAGCCTGGCCGCGCTGATCCAGGCGGCCGCCGCCTCGGTGGTGGAGGGCATCACGCCCAGCGGGACCCTGTACGGGGACGAAGGAACCGTCGCGACCCTGTCCGAGGACGAAAGGTCCCTGTTGCAGGGCCGCCTGACGGCCTACGAACAAACCATCGCCGCTTCGGGCGCGGCAGAGGTCATGCCCCTGATCGGCGTCAGTGGCTCCTATTCCTTTGACATGATATACAGGTTGCTGGGCAATCCGCAGCTGACCGGCCTGTACACCTTCCTCGAGATCTACTACGAGACCGCTGACCTGACGGATCTGGACGGTTTGATCCTGGCCGAGGGCGATGGCTCCATCAACCAGGCCGAGGCGACGGTCATCAGGGATTTCTACGACAGCGGGCGGGGCATCTTCATCGGCATGGACGATTTCGACGGTATCTGGTATCTGCCGGTGTCCGACCTCCTCGCTCCGGTCTTCGGAATTTCTTCCGCGGCCGACGGCGACTTCTGCTCCAATGCGGTTTTGAATACCAACCACCCGATCAACGAGGGCATCGCTACCTTCAACATCAGTGGCGACTGGTGTATCGACAATGACCACTTCACCCTGGCCGGAGCCGACTGGCTGTTCATGGACGGCGTACAGGGACTGTATTACGGGGTCGCCAACGAGGGGGCGGCCAACACGGTCGCGATGGGTGAGAACCTGGCCTTTATCTGGTCGACCAACGAACAGTTGAACGCCAACGCCGTGATCTGGATGATGGAAGGCGCGAGTCTGCCCTCTGTCGATCCCGCCTCCGGCGTGATTCCGCCGGGCGGCAGCCAGGTCGTCGACGTGACCTTCGACGCGATGGATATCTGCGGCGGGAACTACTACGCCGACCTGATCATCACCAACAACGATCCGATCAATTCGAAGTTGACCGTGCCCGCGGACATGCACGTGACCGGCGAAACCGACATCGCCGTTTCCGACACCCTGCTCGCCTACGGCCAGGTCTTCATGGGCGCCGTGGTGACGGACACGGTGGTCGTTTCCAACCCCGGCTGCGACCTGTTGACGGTCACCGGCGTAAGCATCGATCAAGCCGACTTCACCACCGATACCACCCCTTTCAATCTGCAGGTGGGCGAGAGCCGGGCCCTGGCGGTGGCCTACACGCCCGGTGGGCTCGGCGCGGTGGCCGGGACCTTGAGTCTGGTCAGCAATGATCCCGACGAGCCCCTGGTGACGGTGGAGTTGACCGCCGAGGGCGTAGAGGCCCCCATTATCGGGGTCAGTCCGACCTCCCTGTCGGCCGACCTGCTGACGGGCGAGATCGAAAACCAGGTCCTGACCATCAGCAACACCGGCGGCAGCGACCTGATCTTCGACGTATCCACCCAGAATCAGACGGCTCAGGGCGCAGACTCCCAGGTGCCGAGCACCCGGATTTCGAGCGGCCGGCTGCTGAACGCCGTGCCGGCCGGAACCGAGGCGCCGGCCGCCGCCCAGAGCGGGGCGGCCTGGAGCGACGGCCTGACCCCACTGCGGGAGCCCCTGCCGACGCCCGTGAACACCATCCCGGGCACGAATGCCACTGATATGGCCCTGGTCATCGTGGGCAACGGATACCTGGTCGAGATCCAGGCCCAGTTGTTGGCTTTCTCCGACATTTCGGTGGTGGACATCTTCGACGTCGGTTTCGGCAATCCGACCCTGGCAAATCTTGCCGTCTACCACGCGGTGATCCTGGCCAACGGCTATTCCTTCCCTGATCCGATCGGTCTCGGTGACGTGCTTGCCGACTACGTCGATCAAGGCGGCGGCGTGGTTCAGACCATCGCCTCGTTCGTCGACGGGTGGAGCATAATGGGACGTTTCGTTGATGAAGGCTATTCACCCTTCAACCTGGGTGCTGCTTTTCTCGGTTTCGCCCAATTAGGTTCTTTCGATCCGGCCCACCCCATCATGGACGGCGTGACGGCGGTCACGAGCACCGGGCTGGCGAGCGCGCCCCTGGCCGCGGGGGCCCAGTGGGTCGCCGACTGGGATTTCGGCGAGGCTTTCGTCGCCACCCAGGGTAACCAGGTGGCGGGCGTCAACATTTATGTGGCCGAGACGGGCTACTGGACGGGCGATATACCCCTGGTTCTGCACAACGCGGCGGCCTGGGTGAGCGGTTCGGCCCAATGGCTCAGTGTCGATCCCTCCGCGGGTACGCTGGTTCCGGGCGCTTCGGTCGATCTGCTGGTCACCTTCGACGCCACCGGCATCTGCAGCGACACCTTCCTGGCAAACATCCTGGTCGACAGCAACGATCCTCTCGCTTCCCCGTTTGCTGTTCCGGTGGAAATGACCGTCACGGGTGAACCTGATATCGCCGTTTCGGATACCCTGGTGGCCTTCGGTCCCGTCTACATGGGCGCCACGGTGGCCGACTCGGTCATCGTGTCCAACCCCGGCTGCGATATCCTGACCGTCCGACCCTACATGGCGATCCGGATCCAGGAAGCCGGCTTCGATATCGACACGACCCACTTCGAACTCGCCGCGGGCGAAAGCCGGGCGCTGGAAGTGACCTTTTCGCCGACGGGCGTCGGGCCGGTGACCGGCGAGTTCTCCCTGGCCAGCAACGACCCGGACGAGTCGGCGATAGTGGTGTTCCTGTCCGGTGAAGGCGTGACGCCGCCGGTGATCGGTGTTGATCCCCCCGTTCTGGACGTGACGCTCCTGCCGGAAGAGATCCAGGTCCACCAGCTGACCATCGAAAACACGGGCGGCGCCGACCTGGTCTGGGAGATTTTCCGGTCCCTGCGCGACAGCACGGCCCTGGCCCTGCAGGCGGCTGCCGCGGCGGTGGTCACGGGCATCACGCCCAGCGGTTCGATCGTCATGGACGGTGTGGCGGTTCCGGGTCTTTCGGATGAGGAAAAAGACCTGCTGCGGGCCCGCCTGGTCGAGTACCGGCTGACAGTCTCTTCCTTCAACGGACCGGAGGCGGTGCCTGAGATCGGAGTCGGCGGCAGCTCCAGCCACAACTTGTTGTTCATGCTTCTGGGCAATCCCCAACTGGCAGGCATGTACACCTTCAGCGAGGTGGATTACGTCTACGGCGACCTGACCGCTTTGGACGGGCTGGTGGTGGCCGAATCCGACGGGAACATCTTCGAGGCCGGAGCCCTCGCCCTGCGGGCCTTCTACGACAGCGGCCGCGGCATCGTCATGGGCATGGATGATTTCATCTACATCTGGGACGGTCCGGTCGGGGATCTGCTGGAACCCGTCTTCGGTGTCACCAATCCCAACGACTCCAATTTCTGCAGCAACGCCGAGCTGAACACGGTCCACCCCATCAACGAAGGCCTCACCTCTTTCAACCTGGGCGGCTCCTGGTGCAACGACAACGACGACTTCCAGTTGGTCAGCGCCGAGTGGCTGTTCAAGGATTATTCGCTGGGCAACATCTACGGCGCGGCCCACAGCGGCACCGCACGCACGGTGGTGATGGGCGAGAACCTGTACGGGATCTGGTATCCCAACGAACAGCTGAACGTCAATGCGGTGGTCTGGATGATGGAAGGTTCCCACCTGCCGTCGGTCGATCCATCTTCCGGCGTCATTCCCGCGGGGTCCAACCAGGCCGTCGACGTGACCTTCGACGCGACAAGCATCTGCGGCGGCGATTTCTTCTACAACCTAACCGTCGCCAGCAACGATCCGCTCACGCCCGAGGTCGTGGTGCCGGCGGACATGCACGTGCCCGGGGTCCCGGTCATCGGATTGCCGGACTCCCTGGTGACCTTCGGCGAGGTGTTTATCGGTTTCACGGCGACCGACACGATCACCATCACCAACTCGGGCTGCGGAGTGCTTGATGTCACGGCGATCTCCATCGATCACGGTGATTTCATCACGGACACGACGCCCTTCACCGTGCCGGTGGACGGTACTCATTTCCTGCCTGTTACCTATGTGCCCAGTACGGCGGGACCCGCCCTGGGCATCCTGACCTTGACCAACAACGATCCCGGCATGCCTGTCGCGGGGATCACCCTGACCGGGACAGGCATGAATACCCCGGTTGTCGATGTGGTGCCGGGCCAGCTGGCCGCGGATCTCCAGCAGGGTGAGACCGAAACCCAGTTGTTGACCATTTCGAACACCGGAACCGGTGAGCTGATTTACGCCATTGGCACGGTAAACGCCGTAGGTGTGGGCCAGAGCACCGTCCAGGTTTCCACCGGCCGGCTCCTGAATCCCGTCAAGACAGGCATCAAGATCGACGGCGACAAGACCGGAAAGGTCACCGCGACGGCAGGCCAGAACTCGGTGGGCCTCGCGGACGGAATGGCGCCTTCGCGCGAGCCCTATCCGGTTCCCACCGAAACAATACCGGTCGCGAGCGGCACCGACCTGCAGCTGCTTCTGCTGGGCTCCGGTGAACTGAGCGAAATCCAGACCCAGCTGCTGGCCTACTCCGACATCACGGTCGTCGACATTTTCGACGGCGAGCATGGGACCCCGACCCTGGTGAATCTCACGGCGTACAACGTCGTGATCCTGGCCAACAACTTCACCTTCATGGACCCGGTGGGCACCGGAGACGTGCTGGCGGATTACGTCGACATGGGCGGCGGGGTCATCCAGACCCTGGGCTCGTTCGTACGTGGGTTCAACATCGCGGGCCGTTTCATGGACGAAGGTTATGCGGCGTTCGGCCTGGATACCGGGCTGTTCGGGCCGACCAACCTGGGTGACTTCAACGGTTTACACCCCATTATGGACGGCGTGACGACGGCACAGTGCGACCTTGTGTCGAACATCACACTCGCGTCGAGCGCCGAGTGGGTCGCCGATTGGGACAACGGCCGTACCTGCGTGGCGACCAACGGCAATCGAGTCGTGGGCGTGAACGTCTTTGTCGCCAAGACCGGCTACTGGTCCGGCGATGTGGACCTGATCCTGCACAACACCGTCCAGTGGATCGGCAGCCACGTGACCTGGCTGGATATAGTGCCCATGGACGGCGTAGTGCCGCCGGGCGGCTCGGTCGACCTGATGGTCACCTTCGACACCGCCGGCAGCAACCCGGGCGATTACGGCGCGCTGATCCGCGTGAAGACCAATGATCCGGTCACCCCGCTGGTTTTGGTGCCCGTCGACCTGACGATCCGCGGCGCCCTGATGACGGTGGACGTGGTGGCGACTGCCGGTGCGGCGTCCGATCTCGACAACACCCTCGGCATCGCCGAGGGCGCCACCGACGGTTTTGACGGCCAGTACGACCTGCCCGAACCGCCTCCCCCACCGGCGGGGTACGTCACGGGGTACTTCCCTCATCCGGAATGGGGTTCGCCGCTGGGCGACCGGTTCATGACCGACATCAGAGCTCCCTACGACCCGGGTTCGGACATGAAGAGCTGGCCGTTTGTCGTCGAGACCGACCTGGGTGACAGCGTGACCTTGGCGTTCACCCCGAGCTTCACCGAGGCCGTCGGCTGGCAGCTGTGGCTCCGGGATGAAGCGACCGGAGGCATGTACAATCTCTTCCCGTCGCTGACCTACACCTTCACGCCCGGACCCGGCGCCAACGCCTTCACGATCCTCGTCGGCAGGATCGTGCCGCCCCTGCAGCCGGTCGAACGTCAGATCGCCGCCGGCTGGTCCATGCTCGGGGCTCCCCTCGTGCCGCCAACCGGTGGAGATACCTGGGCGGACGTTCTGCTGGACGACACCGCCGGCGCCACCTTCCTGTTCGACTACGTAGGCACCTCGGGTTACGGGGACGTCGGCGGAGGTGATCCGGTGATCCAGGGCCAGGGTCTCTGGCTCGCTTCCACGGACAACTTCGTCTGGACGATGCAGGGCGACCCCGACGAGGACACGATCAATGTGCCGGCCATGATCGGCTGGAACCTCGTAGGCTATCCCCTGTGGATCAGCGGGGGTCTCGACGGCGTGTCGGTGGAGCATGACGGCCATCTGTACCTGTGGCAGGATGCGGTTGCCGCGGGTCTGGTGTCGCCGTTCGTCTACGATTACGACGGAATCACCGACACCTACCTCCCGGTCATCTCGCTGGAGCCTTGGCGCGGCTACTGGATGGCCGCCCATGTCAGCGGCGTCACCCTCCAGTTCAATTACCGGTCGATGCTGGGCGTCACCCATCCAGCGGCTTCCGCCTCGGGTGAGACCAGTGACCGGCTTCCGCTCCTGGTCCAGGCGGCTCCGGTCAGGGAAGGCAAGGATGATCAGCCGGAGGCCGAGAAGTCCGGCGAATCAGGCTGGCAGCTGAACGTGGGCCTGTCTCTGGGCGCGGGCCAGGTGGCCATCGGCCGGACCGCCGGTGCGACCACCGGGTTCGACGCGGCCTTCGATCTGCCCGTGCCCCCGGCCTCGCCGAGCAGCACGGAGAAGGCGACCCTGGTCATCAAGCATCCCGAATGGAATCTGGCCTGCGGGTCCGGTTTCTACAGCGACATGGTCGCCTTGTCCGACGAACCGCAGGAATGGAACCTGACGGTGACGGCGCCCGAACCGGGTTCGGTGAACCTGGTCTGGGATCCTATGGACCTGCCTGCCGAGGTGGACCTGCAGGTCTACCTGCCGCACGAGAATCGCGTGGTGGTGATGTCGGTGCGTGACGAGAACAGCGTGCAGGTCGACGTCGGGTCCACGCCGGTTCTGGTCCGGTTCCGCACGCCCAACGGCATATCCGACGTGCCTGGCCGGCTGGCCGGCCTGCAGCTGAGGAACGCGCCCAACCCGTTCAACCCGATGACCGAATTCCGGTTCAACCTGCCTCACACCGGTGACGCGGAAATCCGGATCTTCGACATCCGCGGCGCCGTGGTGCGGCGGGTCACAGGCGGTGTAATACCCGCCGGTCCCGCGACGCTGCGGTGGGCGGGACGCGACAACAGCGGCCGTGAAGTGGCCAGCGGCATCTACTTCTATCGCCTGTATCTCGACGGGAGGCAGGAGGGGAAGACCCTCAAGATGACCCTGGTCAAATGATGTGAACAGCTAAAACAAGCCTTAACCCAGGCCCCGGACCAAGTTCGGGGCCTCTTCTCATTCAGTTCCCGTACGTGCCCATGATGCTGTCCACATCCCAGAGGGTAGACCATTCCTCGTAGGTGGAGAAGAAGCTGCGATCCTCCCGAAGCACCGCGGTCTCTCCGAAACAGCGTTCGAATACCAAGGGAAAGACATTCACCGGCGTCAATTCGGGATAGACCTGGCTACTCCCGCCGGGCGGCATGAGCAGAGCCAGGAATATGGACAGACGTTCGGTAATGACGGCCGGGTCATTGGTCTGGAAACTTCCTGTCCTTCGCCAGGACGCAATCCAGTGTGAGGCGGGTCCGTGGTCTCCCATGATGAGTATCACCGGGGGGCGGCGGGAGGCGGCCAGAATACCGTCCACGGTCTTTTGAAGCTCATCGGCCACCCAGGTCGCCTGGCCTGCGTACCCCTGCACGTATCCTTCCCATGCATCGCGTTCACGAAGGGAGAACTCGTATTGAGGCGTGAGTTCCTCGCCTCCGGGTCCGATGACAAAGGGAGGGTGCGGCGACATGATGTGAGCGAAGACAAGTTTGGGCCCCTCGTCCGCGGTCACGTGGGGCAGTTTCCTGAGTTGGTAACGCACTCCCTCCCGGTGCTGGGTGTAGGGGTCCAGGCCGCCGGCGCTTCCACCCTTGAACAAGGACGCGAGAGTAGGCAGGGGCGTAATGGCCAGGAGCGTTGCCTGGAACTCGTTGAGGACGCCACCCCGGTAGTTCACATCGGGATTGGCCTGCGTCGTCAGCTCAGACCCGCCGGTGAACGTGACCAGCTGATAACCTGCCTCACGCAACCGGCGCACGTTGCGGTTCTTCCACACGAGGTGGTTCAGGGCGCTTTTGTTCCAGTGGTCCGGTGGGGAGGGCGGGAACAGCGTCTCCAGATATTCCGAGTTGAGCAGGGTAGCCAGTGACAGGGACGTCTGACAATAGTTGGCGCGGGCCCCCTCGGCGATCACGAAATCACGCTGTTCCAGGAAATCCTGCAGATCCGACAGGTCCACACCGTAGATCTTGCTGAGTTGATCAGCCCGGCCGAAAGCGTCAAGGATGATGACGTAGATGTCCGGCAGGTAACCCAGCGGAGCCTGCAACTCGGTCTGTCGGTCTCCGGTCGGCAGGTTGGTCGGTGGACGCAGCTCGGATTTGACGATGGGTGTCAGGGCCATGACGACCAGCGCCAAGGCAACTCCGTCCAGAATCCGATTCCAGGGCCGTGGATCTCCCCGCCAGACCGCCAGCAGAATTCCGGTCGCCGCCAGGAGCGAACTCCCGCCGGCGAGCAGGATCCACGCTGCCGCGGAATCCCCACCGACCAGTTTGAGCAGGTGTACATGGGAAAAGAACAGTACGGCCGCCAACGCCGTCAGTATGGCACCCTTGCCACGGTCACGCAGGATCGCACTGAAGACGAGGTACAGGACCATCCCTGCGACAGCCGAAAGGGCGAGGGACCAGACCGCGGCCCTGGGCCGCACCGCAGTGATGTTTTGGGCCAGCAGATGCAGGGAGGGATATAGAGTCAGTAGAACGGGATGCCAGTGGATGGAACGTAACAATGATTCCTCCAGGAGGTGGTCGAGCAAATGATTTCGCCTGGATCGATTGCAGGCATCTCGGGGACCCTCTGCAGATATTCTAACACGGCAGGAAGACGATTCTCAACGGTTGGTCGGCAATTCGCTATTGGTAATATACCAATACCCAATTTCACCTGTTTCCGATAACCTGACCAAAGTGATCTTGATCTTTATTCAGGAAGGAAGTTCATGAGCAAGAAACTCGGCGCAGAATTCATCGGCACGTTCTGGTTGGTGTTGGGGGGCTGTGGAAGCGCCGTGCTGGCCGCCGCCTTCCCCAACGTCGGCATCGGACTACTGGGTGTAGCCCTTGCCTTCGGCCTGACGGTGCTGACGATGGCGTTCGCCATCGGGCACATTTCGGGCTGCCATCTCAATCCCGCGGTTTCGATCGGGCTGTGGGCAGGAGGGCGATTTTCGGCTTCGGAACTGCTGCCCTACATCATCACCAGGTTCTCGGGGCCACCGCGGCCGCGGGGGTGCTGTACTTCATCGCCAGCGGACAGGCGGGTTTCGATCTGAGCGGGGGCCTGGCCTCCAACGGTTACGGGGCCCATTCGCCCGGCGGCTACACCATGGCTTCGGGCCTGGTGACCGAGATCGTGATGACCTTCATGTTCCTGTTCGTAATCCTGGGCGCCACGGACGCGCGGGCGCCGAAGGGTTTCGCGCCCATTGCCATCGGCCTGTGCCTGACCCTGATCCACCTGGTCAGTATTCCGGTGACCAACACCTCGGTCAACCCGGCGCGCAGCACCGGCCCGGCGATTTTCGTGGGCGACTGGGCCCTTTCACAGCTGTGGCTGTTCTGGGTGGGGCCGATCGTCGGCGCCATCCTGGCGGGAATCGTCTATCGCTGGCTGGGGGGCGATGGCTCGGGAGACTGAAAACCGGACTGTTGATCACCGAAGGGAAGATTCATGAATATCGTCATTTTTCTGCTGATAGGCGCTACGGCGGGTTGGATCGCGGGCCGGATCATGGAAGGCGGGGGCTTCGGACTCCTCGGCAACATAATCGTCGGGGTCATCGGCAGCGTGGTTGGAAAGTACCTGGCGGGGTTGGTGGGATTCGGAGCGGAGGGCGGGATTTTCACTTCCCTGCTCACGGCGGTGGTCGGCGCGGTGATCCTGCTGTTCATCGTGGGGATCATCAAGAATCTAGTAAAAAAATAGTAGATGGTGGCGTGGGCTCCGGTCCACGCCATCTGTCCGTTGAGCCGGGATCAGACCCCGGCTAGTCCTTTTTCAAATGACTGTTCGAGTCCACCAGCCGGGTGCCGCCGTTCCTGTCGGTCAGGGCGTACTGGAACCAGGGCTGGATGTCGTAGGCGCCCACCCGTCCCTTCTTGTCGATTGCCAGGTAGCCCACCTGCACGTCCTCCAGGCTGTCGTGCCGGACCAGGATGCGCCGGATGCCTTCCTCGCAGGCCTCCTGGGGGCTGGCGCCCTGGCGCATCAATTCCACGATCAGGAAACTGCCCAGGGTCTTCATGACCTCCTCACCGACACCCGTGGCGCAGGCTGCGCCCACCTCGTTGTCGACGAAAAGCGCCGCCCCGATGATCGGGCTGTCGCCCACCCGGCCGTGCATCTTGTAGGCCAGGCCGCTGGTCGTGCAGCTGCCGGACAGGTTGCCCGCCTGGTCCAGGGCCAGCATGCTGATGGTGTCGTGGTTGGTCTGGCCCTCGGTCGGATCCTCGGGCGGGGACCATGGGTCGTATTCGGCGGTCTTGAGCCACTCCTGCCAATCAGCGCGGGCCTTGTCGGTGAGCAGGTCCACTTCATCGAAGCCCTTTTCCCGGGCGAACCCAAGGGCGCCCTCGCCCACCAGCATGACGTGGGGCGTATCTTCCATCACCCGGCGGGCCACGCTGATCGGGTGCATGATGTTCTGCAGGAAGGCCACCGACCCGGCGTTGCCGGTTTCATCCATGATGCAGGCGTCGAGTGTGACGTGGCCCTCACGGTCGGGCCGCCCGCCAAAGCCCACGCTGGCGATTTCGGGGTCCGCTTCCACCACCTGGACACCCTGTTCGACCGCGTCCAGGGCGCGGCCGCCGTTCTTCAGGATCTGCCAGGCTTCCTCGTTGGCGGGCAGACCGTGGCGCCAGGTGCTGACCACCAGGGGGCGGGCGCCGGGTTCGTCTCCGGGAGGAACGATTTCGTCGATCAGGTTCATGGCGTTGGGGTTGTTCTGGGCCCGAGCCATGTAGGCCGTGCCCAACGACGCCAGGCCAACACCGGCCCCGATCAGGAATTCTCGTCTTGAAGTCATGGGGATTCCTCCGGAGCGAGGGAATCGAAAGCGATCGCCACCGTGGCGATTTCGCAAGGGGCCAGGGGCACCTGAAGCCGCAGACCACCGTGGGTAACGGCAGGTTCGGCCCGGTCCAGCCACAAGGGGCCTTCGAGAAGACTGATCTTTTCCGCATCCAGGACCGGGAGTTCGAAATGCAGGGTCTCGGTAACCTTGACGTCGGCCTGATTATACATTCGAACGACCAGCAGGTCACCCCGTTCCGCTTTCTTGACGGCCGTGATCGCCACCCGCGGGTCGGTCTTGCGGACCAGGGAAGCACCGCCGGCGATCATCCCGTCGGCCACGCCCTGGTGGGTGGGCGGAGGAACCCGGTAGCGGTCGCTTTCCCCCTTGATGTCCACGGCGAAAGGGTCGCCCGCGAAGGGCATGACCGCGTAGCGGAAGGTGTGCCGGCCGATGCACTGGGCATCGGGAGTATGCAGGGTCGGGCCGGCGTTGGTGTTTCGGCGGGTGGGGAAATCGTCGCGTGACAGCCAGTCCACGCAGCGCAGCAGAGTCAGGGCGTAGATGACCCCGCCGTCCTGGTCCCGGAAGGTTTCGAATTCCGGCAGGCCCCGGTTGAACACGGCCAAGCCGGCCTCGTCGTCGTGAAGAAGCGAGAAATCCTGCTGGGGCCAGGTCGGCGGGGCCGGTTGATCCCAGTCCTCGCCGGTGGGCCGGGACACCGGGCGGCGGTTCAGCATGAAATGCCCGTCGGACACGACCTCGTCCACCCTGATACCGGTGGGAAACCAGGCCCGGAGGCGATGGTCGAAGGCGCGGTTGTTGAAATCGGTTTCGATGTTCAGCCGCCGCGACCCTGCGTGCAGCGTAAGACGCACCGAAACGTCCGTCGGCGTGGTCCGGGGGTGACGATTCTTGCGGTTCCGCTCCACCGAGCGCGGCAGATCGAACCGGAAGGTCGTTTCGGCCGTCACCGCCAGGTCGGACCGGTGACTGAGCTTCATCTTGCCTTCGCAGCCGGCGGCGAAGAACAGACCGTTGATCTCCGCCGGGGAATAGTCGTATTCGTCGCCGATGTCCTCGGCGTCTTCAAGGAGGTTCAGGCCGGGATAACGAAGACCGGTGGCTTTGTCCTCGAGATCGAAAGTGCCGTCGGGGTGGAGCACGGCCCGGAGGTGTTCGTTTTCGAGCGTGGCAGATTCGTCGGCCAGGCGCGCGGTGACCGGATCGGCGACGGTGGCCGGGGATGTGTGAGAGGCGTCGTCGACCAGCCGGTACTGGGCGTGCCCGACCGCGGGCAGGCCGCGGGCCAGGAACCGGATGTGCAGGAAGCAGTCCTTCGAACCGGCGTCCGCCTCGGTCCCGATGATGCGGTCACCGAACCGCCGCAGGTAGGTGTCGAGCAGGTCCAGTTGATCCTCGCAGAACAGTTCGGCGCGGTAGTCGACACCCCAGAAGCGCTCCAGGAACCGGCGCCCGACGATTTCGAACGGGACCTCATTCCCCGCTTCGTCCAGCAGGCGCAGGTTGTCCAGGTCGTACCCCAGGGGCTGCAGGACGACCAGCCGTTCAACAACCTCGTCGCGCGTGAAGGGCAGGGGGTTGGCCACGCCGATCACGGTGGCGCGGTCGTCCTTTTCCTGCGCGGCGAACATCGGTGTCAGCCGGTTCATCAAACGGGACAGGTACTGCTCTCCGGTCTGCCGGACCGCGGCGAAGCGTGTGTCCATGTCCTGATGAACCGAGTCGGTGCTGCAGCCACAGATCGAATCGTGGGGATGATTGCGCAGGAGTTCCTTCCAGGCGGCATCGAAAAGCCCACCGGGCCATTGCCCGCCGTGCTGAAAGGCCACCGCCGACCCCAGGGGTTCCACGTAACGGGTCAACAGGTTCTGGCACTCCTCGTTCTGTTGCTTGAGGGGCATGCGGGCCGACCAGACACCCGACAGGATCAGGTGATCCCGCCCGCCCAGCAGTTCGCCGGTTACGCGGGGCCGATCCTCGTCGGGCGTTTCGTCGCGGACGGCCTGCAGGAAATCCTCGAAACCACCGTGCACGAATTCCGTGTCGGGCCAGGCCTTGCGCAGAGCCGCCATCATGCCGCCGAAATCCTGCTGAACAGGAAAATGATCGCACCCGTTGTTCAACAGGGCGGGATCCCAGCCGGGGCGGCCGGACATCTTCGCGAAGAGTTCCGCCACCTTGGCGACGGCCCGCGCGGGATCCGTCTTCCGCTGCGTGTGGGCGTGCCAGATCTCGGCAAAGCCCAGTCCGCCGGCGTTGCAGTAACCGTCGCACTGGTTGACGGCCAACACCTCGGAACCGTCGGGCGCAGCCCAACGGAACACCCAGCCCGCCTCTTCCGCCCCGTCGCCCATCCCCCTGGTGAAGATGAAGGAATCGATGCCCGCCAACCGGAGGATCTGGGGTAACTGGGCCAGGTGCCCGAAACTGTCGGGCATGTAGCCGACGTTCTGCACGCTGCGCAGGGGCGCGGCCCCGCGTCCGAACATCAGGTTGCGCACGGTGGCTTCGCCGCTGACCAGGAATTCATCGGGCAGGACGTACCAGGGTCCCACCGCCAACCGGCCTTCGCGAACCAGCCGGTTGACGCGGTCCCGTTGGCTGGGAGCCACCTCCAGGTAGTCCTCGAGCACCGCGCTCTGGCCGTCGAGAACGAAATGACGGAATTCGGGGTCATGGTCCAGGGCATCCAGCACGCGATCGACGACCTCGACCAGGTTCACCCGGAAGCGGTGGAAGGTCAGGTACCATTCGCGGTCCCAGTGGGTGTGGGAAACCAGAAATGCTTTGCGCGGGGATGGCGCCAACTCATTCTCCCTTGTAGCGGGTCAAGAACCGCAAGCGGCGATGACTTCGGCCACCGTCGAAACGGCCAGGCCGACGACGGTGTCCGCGGCTCCATAGTAAAGTCTCAACTCGCTTGATGTCACAGCGAACCCCTCGTCGTCGGTTTCCGCGACGGTCAGGCCCGTGGGAAACACCACGTTGGGAACCTGGCCGGAAATCTCCCACGTCTCCCTCGGCTCCAGGATGTTGTCCCGGGTCCGGGCCAGCACCCGCCGGGGATCTTCCAGGTCCAGCAGGACGGCCCCGGCCTGATACAGGTTGGCGCCCAGGAAGTGGGTGGCCACCCCGTGGTAGATGTGCAGCCATCCTTCACGGGTTTTCAGGGGCGGTGGACCCGAGCCGATCAGTTCATCCCAGTAGTGGGGCCTGCCGGTCAGGACCGGGCCCAGATCTTCCCAGTGGGCGAGATCATCGGAGGCCGAAAGGACGATACCCCTTCCGGTGAGCGGTCCGCCGCCGGTCCTGCGGTCGTGGGGCCTGTCAAGCATCAGGTAGCGACCGTCGATCTTGGCGGGGAACAGCACCCCGTTGCGGGTGTCCCTGTTGTCGGTGAAACCGATCAGTTCCAGTTGGTCGAGGCCCGCGAATCCTGTTTTTGGTTTTCCGGCCGCCTCCCAGACCGCCAACCGGCAGCCCTGATCCGTGTCCACGGCGGTGACGACGGCCAGCCGGTCTTCCAGGGCGGTGATTCGCGCGTCGTAGACGTGGTGGACGGTCAAGGCGACTCCCGTTTCCGGATCACGCAGTTTTTCGAGCCCGGAAAACTCCACGGGGCGCTTGGCCGTCTTGAACTTGAATCCGTCGCCGCGAGCGGGAACGGTGAAGGTGCGCCGGCCCCGGGTCTGTACGCGCAGCAGCAGATAGGTCCGACCGTCGTGTGCCACCGCTCCGGGATTGAATACGCTGCTGGGGTCGATGATGTCCGGCGGCATCGTCGGGATGCCCTCACGGGTCAGAAGCGGGCCGTCACCGTACCTATCGAATATCATGGCGTCCTTTCCAACCGGCCGTCCTGGTCGACGGTCGCGGTTCCGTGCGGGGTGACAAGGCGGGCGGTGAAGCCGTCACCGCAGGTTTCCATGGACAGGGTCCACTGCGGCGGCAGGGGGCGGGACCCAGACACGGCGGAAGCCGGGTTCCGGACCGGAAGGGAAGCGGCCGGAATGCCGAGTTCCTGAAGCGACGAGGCGAACCACCCATGATCCTGGCGCCACTGCTTCTGCAGGTAATAGACGGGCATCAGCGAATCCGCGGCCATGATGGCCCCGTGCTCGGGCGAGGCTTCGAATTCCTGGTCACCGTCCGCGGCGAACAACACCTCGCCCCACATTTCCGGATAGTGCATGGCGATCAGACCCTGGGGGGACCAGACCCAGTTGTGTTCGGGCAGGGGATTACCGGTGCCGGGATCGGTCACCTTTTCGTAGCGACCGCCGCGCGGCCGGATTTCCCACTGGACGCGGGAAAAATTTACCCGCCAGATGTCCCCCGGCGCCGGTGGCGCGGACCGGCCCGCGGCCTGGGCCAGTACGTCCCAGGGGAACGCGATCTCCACCGACCACCCATCATCGACATCGTTTGGGTCATTCAGGGTGCCGGACACGTGCACGGCGGTCCGCAGCCCCTGGATGTCCCAGGCGTTGACCGCGGGTCCGCCGTCCCGGTAGGGCCGGATCAGCATCAGGTCCCACTCGGTACCCAAGGCGTTGATCTCCAACTCGTAATAGAGATGGTTGTCGCCGTCGGGGTCGATGAAGACCTCGAAATCGTTGTCATGATAGATGACCGCGTCCCGCTGCTCGATGGTTCCCCAGACGTGGGGTTCGTCCAAGTGGGCGGCGACGTAGAAGTAGTTGTCATCCCATAACATACGAACTGCGGTGCGGTAGGCGGGCTCGGGCTTGCGGGGCCCTTCGATATCCACGAAATCCTCGGTCCAGGCGGCCGCCTGCCAGGCCTGTTCCGCCAACCGGCCGTCAACGGTCACCGGTCCGTCGGTGCGGCGGCAGACATACCGGCGAGGCGCGGACTCGAGGAAGGGGATTTCAAAACCGAAGGATCCGGTCACCGGTCCGATACACAAGCAGACCCAGGCCAGGACCGCTTTCCTGAATTGGCGGCGCAAGCGTTTGTCTGGCAGGCGGCATAATGGCATCAGGTGCGGACCCCACCGAAAAAACCGGATCAGGCACGGAACGAGGGGCAGATGTTACCACAATAGCCTGCTAGGGCAATGGATCCTTACGGATGATGTCGCACCGGCGGGGCATGATGACCAGACTCACGATTTCCCCCCGCACCGGTAGGCGAACCAGGAAATTCACCGTCACTCCGGCCTCCATCTCCGACGACCCGAAAACGAGGGTGGAACTTGCCGGTTGCCGGCAGCCGCCGGGAATTCGTCGATCTTCCAGCAGATATCCCTGATCGTGGACCACGGTGGTTCCCCTTTGGGTTTTGACCGTCAGCTCCAGGGCGCCGGGCGTCAGGGTGAGACCCACACCGGGATCGAGGCGGGCGGTGAACCGGTAATAGGCGCTGCCCGACCGGTCAGCCAGCAACCCTGAAGGAACCTGTTTTCGCCGCGCCACGCTCTTGATGATCTGGGGATCCCGGCGGGAGAAACCCTGGCTCTTGAGTTGGTCCAGTTCGGCCTCGACCCGTTCGAGCCGCAAGCGGGATCCCGCCAGCAGTTGAAAACCTTCCCCGTTGAACTGCGCTGTGACGCGAACCGGCCTCAGGTCGGAAATTGGATAGTTGCCGGCAACCCGGGCGCAACCGCCCGCGATGAGGGCCATGGTGATGACCAAGGAAACAGCCAACCAAATGACCTGCCATTGCGGCTTGGATATCCTGGATGACGACATACCGCTGATCTCCCGAAAGGCTGGAGGGGCGAAATCGGGAGGAAATCCTGGAAAAATTCCCAGCAAGGAGGATTCCAGGCTTGGAGCCATGTCCAATTGTGTTGGATAAATGAGTTTTTAAAAAATGCCCACGGTAACGGGTCACCATGAGATGACACCCCGAGGAATCCTGTAACTTGATCCGGCTTAAAATTTCCACACAATACCCTTGCAAAAAACCATAGAAAACGTTAAAATAAAGGATCAAATCTTTAAACCACCCTTCCTTTTTTGCCGGGTGTGGGTAATTCGGACAGAATTCCTTGAGGGAGAAGAATAGGGTCATGAAAATCAAAATGATTATCGGAATGACCATATTGGCCTTGGCCTTGGTCTTTGGCGCCCAGGCGGTCATGGCGGAGTGCTCCATCGATGGGACCATCACCGCCAGCCTCAACCCCGACCCCATGGGACCAGTGTGGATGTACACCATGGTCATAACCTGGGACACGGACAGCCCATATGCCCTGAGCCACGTCAACCTGCTCATGGATTCGGCCACGGGCTCCTGTCTCTGCGGGGATTTCCTGGATGCCTTGAGCTGGGGGGATCCGGTCGGAAGTTCCGACGGATATCCCATGCCCTGCACGGTGGACTACCAGGGATTCCTGGAGTGCGAGGGCGATCCCAGCATTCCCGAGGTGACCGGTATCCTGCTGAAGTTCGAGCCGATATATGACGAGTTTTGTGAACCCGGGCCGACCGGCACGGCTACCTTTGTCTTCTACTCGAACCTGCCTCCTGCCCCCATCGATGAGGATGTCCTCTCAGGGGTGGACAAGAATGGTCAACAGTTCTGCTTCGGCCACATGTCGGGCGATTTCCCCTCCATGGCCTGCGATCCGGTGGGGAATGAAAATTCCAGTTGGGGCCACCTGAAGGGGATATTCCGGTAAAAATGCGGCGACTCCGCATCCGGGCGGATGATGGAATACCACTTTTTTCCTGAAAAGCTGGAGAGGCGAAATCGGGAAGGATTCCTGAAAAATTTTCATCAAGGAGGATTTCCGCCCATGAAATCCCGTTCAAGTGATAGTAACTAACTGAGTTGCCGAAAACGACGGCAAAAACACATCACCAGGGAAGAGACCTCCAAAAATCCTGTAACCTACTATAAATACAGTTTTTCAGATAAATTTAGTCCCGTATCATGAATTGAGAAATATCATAACCATTAGGCAGGTGAAAAATAATCCTCTTGCAGAAAGCCCCTGATTTGTGTAAAAATATTAGTTAGACGAAGAATCATTCTCACGAACCGACCACCTTTTTTGACCGGGTGTAGGTTCACTCTGTTTAAATCTCTGAGGGAGAGGTAGAAGTTATGAAAACTAAGATATTGGTCGGAGTGACCATGCTGGCCCTGGTGTTCGGAGCCCAGGCGGTCATGGCGGATTGCTTCATCGGCGGGACCATCACCGCCAGCCCCAACCCCGATCCCCTGGGACCCATTTGGATGTACACCATGGTCATCGACTGGGACACGGGCAACGAATACTCCCTGAGCCACGCCAACCTGCTGATGGATACGGGCCTGGGCAGCTGCCTCTGCGGGGATTTCCTGGATGCCCTGAGCTGGGATGATCCGGCCGGAAGTTCCAACGGATATCCCATGCCCTGCACGGTGTACTACCAGGCGAACCTGGAATGCGATGGCGATCCCAGCATTCCCGAGGTGATCGGTATCCTGCTGAAGTTCGAGCCGATTTATGACGAGTTTTGTGAACCCGGCCCGACCGGCACGGCCACTTTCATCTTCTACTCGAACCTGCCTCCTGCCCCCATCGACGAGGAAATCCTTTCGGTGGTGGACAAGCATGCCCTGGAGTACTGCTTCGGTCATCTGGCGGGAGACTTTCCCTCCATGGTCTGTGATCCGGTGGGCGATGTAGAGTCCAGCTGGGGTGGAGTGAAGGGTATGTTCCGGTAGGATCCGCCGACTTCGCACGATAAACGAAAAGCGCCCGGGAATCATCCCGGGCGCTTTTTTGGAATCAATCCTCACATGATCAGAATCCGATGCCGGCCGCCTTGACGTTGGCCGGATTGTCGGCCGAGCAAGGGGTCACGCCGTAGACCATGCCGCAATCGGGGCAGGCGGCTTCGAAGTTGATCATCTGGAAGGAATGCTCGCATTCGGAACAGGTGATCTCCAGGGGGAAGGGCATGGGCTGCTGGTGGAAGCCCATCATCCTGACCTTGTTGACGATCATCTGGCCGTCGGCGCTGGGTCCCGTGCATCCGTCGTGCATTTCGGCTCCTGGGTTCAGGTGGCGTGGTTGAGTTATGCTACGAAATACGTCATTATCATCCCGAATTGCAAGACTGATTTAGTCGCGATTCTAGTTAACGGCATACGATTTCATCGACGAAAAGCCAGCAGGGCTTCCCGCGCCCGGGGTGCCAATCCGGGCAAGCTCCGGGATTGACCCCGTGAACACCGACAAATTGCACCGCGGAGCCGTTCAGTTTTACGGCGAACTCGTGAATCAATTTATCCTGCGTCTTGTTCGACACTTCGTGGGAAACGACGCCGGCATCAAGCCAAACGACACCATCGGATGATACGGTGAACCGGACTTCCCGGGGCAGGAGGATCCAGGCGTTGACATCCTGGAGAAATCTGACCGACACACTCTCCAGTTGTCGCGGGCGACCCAGGTCCACGGTGGCGTCAAGGTCTTCGCCTTCGAACCCGGTCCAGAATCCGTCCTGGAAGTTCCGCGAACCATGGAAGCCGTTCACTATTCCGCCAGCCCCCCCGCCGGGATATCGTTCACTGGGTTCATGGAGAAAATCGATGTCCGCTCCGGCCGCCTCGTGCCTGCTTACCTCGAGAAGGGTCGGGGCGCCGTAGGGCCGGTCGTCGACGAACAGACGGGCCTGTACAAGCCAGGACGATTCCGCTCGGCCGGCCGAAGGGATTTCCAGGACTTCAGGCGCTGTATCATCGGCCGGCGTGACCGAGGGCAGACCCTGGTTTTCCGGCAGAAAACCGGGGTGGAAAGAAGGCGGCAGGGGTGACTCGAGAATGAGATACCTCACCGCGAGATCCTGTCCTGCCAGGGCGTCGGCGACCCGGGGATCGAGTGTGATTTCCATCCGGTGGCTGGTCAGGGCGGAGTCATGATGTCCGGTGATGATCACAGGTCGGGCCGCCACGCCGGATTGGACGCCCAGATGATCCAGCACCGGTTCATGGCCGTGGAGGCGGTCAAGGAAAGCAGCAAAATCCCTCTTTTCCGCGCCGGTCCATAGAGCCTCGGCCATGGCGGTCAGGCGGGGAAAGAGCATGATGTCGACCCGTGACTGGGGGATGTATTCGGTCCAGAGATTCATTTGTCCGCCCAGGATGTGGCCGGCCGAGGCTTCGTCCAGATCAGGGGGAACGGGTCGAAAACCGAACACCTGCTGCAGATCGAGCACCCCGGGATCATAGTCGAAATAGGCGTGGCTGGTGGGCGAGACGATGACGTCGTGCCCCGCCCTGGCGGCGGTCGCGGCCTCGTCCAGGCCCCGCCAGGCCTGGACGATGTAGGTTTCCGGGTCGCCGGGCAAACCACCGGTGAGGATTTCGTCCCATCCGATGAGCCGGCGACCGCGGGCGGCGAGAAAGTTTCCGATCCTGGCGATGAACCAGCTCTGCAGTTCGTCTTCTCCGGCCAGACCCTCGTCCCTGATGCGTATCTGGCAGTGCTCGCATTTCCGCCAGCGGTCCTTGGGCACCTCGTCCCCGCCGATGTGGATGTGACCGGCCGGGAAAATTTCCATGACGTGGGTCAGCGCATCTTCCAGGAAAGCGAAGGTCTCCTCCCGTCCGGGGCAGAAGACATCCTGATGAATGCCCCACTGGGTCTCGACCGCAAACGGTCCGCCGGTGCAGGATAATTCCGGATAAGCGGCCAGGGCGGCCAGGCTGTGGCCCGGCATCTCGATCTCGGGCACAACCGTGATGAACCGTTCCGCGGCGTAAGCCACGACTTCCCGCACATCGGCGGCGGTGTAGAACCCGCCATGGATTGATCCGTCGATTTCCGTGCGCCAGGCGCCGATTTCGGTCAGCCGAGGATAGCCGGGAATCTCCAGACGCCAGCCCTGGTCTTCGGTCAGATGCCAGTGCAGGACGTTGAACTTGTGCAGCGCAAGCTTGTCGATCAGTTCCTTGATGAACTCCACGGACATGAAGTGCCGCCCGCAATCCAGCAGCATGCCGCGCCAGCCGAACTGCGGCTGATCCTGGATGACACCGGTGGGCAGAACCGCGGATTTCCCGGAAACCTGCCCGTTGAGGGCCAACTGAACCAGGGTGGAGATTCCATGATGGAAGCCGGCGGGGTGCGTGGCTGAAATCTCGATGGCCTGGCCGGTGATCCGCATCTCGTATTGCTCCGGGGCCAGCCCGGTCCTTCGCCGCAGGAAGAGTGATTCCGCAGGCTCACTCCCGGCGCCCGCCACCTGAACAGGCAGGGTGTGATCAAGAACGGGTTCCAGGCGAGCCGCGGCCCGGTCGGCCAGGGCCGACATTTCACGGCCGCCGTCCCGCACCACGATCCGCCTGAGATCACCCAGGGAAAAGGTTTCCTCGGCAGGCCGCCAGGACTTTGGCGCGGGAATCAAGGGCGGGAGGGTAGACGGTGGTTTCATAATCGGGGATCCCATTCCGTCGAAGGTAGACAGGCCAAGGACCAGAGCCAGAGCCGCGGTGAATTTCCATTTGTTGATCCGCTGCCAAAATAACATGAAGGGATGATCCGAAGTCTTTGCTCCCCTGTAAACCCTCGGTTATGGTGGCGGCATGAAATTGACTTCCCGCAACGCCAACCTCCTGCTCATGCTCGCGGCCGTCATCTGGGGTTTCGCCTTCGTGGCCCAGCGCATAGGGATGCGTTACGTGGGTCCTTTGACCTTCAACGGGGTCAGGTTCGCCCTCGGGGCCGCAGCCCTGGTTCCCCTGCTGATGTGGGGCCGGAAAACCGACTCACCGGCCCGGGCGGATGCGGAAACGGGCGATCGATCCCTCGTCATCAAGGGAGGGATCGTCGCCGGCCTGGTCCTGTTCATGGGCGCCACCCTCCAGCAATACGGGGTGGTGTACACGACCGCCGGCAAGGCCGGGTTCATCACCGGACTCTACGTGGTGTTCGTGCCCCTGCTGGGGCTCCTGGTGGGGTTGAAGACAGGACGTTTCGTCTGGGCCGGGGCCGTGACCGCCGCGGGCGGCCTGTACCTGCTCAGCGCCAGGGGAATCGTGGGCATCGACCTGGGCGACGGTCTGGTCCTGTTGAGCGCCCTGTTCTGGGCGGCCCACGTGCTGGTGATCGGGCGTCTGTCCAGCCGGGTCGCTCCGGTCCGACTGGCGGTGGTCCAGTTCACCGTGGTGTCGATTCTCAGCCTCATCGGCGCCGTCCTTTTCGAAACCATCGACCCGGCGGCGCTGAGGGACGCCGCGATCCCCATTCTCTACGCGGGTCTGTTGTCCGTGGCGGTGGCCTACACGTTGCAGGTGGTGGCTCAGCGGCGTGCCCGGCCCGCCCATACCGCGATCATCCTGAGTTTCGAGTCGGTGTTCGCCGCGCTAGGCGGCTGGCTGGTGCTTGGCGAGGGCCTCTCCACCCGGGGGATCATCGGCTGCGCGCTGATGCTGGCGGGAATCCTGCTGGCCCAGGCCGATCCCGATCGATTTTCCAAGGTTCCGGACACCACCCCATCTTGAGCAATCAGGACCAGTATGGAATACTTTAGGTTGTGCCTCTGAAATTGTGTTTGGCCGTTAATCCCGCCACGGCAATTCCAT
>CBDURF010000016.1:0-32069 GCA_965369705.1 uncultured bacterium
CGCGTCAGATTGCTCTCGAGGATGGGATCACCCACGTGCCGACTCCACACGGGCATGAACCGCCCCGGGCTGACGAGGCCAATAAGTACTCGGCGCCTGACCGCTATAATCCTCCTCACCTCCTGAAGCAACTCCAAGGGCCACTGAAAATAACACAACGGCCAAAACACTAAGCTTACGCGTACTGACCACTAGGTGATACTCCTTCTCGGGCAAGCCTAACGAAATTTCTGCAGGTCCGAGTATCCAGATATCCTGCCGGACTTTGTGAGTATAAAATCAATCCCACCCAGAAATCAGGTGTGAAACTGATTTGAGGTCAGGATTTGTACTCATTCCCTCAGATCATGATATCAAGTTATCAACCCAGATACAAGGATTTGGGATTCAGAGCAGAGTCGAGTATGGGGCGACTGTGAACGAAGTGGTATGACCGTCCATATCGTCCGACATGCTACCGAAGGTCAATTGTGTGAAGTATGCCTCAAGTAGATTTCCTGCTGGGGGTCAAGACTAAAGGTCTCCCCCGATCCAAAGCCTTTCGACTCGGTCCAGGTGGGAGAGCACCGCAGCCCCAAAACATCCCTCGATCAAACCCTCAACGACCCAAGTATTCGAATTCTCGGCAATAATGCCGGAAACGTATATTGCGTCGAGTGCAAAAAGGGCAGAATCGTAATTCCCAATCGCCGCCTGGGCCTGGGCCTGAATGAGACGAAGTGCTATGTGGTTGAAGGTTGTGCAATGCTGGAATTTGTAGGCGGGTTCATTTTGCAGGATAACCCCTACATCCTCCACGGCACCGGCAATCCCGGCTCCCCCTATGCTCAGCCTTGCGGCAGCCCGTCCTCCGAGCGCGTCGCTGTTCACGGTGTCCAGCGCTAATGCTTGGCCGAACGCAGCATCGGCCTCCTCCAGGGAGGAAATTGAAGTGGAGCACTTCAGCAGGCTCCAGCCGCGACCGAGAAGGGCATCGAATGAATCGGGTTCCCTTGCCAGGGCCTGATCGAAAAAACCAAGGGCGTCTTCATAGTTCTTGGCTTCGAAATGAGACCAAGCGGTTCTCAATAGGCTCACAGTCCCGGGGTCTTGAATTTCTGGAGCCACGGGTTCCTCACTTGAGCATGCCATGAATGTGGTAAGGAGGAAGGCCAGGCAGAGCCGAGATAGATTATTGTGTCGTGAATTCATGAAAGCCCCCATCAAAAGGTAATTGTACGCGAGACCAAAACCTCGTCGATTTCCGCGGATATTGATATCGACTCCAGAGAAGGCCCTCCGAGATAGGTGGCACGGTAAGCAAACACAGGCGACCCGATGGCCGTTGTCTCGAGAGTCTCTCCCCCAACTTGTATCTGGACCACTGCGTTTGGATTGTTGCCAACGCTTGCGTAAATCTCCACAAAACGTCGGTTGGCGGGATTAGTGGTCACCCACAGTTCAGGACGGGGATCGCCAACCACAGGAAGTACCGTTACGGATGCTTCGGCGTAGGCCTCTGGAAAAATCCGGCTGGTCGCCCGAATGACGATTTCCCTGCTTTCGGCCAGTTCCGTGGGAGCGACATAAACCCCGGTCGGCAAGATCTGGCCTATCTGAAATCCCTCGCCGAAGCTCCAATCAACCGCAGGGTCGCCGTTCGTATCGACGACAACATCGAAACTGACGGTCTGCCCCTCCAGGACATCCATCAAATCTGGTGAAATTGTAACCCCACGGACATAGATGGGAGTTCCTGTCACCGAGATCGTACCGCCATCGCCGTTGGTAGAAAAGGATCCGTCATTCAGGAGGATCGAGGAAAATTCAACGCCCGTACTTGATTCGTCAGGGTTCACCGAAGCAACAATCATGATGTTGAAAAGATGAGACGGCATAATGATTGGAATCGACCCTGCATGGGCGATGCGAAGGAGCCCCTGGCTGGTACTCCACGCCGGCTCTCCCCAAGCAGAACTGCCGTCGGCGGCGTTGACACCGATAATGTTGACCACCTGGTCATCAAACTGAAGCGAAACGTCTATCGCGCAAATCGGAATGGATTCGGTGTTTCGGTCCAAGCTCACCAGGAATGTTCTTACCTCACCATTGGCTGGGATGCTTCCTCCGTCAAAAGTCAGAGTCAGTTCGGCTTGTGCCGTCGTTGCGATGAGAATCAGGGACAACATCAGGATCGTTCCTGTCCATACCGATAACGGGCCCTGGGAAATTTCCTGGGGTGTTCCTTTCCATGCGGTCCTCATATCATTCCTCATTTCAATAGGGTGATCTTCTGGTTGACCACAAATCCACCCTGAACAAATCTCAGAAAGTAGACTCCACTAGGTGCCTTTTGTCCGTTGTCATCTAAACCAGCCCAGAGACGCTGATAGGCTCCTGGCTCCAACTCCTCATTAGCCAGCATGGCTACCCGACGGCCCGACAGATCATAGATCCCAAGATTCACGTTTACATACTGTCCTGGATTCCCGGATACGACGAAATCGATCACCGTTGAAGGATTGAAGGGGTTCGGTTTAACGGAGAGTGGCCGGGTAAGCGGAGGTTGAGGCGAAGAGTTCCCGTCAATCCGGATGTCAAGGTTCGGCTCCTCACTTCCGTCAACCCAAAGACCCTCCACGCGCACCAGCGCCTTGGAAAGATCGACCTCAGCCTTGATTTCCAGTTTTGCAAGTAACAGGCTGCCAGGTTCAAGGCCTTCATCGCTCGCAAAAGCGAAGCTCTTTTCCAATGAAGCACCACCGGCAGCACTGATTGCGGGATGGCCCGACTGACCGGACAGTTGGACATCGAGAACCCGGACACCGTTCTGGAGCGGTCGCATCCGCAAGCTGACGGCTCTGGGTTGCCAAGGACCATCCCAACGAAGCCTAAGTTCCTGCGCGGACGAATCGAAACTGTCGAATTGGAGATTGATGACACCAGGAATTAGAGGAGGGGAAACACTTTGGCAATCGAGCCACTCCAAGCTTCCCGCCGCGAGACCCAACAAAACAGAGGCATCAAGGGCATCGACATTCCCGTCACAGTTGGCATCGGCACGCAACATTGCCTCAGCATCGAGAGGCCACAATCCTGCCACATTGCGAATAACCACCGAAGCATCAAAGACGTTCACCAAGCCGTCCCGAGACGCATCACCCAGGAGTCGCACGTGGGAGCCGTCGGTGCTGAATGGATCGTAGTCGACCCCGTCGGTGACTGTGCAGCCCTCACCCTCAGGATTGAAAAAGCCGCCGCCACCAATGTCATTGGATCCATCTAGGGGCCCACTTTCAGCGCCCCACCAGCAATCTTCCGCAGCAACCGTGTACGTTCGATTTGGATTCCCGATGGAAGAGACGCTGGGACCGCCAGCAAAGTCGCTCATGGAAATCGTCCCAAGAGCGGGGTCCCCGCCACCGGAAACAAAGATGATATGACTGCTATTCCCAGCAAAGAGGACTTCTGTAAGATTCAGGGACGAAGCGCCCGCCACGCGGATGGCTCCCTGGCTGTCATTGCCGTGGACGTTGGCCACAATACATCCCTGGAGGAACGGAATGGCGTCAACAGTGACCTCGGAGCATTCGATGCCTTTCCAGGTGGTATCCTGAGCACGGGTGGCGGCACCGTCACAGTTGCTGTCTCCCCCCCAGTAATCGTCGGACAAAGAGGTAAGGGCGACTTGCTGGCCAAAGTCATTTTCTCCCTCGACACGGAGCTGGCCGTCCACCTTAAGGGACGCATTCTCAACAAATTTTACAACCACCCCCGGCCCGATCGTAAGGGTCTGGCCAGGTGCCACGTGTAAATCTCCCAAGGCAATGAAACAGTTCAGACCTGAGCTTTTTGTTATGGCGGCCTCCAGACTCATGACGTCGGAAGAGCTTTGCGGAATCAGACCAAGTCCGTGAAGACCATTGGACACAAAAAGAGGGTCCACGAATTGTGGATCTGCGGAGAGGGAAGCCCGAACAGGAACTCCCAAACCATTCCGAAAAATACACTCATTGAATCGAGGTGCGCTCCGCCCGAGGATGCCAATACCTGGTTCGGCCATGCCGTCAAAGATGACGCGCTCAATAAGGGGCGAACTGTCTTCGAACCACATGGGCTCTTCCGCTCCGTTTATGACCAGGTCACGCAGAACAGTCCGGGCGTCGTCACTCGAAGCATGGATCCGAATTCCTTCCCACTCAATACCATCGGTTTGGCCCTTGGTGGAATCCCTACAATCAAGCGGATCCAGGGTTTCGATATTGCATCCGAACACCAGGTCGCACGATTCAATCTGGGGTACCCCGGGACCGACTTCACCACTGCCACCACCGAAACCCCCGAATCCGCCCTGGCCCCCCGAGATTCCGGAGGGACCGGAAATAAGGCTCACGCGGTCGAGTTCTCCGGACCAGGTCAAAGATCCAAAGACGTCTATTCCTGCATTCACGGCCATGATGTTGACGCCCGGCAGGATGTCGAGGTGAGAATCGAAAGGGATGATGAGGTCCTGGTCCAGAAGGAAAAGGTGGGAAATTTCACCCGGGTTTTCCAATATGCCATCTTCCGCAAGGGTCCCTCCGATGCGAGTCAGGAAATTCAGGATGTTGTCCCTGAAGGCAACGTTTGTGATAGCGAGGCCGCGTTTGTCACGCACCAGGGATAGAGCATCACCCTCCGAGCCAATCGCTGTCATATTGTATTCAAACAAGCAATTCCGGACATCCACATCCACACCCGTGATTTGGACGGCCCCTATGCAATTCCCGCCACCGAAACGGATAATGCAACCGTCCAAAACTGATCCAGGGTCACCGCGGCAAAAATCAATGCCTCCCCAGTCACCAGGGCATGGCGCTGTTATCCAGCCATTGCTGTGGGTATCTTGAGGAAAACCTGGACAATCATCGTGAATGCTCGTGAAAACTATGGGGTTCTCAATGGGTGCGCTGGCGATCAGACGGCCATGCACCCTGAATCCGGCCCCACCGGAACCCAGCTTGACCGTCACACCCGGTGAAATGGTCAAAGAGGCATCGGGCGCGATGTCGATTGTCTCGTCTGCAAGGTAATAGGTTGGGTTGCTCCAGGACCCGATTGGGCGCGGGGCCAAAATGTAATTTGTGCGGATTAATCCGGGGAGGAGCTCGATTGCCGCAATACCATTCCCGGAGACGTTCAAATTGGACCAACTGACCCCGGTGCCCAGCGCGTATCTGATACCTGCACCAGTGTTGCCTTGAATATCACTGTCTGTCAAAACTGCGATACTTCCCATTCGTGCGGTGAGGCCTGATCCGGAATAGGCGAGTTTGCAGCCCAGAACCCTCGCATTTGTCCCATCGCCTGATAATTGAACGGCTCCAATTCCCGCGTACAGGATATCGGTATCTTGAAGGAGCAGGGTCGCCCCGTGGCTGGCAATGATACCCTCCCAATCAAATGCGGACGGCGAGGTCATGTTGCCATTACGTTGTGTGTCCCGGGGAAAGCCGTGTTGGTCGTCATAAAGGGAGGTAAACACTACACGGGATTGAGAATTTGACTGAGTCACAAGGCGGCCGACCACAACTATGGCAGTACCCGGCATGAACTTGACAACTACACCAGGTTCAAATTCCAGAGTGCTGAATGAATCCACCATAACGGTATTCATCAGAAGATAAGAGATGTCAACAGGATCACCGGAACCAATGGAGACCTGGAGCAGGGGGATTATCAAGGCCTCCCGCGACAGGTCGCCAAACAGGCCAATCGCATCAAACCCGTTGTCCTGCTCAGCGCCGAAGACAATGCTGTCCAGGGTGGGACTGGATGCCAGATCGATTGCGAGGGGCACGTTGGTACACCCATCAATAATGGTGCGTTCGATCGATGGAGTGGCTCCATTCTCGCATCGCACTCCCATAGTCCCGGCCCGCAATCGGCAATCACGTATGGTGGGGGAAGCACCATAGCAACTCACCAGTCCGTCCGACCCTCCGCCGGCAAACCATATATCGCAGTAGCTGAGAATCGACCCATCTGATCCAGGCTCGAAACGAACTCCACGCCAAGCGCCTGGCCGACCAACGCTTGGCCCATCTCCTCCGGTGTCGCCAGCGATATTGTCGTCCGCTAGGGACGTCAGGTGGACGCGTGATCCCTCGTTGCCCTCAATGAAAAGCGTCCCCTGGATTTCCAATTGCGCATCGTCTTCGAATTTCACCACCGTGCCCGGTAAAATTTGGAGAATCGTGTCCGGTGCTAAGGTTATTGTTCCCCTCACATGATAGATTTCGTCAGCCCAAGTGGTGTTCACGATGATGTTGGTGTTCACAATCGTTTGAGCAAGGGATTGGGTAGCAGGCAAGATTCCGAGCAGAAACGTAAAAAAGCCGGCCAATAATGGCCAGGATGGTATTTCGCTGTTTCTTATTCTTGGGATTACAAAAGACCGCAGATTTTTTGCGCAATTCAATGTCCCGCAATCCTTTCATGCATACAGTTACAAACGCTTTCGTATCTTGAATAAGGTACGAACATGCGGGCTTGTGCATAATTGATTCCATAGTGCTGTCCATCCCAATGAAGAAATCTGCTTTGCCGCAGGGGTAATTAGAAGTTATGACCTTCCCCCATTTATAACGCCACCTACCGAAGCCGAAGGTTTCTTCTTCCTGGTTTTCCAAGCGATTTCCATTTCGGTCACATCGACCTTTTGCTCATTTTCGTACTGGAAAGGGAAAATTCCTTGTGGCATCATCAATTATCACCTCGTTGGTTAAGCTTTTGTTTGTCGTAAACCCAGCTTAACTCCTTGGTTTTCAAGGCCGACGAGGTATTTCTATTTTCCTGATGCCGGATCAAGGACCCGGGATTCCTCCAAAGTGGTCCAGATCCGCAGGAAACCCGGAAGAAACCCGTCCCCCAACCCGGCGCCGGCAGTCCATGAAAGACAGACTTTTTTTCAACTTGCGGCTTCGCGACCGGATCGGCCTGGCCATCGTGGTGGTCACGGGCGCGATCTTCATGATCCTGCGGTTCGGCGAATTCCCCGTCGGCGCGAGCATGGACGACGCCTACTACATCGAGATGGCCCGTTCGCTGACCGAGGGCCGGGGCCCCGTCATCCATCTCAACGGGATGGGACCCGGCTGGCGTCCCAGCATCTTTCCCCTCGGCTTTCCCCTGCTTCTGAGCCCGCTCGCCCTGCTGGCCCCAGCCTCGGTGCAGATCTTCAAGCTTTTGCCCATGCTGGCTGTGGCCGGACTGGTCCCCGTCTGTCTGCTGCTGGCTCGCCCCACTGCCGTCCGCCGCGGTCTGGCGCTGACCGCCCTCGTCTGCCTGAACCCCTGGACCATCGGCTATTCGGTCAAGGTGTTCAGCGATCTGCCCTTCGCCTTCGTCTCCCTGGCGGCAGTGCTGCTGTTCCTCGACCTGGCCGACGTTCCCCGGCCGGGACGATCCCGGTTCGCCGTCCTGGTGATCGTGTCCGCCTCGGCGATCATGATCCGAACCATCGGTCTGGCCCTGCCCGTGGCGATGGCCGTGTACTGGCTTTTGCACGGGCGGTGGCGGAGGGCTCTCATCCTGAGCGGCGGGGTGGCGGCGGCCCTGCTGCCCCACGCCCTGGCCAACCGGGAAGCAGGCGGCGGATTGATCACCCGGGGCTATCTGCAGCAGGTTTTTTCCGGGGTTGGAACCCTCGGTTCCCGGGTTGCGCTCATGGCCGAGAATCTGATCGGTTATCTGAAAGAGCTCCCGGTTGTGCTGGTGCCCGTGTTCGGGAATCCCCTGGAAAACCTGGCCGCCCGGGTCGGTCTGGGCGCCGTCTACGGACCCTTGCAACTCGCCGTGGGGATCGTGCTGGTCGGCGGAATCGTCTGGGGACTGATTCTGGCGGGCAGGATGGATCGGGGCCGATCCCGGTTCCTCGCGATCTATCTGGCCGTCTACGGTGGCGTCCTGTTGAATTTTTCCGGCTATCCTTCCGGAGTGCAGCCCCGCCTGCTCCTGCCGGTCCTGCCTCTCCTTATCCTGGTCCTGCTGGAAGTCCTCGACCGGCCGTTCGGCGCCCGGCGCCGCCATGCCTTCTGGCCGGCGGTGGCCCTGTTGTTGTCCCTGTCTCTCCTGCACAACGGCTACAGGACGGCGCGTCCCCTGTATTCAACGCCGGACGCCGCCGGAAAGATCGTCCCCGACCCCGGCCTGGGGGCCGACTGGATCAGGGACAACACCGGGCCAGAGGATCTGGTCATGGTGCGTCGGCCGCTGAGGCAGCACATCCATTTCCTGCGTCCAGTGGTGGGTTACGGGACCGTCGGCCGAAAGGAACTGGACCGGCGGATCGAAAGATTCGGGGTGGATTACATTTTCCTCGGTCCGGGCGAGCCGGATGCGACCACGGCGGCCCTGTTCACCGTTCTCGAGGCGGATCCCGGCCGGTTCGAATCGGTGCACCAGGACACCGGCGCCGAAGTCATGATCTTCAGGATAGTGAAAGATCCCTGACCTCGGCCGGCGGCGGCGACCAGGACGCTGGCACTCCGTCAACCCTCGTCGATGTTCGTGCACAGATCGATCATTTCCAGGGCGCTCATGGCGGCGTCGAAGCCCTTGTTTCCCGCCTTGGTGCCGGACCGTTCGATGGCTTGGTCCAGGGTCTCGGCCGTCACGATGCCGTAGATGACCGGGATGTTCGACTCCAACGACACCTGCGCGATGCCCTTGGTCACCTCGCCGGAGATGTAGTGGAAATGGGGCGTGTCGCCCTGGATGATGCAGCCGACGCAGATCACGGCGGCATAACGGCCGGTCTGGACGAAGCGTTTGGCGGCGAACGGAATCTCGAATCCACCGGGCACCCAGGCCGTATCGATCTGCTCGTCGGTGACACCGTGGCGATGCAGACAGTCCAGGGCCCCGTCCATCAACTCGTTGGTGAAGAAATCATTGAAGCGGCTACCCACGATCGCGATCTTCTTGCCCCGCGCGTCGAATTTTCCCTCGAATTTCCTGCCCATCGCTTTTCTCCTTTAGAGGTGATCCAACAGGTGGCCCATGCGGGCCTTCTTGGTTTGCAGATACTTGACGTTCACCAGATTGGGTTCGATCTGCAGCGGAACCCTGTCCTCGATGACCAGACCGTAGCTTTCGAGCCCCACGATTTTGCGGGGATTGTTGGTCATCAGCCGCATGCGGCGCACGCCCAGGTCCCGCAGGATCTGGGCGCCGATGCCGTAGTCGCGCAGGTCCGCTGGAAACCCCAACCGCTCGTTGGCCTCGACGGTGTCCGCGCCCTCATCCTGCAGCCGGTAGGCCTTCATCTTGTTGACCAGCCCGATGCCCCGGCCTTCCTGGCGCATGTAGAGGAAGACACCGGAGCCTTCCTCTTCGATCTTCATCAGGGCGGTGGCCATCTGCTGGCCGCAATCGCAGCGACGGCTGTGGAACAGGTCGCCGGTCATGCATTCGCTGTGGACCCTGACCAGGGCGGTCTTGTCCGGTGAGATGTCACCCTTGACCAGGGCCACATGGGTCGCCCCGTCGACTTTCGTCGAATAGGCGACCATTTCGAAATCCCCGAATTCCGTCGGCAACGGCACCTGGGCCTGGCGGATCACGAGTTTCTCGTTGTTGCGGCGCCACCTGATCAGGTCCGCGATGGTGATCAGCTTCAGCTCGAACTGGGCCGCGATTTCCCGGAGCCGGGGCATGCGGGCCATCTCCCCGTCGTCGTCCATGATCTCGCAGAGCAGACCCGCGGGATTCAGACCCGCCGCTTCGCAAAGATCCACCACCGCTTCGGTGTGGCCCGCGCGCTTCAGCACGCCGCCGGGTTGGGCCTCCAGGGGAAAGATGTGGCCGGGCCGGGCCAGGTCCTCGGGCCGGGTCGCCGAATCGATGAACACGGCGACTGTGCGGGCGCGGTCGGCCGCGCTGATTCCGGTGGTGATCCCGCTGGCGGCGTCGATGCTCACGGTGAACCTCGTGCCCAGGGCGGCGGTGTTCCGGGCCACCATGGGATGGATATCCAGTTCCAGCAAACGCTCCCCGGTGGCCGCGAGACAGATCAGACCGCGCCCGAACTTGGCGATGAAGTTCACCGCCTGGGGCGTCACCTTTTCGGCCGCGATGATGAAATCACCTTCGTTTTCACGGTCTTCGTCATCCACGACGACGATTATCTGGCCACTCTTGAGGGCCTCCAGGGCCTCCTCGATAGTGTTGACGGCGCTTTGGTCGGACATGGTGTTCCTCATCCTGTTCGTGGAGACCGCCGGCGGCCGAAACCCTTGGCCAGCAAGCGGTCGATGGTCAAAGCGGGTGGCGGATGTTCCTGCCCGGCGGTCGCCGCATCGACACCCGGCAGCCTCACGGTTCGGGCGCCGCGGGCGGCCTTCACCAGCACATCCATTTCGAGATTCACGCGCCGGCCGGGCCGCAGATCGGAAAACGTGGTCGCAGCCAGCGTGTGGGGAATCAGGTTCACGGTGAACCTGCGGTCGAAAGGACCTTCGTCGACGGTCAGACTCACGCCGTCGACGGCAACCGAGCCCTTGGGGGTCAGGTAGGCGGCCAATTCATCCGGCAGGTCCACGGTCACCAGCAGGCTTCCTCCGGCTTTCCGCACCGCCGCCACCGTCCCGGTCCCGTCCACGTGGCCCTGAACCAGGTGGCCGTCCAGGGGATCCCCGGCGCGCAGAGCGGGCTCCAGATGCAGGCGATCGCCACGGCTCCAGTGCCTGAGAGTGGTCAGCCGTCGGGTTTCGGAAGCAGCCTCGACGCTGAACATGCGGCCGGCCAGCGCGGTCACCGTCAGGCAGATTCCGTTGACGGCCACGCTACCCCCCACGCCGACTGTACCGGCGGTAACCGGCGCCTCGACATCCAGACGCAACACCCCGCCCCGGGACGACAGGCCCTTGAGTCTTCCGATCTCCCTGATAAGTCCGGTGAACATGACGGTCTCTCCGTTCACACCGTTACTTTGGCCAACACGTCCGCAAAATTCCGGCGGTCGTGGATGACCAGCAGATCGTCCCCCACTCGCTCGTGCCGGGTCAGGGAAAAATCGCGACCCTGCCCCTCAGGACGGTGAATACCCGCGGGCCAACCCACCCCGTCGCCCAACACCACCGGCGCGAGATACCGGACCCAGCGATCGACCAGTCCCGCATTCAGGAACGAGGCGGCCAGCCGCGGCCCGCCCTCGACCATGATCGTCAGCAGATCCCGCATGGCCGCCTCTTCACATAGGACCACGGGATCGACCCGGCCGCCGGATTCCCGGCAGAACAGGATCTCGCCTCCATCGGCCTCGATCGCAGCCCGGTTGGCGGATTCCCGGGCGCCGACTCCCGCAAACACCAGGTAATGATCCCGGTCGAAGCCTCCGGTCCAACTCAGGTCCGTATCCACGTAGCCGGCCGTCGGCTCGGCGTCCGGCACGTCCTTGCGATCGGCGGCCAGACGGCCGTCGAGCCGCGGGCGGTCGGCCCGGACGGTCTCTTCACCGACCAGGACAAGATCAAGACGACGACGACGGCCATGGACGTCACGGCGCGCGCCTTCTCCCGTCAGGTAGACCGGCGCGGTATCCGTGCGGGCCGCCGCGGGAGGAGCGAACCATCCATCCAGGCTGTGCGCGGTCTTGAGTTCGACATAGGCGTGGGTGAAGTTGTCCGTAGCCACGAACGGCCAGACAAGATCAAGGACTTCCGCGGCCAAGACGCCGCAAAGGACTTCGAGACCGTGATCCCGGAGGTAGCGGCAGCCGCCACCGATGACCGTGGGGTTGGGATCCCTGATGCCAACCACGACCCGAGTGACGCCGCTGGCGACCACGGCCGGAGCGCAGGGCAGGGTGCGCCCCTCGTGGTTGCAGGGCTCGAGGGTCACGTACAGGGTGGCGCCTCGGGCCTGTTCCCCGGCTTCCGCCAGAGCCACCGGTTCGGCGTGGGGCTTGCCGGGGCCTTCATGGGCGCCGCGCCCGATGATAACGTTGTTCTTGACCACCACCGCCCCCACCGGGGGATTGGGCCAGGTGCGGGACCTGACGCCCTTGGCCAGAGCCACGGCTTCGGCCATGAAGCAGCGGTCCAGCGCAGCCTGGTCCCCGCCATGCGAGCGGGTGCAATCCACAGCATCCATGATGTCGCCTACGGGGAATCGATGATGGTCGGGAAACGGCGGAATCGGCGCCGGACACGTGGGAATCATCCGCACGCGGGCACAGGAAAAAGACCGCCAACTTCTACCATCCAGACTCTCACTGTCGGCCCCGGAATTTCACCGGGTCAGCTTCCGCCGGGAGGAATCCGGAATCCGGATCAACCATTTGGCGAAAGGTCGCGGGCTATGACCGCCGGTGGGGAATTTCACCCCGCCCCGAAGTTGAGGTTTGTTTTCGGGTCCAAATCACCCGAAAAATATTGGGTTTTCTACAACAAAACTAGACGGTTGAAGCGATTTCGTCAAGCGCCATCGAAGCCCCAGACCCTGACCGTGATCAGTCTTTCTCCCTGGTGCCCTCGGACTTCCCGCCTTTGAAATAGCGGGGTTCCAGCACCGGCAGGTCCACGGCCGCCAGACGCCTTTGCGCCACGTCGTAGAACTGGCGGGCCGGCACCTGGCTGAAACCCAGTTTGATTTCATAGATGAACTCCCCCCGCAGAAACCGCCAGTGGTTCAACAGGGTCGGGACCTTGGCGTTCCCTTCGTACTGGATCAGGCGGCGGTGGGAGCTGCTGAGGTTGATGGTCGGATCGTTGCGCTTGGCGGCGAAATGGATCAGGTCGAAAATCTCCCGGTCGTCCACCAGGGGCCGGTCCTCCAGATCAAGAAAATGACGCTGGAGGCGCCGGGCCAGATGCACGTCGAAACCTCCCCAGGTCATATCCAGGAGGAACTTGTCGTAGGTGTCGATGGCGTCCATCACGAAGGCTCCGAGCATGGCGTCGTATCCGTGCTGGGCCCCGATGAAGATCATGGCCAGGTCGTCGCACACCCCGTCGCCCATCCGGCGGCGGAAAAAAGCCTGGTCGTGGTCCGGATAACGGTAAGCGGCGTCCCGGTCGCGACACACCACTCCGATGTCCCGCAGGGTGCGCAGCTGCTCGTCGTCGAACGGGACGGAACCCGTTTCGCCCAGTCCGCACATCTCGAATTTTTCGCGGTCGACGATGAGGATCTCCCCGCCGCCGATATGGAACGGCATGCCGGCAAAGGTGCGCCGGTGCTCCAGCATGGCCGTCTCCCGGCAGGACCAGTCGTCCATGAAACCCGCCAGGACCAGGCCGGTCAAAAAGGCCCGGGTCTCCACCTTCCTTTCCGCAAGGAAGTCCACGCCGAACAGGGGGCGGTCGTCGATGATCAATTCCAGCTCGGGGCATGCCAGGTTGGCGAAGAGCCAGTCTCCGAATCGTGACAGCATCCGGCCACGGCGTTCCCGGACGAGATGCCCCTTGAGATTACCGTCGGCGGTTTCCAGGACACTCAGCACCCGGTCGAACGTGGCGTCGGGAAAGCGCAGGGAGGTGCCGAACTCGTCAGTGAACCAGCCGTGGCCGTTCTGGGCCCGGCCCAGGACGGACTGGGGCAGCAGATCCGCCAGGACGCCGGGCGAGGCGGCGAAGTTCCGGGACAGGAGGTAGTCGAAGTCGAGTGGGACCAGGCGTTCGAAAGTCTCGCGGTGCCGCACCAGGTCGAGGGTCCGGAAACCGGGAAAACGGGAGGAGGATAACCGGTTGGCGCGGTGGTCGGTCTTGCCCTTCACGCGGTCGAGCAGGGCTTCCACCCTGGTCACCGCCCTTTGCCTGGAACCACGCCTCCTGCGCGATGGATCTCGCAATACCACTCCCGTCGCTGTGATCGGTCAGTCCTGACCGGCGGGATCGGCCGGATCCTCTCCGGCGGCTTCCTCCGACCAGTCGGCGAACAGGGCGTCCACGAACAGGTCGACGTCGAAGACCGCGAGGTCATCCAGCTGCTCACCCATGCCCACATACCTGACCTGAAGCCCGAGCGTCTCGGCAATGGCCACCACGATGCCGCCCTTGGCCGTGCCGTCGAGCTTGGTGAGAATCAGTCCCTCGACCGGTATCGTCTCGGCGAACACGCGGGCCTGGGCCAGACCGTTCTGCCCGGAGATGCCGTCCACCACAAGCAGTGTTTCGGGGTCCCGCCCGGTCTTCTTGCGGATGACCCGGGCCATCTTGCCCAGTTCGTCCATGAGATTCGTCTTGGTGTGCAGGCGGCCCGCCGTATCGACGATCACCGTGTCCATCCCCCGCGCCTCGGCCGCGTTCAGGGCGTCGAAGACGACGGCGGCGGGATCCGCGCCGTGGCCCTGCCGTACACAGTCAACACCGACCCGGTCGGCCCAGATCTTCAGCTGTTCCACCGCGGCGGCCCGGAAGGTGTCACCAGCGGCCAGCAACACTCTTTGGCCCTCCCCTTTCAGGAGGTGGGCCAGCTTGGCGATGCTGGTGGTCTTGCCGGATCCGTTGACTCCGACCACGAAGATGACCCGCGGAAATTCGCCGACCGGGGCCTCGGTGACCGGTTCGCTCGGCGCCGACTCCCGCCTTTTCTTCTTCTTCTTTTTCTGGCGGACTTCCTCGTCCCAGACCAGGGGTTTGACCCGTGGGCGGGCGGTCTCGAGTATCTGCTTCACGTCCGCCCGGATGACCTCGAGAACGCTTTCCAGAGTGGCCTCTCCGCCTTCCTCCTTGAGACGCTGCTCGATATTGCGGGTGATGGACACGGCCGATTTGACTCCCATGTCCGCACTGATCAGCAGTTCCTCGATCTGGTCCAGGGTCTCCGGGTCGAGTTTGATGCGGCGGCCGAACATGGACTGCAGCCCACCGACCACACCTTCGCGGGTCTTGCGCAACCCCGCCCGAAACCTGTTGATGGCTCCCTTGATCACTCGCTGGCCTCCAGAGTGTCCGCTTCGGCCTCGGACACGGCTTCATCCCCGGCGGGATCGGCCGCGGTCTCTTCCGCGAAGGCCAAGGTCTGGTCCGGCTCATTCTTGTCCACGGCCTGCCGCCGCTCCGCGATGGCCCGGGAGAGTTCCTGGTCGCTCTGCGTTTCGGCCACGTCGTGGAAGCTGACCGAGACGATGCTGCTGCAGCCCGGTTCCATCATGGTAACCCCGTACAGATGGTTGGCCGTCTCCATGGTCAGTTTGTTGTGCGTGATGACCAGGAACTGGGTGTTGCGGCTGAACTCCTGCAGCATGTTCACGAAGCGTCCGATATTCACGTCGTCCAACGGAGCGTCGGCCTCGTCCAGGATGCAGAAGGGCGAGGGCTTGACCAGATAGACGGCGAACAACAGCGACAGCGCCGTCAGACAGCGTTCACCGCCGGACAGCAGCGACACCGTGTCGATGATCTTGCCGGTGGGTTGGGCCTTGACATGGATGTTGCTCTCCAGCGGATCGTCCGTCCGGATCAGCTGCAGATCGGCCTTGCCGCCCTTGAAGAGGGTCTGGAAGACCGCGATGTAATTGCGCCGCACCTCTTCGAAGGTCTGAATGAACCTCTTCCTGGCGGTGCGGTTGATTTCGGAAATGGCCTTGACCAGGTCGCCGCGGGCTTTTTCCACATCATCCCGCTGCTGTTCCAGGAAATCCAGACGCTCCTTCTTGGTCTCGTATTCATCAAGGGCCAGGTGGTTGATGGGCCCCAGGGAACCGATCTTGGACCGCTTGACCTCCAGCAGTTCCTCGGCCTGCCCGACATGAAAGACGTCCCCGTCCCTTTCCAGTTCGCGGGGCAGGTCCTCTTCGTTCAGGGTGGCGATCAGGTCCTGGAAGCTGCCCCGGTACTGTTCCTCCACCCTTTCCTCGAGGTTGTTGCGCTTGATGTCGAGGGTGGCCAGCAGGGTCTCCATTTCGTGGGCCTGATCGCGGAACCCGACTCTCTGCTTTTCGATGAACTGGACGCGTTCGTGCCAGGCGGAGGTTTCCTCGTGCAGTGCCTGGATTCCCTCCGCGGCCGCGCGCACGACCTGCCGGCGCCGGGTCCGCTCGTCCATGGCCTTGCCCAACAGGGCCTTCTTGCCGTCTAGTTCCTCGGCCAGGGCCACCATGGACCCCTTTCCGACCTCGATCTCCTGGGCCAGTCGCTCACGCCGGGAGAACTGTTCGGCCACGTTCTCGCGCAGATGAACCAGGGCCGTTTCGGTCTCGCGTTTCTGGCTCTCCCGCCTCTGGTGCGTCAGCCGAAGCTCTTCCACCTGAGCCCGCGTCTCGTCGCGGTTCATCTCGGCTTCCTCAACCCGGCCGCGCAGATCATCCCGGTAGGTGGTGCTGTCCTCCCGCTGCTTCCCGCTTTCCGCCAAAAGACCGGTCATGTTCCGCTCTTCTTCGGCGAAGGCGGCCATTTCGGTTTCCAGGCGGGACCGTTCCGCCTCCATCTCACCGGCTCGGGTCCCGGCGGTGTCCCGACGGTGTTCCAGCTGAGCGATGTCCACCTGCAACCGCCCCATCCCGTCATCCAGTTCGGACAACCGGCTGCGGCCGGTGATCAATTCCTCGCGCAGGTCTTCCCTCTGGCGGCGGTTGGCCGCGACTTTCTCCTGGGCAGCCAGGACCTGCTTTTGGAGCCGCTCGATTTCCCGCGATATCTCGGTCAGCTTTTCCTTGCGGCCGATCAGGCCGCTGACCGCGGATTCCCCCCGCCCGCCGCGAACGACGCCGTCGCTGCTGACCAGCAATCCCATGCGGCTGACGCAGAAAACCACGCCCGGCCCCTGGTAACCCCGGGCGGCCGCGGCGGCCTCCTCGTCCATATCGTAGATGACCGTGCGGGCCAACAGATTCTTCAAGGCCGGAATGTCCGCCCCCGGCCCGGTGATGACCTCCCGGGCGGGACGGCCACCGGGCAGGTCACTAAGACCATCGGGGTCGCCTTCGGCGAAGCCGCTCCCGCACAAGAAACTCGCCTGTCCGATTTCCTTCTCGCGCAACTCCCCCACCAGATCGACGGCGGTGCTCCAACCGTCCACCACCACCGCCTCAAGGGTTTCGGCCAGCAGGATTTCCAGGGCCGCCGTATCCTCGATGGGCACCTGCAACTGATCGGCGAGCCCGCCGATCACCCGGGTTTCACCTCCGTGGCGCTTGAGAATTTCCCGGGGGCCCTGACCGTAGCCCTCGAATTCATTCTGGAGCTTTTCCAGCAGGTCGCAGGTGGACCGGGCCGCCTCCCGCCGGGCGGCCAGAGCGGCCACCTTGTCCTGCAGGTCCACCGAGGCGATCTCGAGCTGGGTCTCTTCCCGTTCCTTGGCCGCCAGTTCCTCCAGCAGGTGTGACCTGCGGACTACGGTCTCCTCGCGAGTCACGGCCAGGCCTGCCAGGTTCCGCTCGGCCTCACTGCCTTCGTTCAGGATTCGTTCCCGGTCCTGCGCGAGGATCTCCATGCGCTCCCGGCGGTTGTCCTGCCTGATCTGGAATTCCCGCAAATGGCTGCGGCGGGTGGCGTCGTTTTCGATGAATTCGAGATTGCGACGGGTGGCGTCGTCCAGATCGGTACGATCAGCCGTCAGGCTCTCCTCCATGATCTGCAGGGATTCGGACTTTTCGGCCAAGAGCCGGCCCGAGGTTCCCAATTCCTCGTCGATGGTGACCAGATGTTGGGTCAACCGTCCGATCTGCCCTTCGATCTCCTTCTGCCGTACTTCGGCCTCCTGGATGGTGAGGGAATTGTCGTCGATGCGGCGCTGGTGTTCCTCGATGCGATGCTCCAGCACCAGGACCTGGCGTTCGGTCTCCTGCAGCTCTTCTTCGAAGGCCTGGAGGGCTTCCTCGAGCTGCCGACGTTCGGCTTCGCGCTCCTCGATGGTCGGGCGGGCCGTTTCGATCTTCGCCTGGAGCTCGGTCAGTTCGCCCACGCCGGCCTCGGCCTGGGTGCGGAATTCCTCCAGATGCTCCCGGGCCTCGGTCTCCTCCCTATCCATCAGGCTGTGCCGACGGTTGGCCACCACTAGGTCGAGGCTGCGGATCTCCTTGAACAATTTCTGATGGCGCCGGGCCTTGCCCACCTGGCGCTGGAGCGAACGGACTTCGCGCCCGATCTCCTCGATGATGTCGTACAGGCGCAACAGGTCGTTCTGGGTGCGGTCGAGTTTGCGCTGGGTCTCCTTGCGCCGGGCCTTGTACTTGGTGATGCCCGACCCTTCATCCAGCAGGCGACGCAGCTCGGTATTGTTCTCGTTGAGGATCAGCTTGATCATTGATTCCTCGATGATCGAATAGGACGTGTTGTTCACCCCGCTGTCGAAGAACAGGTCCCGCAGATCCTTGAGCCGGCAGAGCGACCCGTTGAGGAAGTAGTCGCTGCCGCCGTCGCGGGTGGCCTTGCGCTTGATGGCCACCTCGTTGAAATCGATGGGCAGTCCACGGTCCTCGTTCTCGAAAACAAGAGTCACTTCGGCCATGCCCACGGGGCGACGTTTGGTCGTACCCTTGAAGATCACGTCGTCCATCTTGCCGCCGCGCAGCTGCTTGGCTGACTGTTCACCCAGCACCCACCGCACGGCGTCCACCACGTTCGACTTGCCGCAACCGTTGGGTCCGAGAATGGCGGTGATTCCCTCGTCGAAGTCCAACCGGGTGCGGTCGACGAATGACTTGAATCCCTGCAGTTCAATGGATTTCAGTTTCACGTAATGCCTTTCCGCTGCAATTCGATGCGATCAAAGCTGGCTGTATCTGTACCGGTCATCAGGCCGGCCCGCGAACAGCAGGCAGCCTATTCCGGCGCGGAGGTCTAAAATGGCTCGGGCTTCGCCCAATCTTCCCCCAACTTCTCCAGAAGGGTGGGCATGGCCTGTTTGGCCGCGGAGCGGGAAGCGAAGTTGCCCAGATAGATCCGGAACCAGCGTCCCTTCTCGCCCAGATCGATAATCCTGACCTCGCTCTGGAAACCCCGCCGGTCCAATTCCTGAACCTGTTTCGCGGTCCCCGGACTGTCGGGAAGCGAGTACACGTGGAGGGCCCAACCCTTGGCGCCCACCGGTTCGCGGTAGGGGCTCATGTCGAACTCCGCCGGCCGGGTGGAGGGGGCCTCCTGTCGGGCCTCGTCATCCCGGCCGATTTCATCGGTCACCTCTCCGGGTGGGGGAACCGAATCGGGAGCGGCTTCCCGCACCGGTTCGGTCACCACGATTGACCCCAGGGTGTCGCCTTCATCATCCACGGGCACGGCCAGGGAATCGACCCCGACGGCCGGGATCGACGTTTCGTCCTGATCCGCCCCTCCGGTGGATATCACTTCACCGCCGGGCACGGGGGATTCGGTTTCGGTCGCCACAATGATCTGTTCGAAATGGCCTTCCGAGGGAACCCGTACGAACTTGAAATAGTAGACGGTGATGACTGCGATCAAGGCCACCGCAACCAGGGCTCCGAACCAGAAGACGCGCGAGGTCTCCCTGGCCGGAACGGGCTCCGGTTCCGGGATCGGTTCTTCCCCGTCCTCATCTTGCCGGAGGGGCTCCGCCGGCTCGGCTCTCTTTTCCAGGGGAAGATCCCGCCAACCGGCTTCCTCCGCGGGCTCCGGCTCCTCCGGGGCGGAAGGTTCTTCAGCCTTCGGTTCGGAAGGCGTGACAGGTTTCGGCGCCTCCAGCGCGGATTCCGCCTCGGACAGAACCTCGTCCACCAGTTGTTCCTCGGCGGCGCCCGTCTCATGGAAGGTGGCCACCGCCGTCAGGGGACAGCCCGCCTCCGTGAATCCCGCGGCGATGGCGCCGGCCTCTTCCTCGGACATGGTCTGCCGGTCCCAACAGAAAATGCGGATGGCCGCCGCGGGCGCCCAGAGCCGGCCAAACGAATCAGCCGGAGCCACGAGCAACAGATCGTCCGCCTGCCGGCGCAGGCGGGTCAGCAGGGTGTCGATTTCCTCGCCTGTCACGTCGGTGGGCGCGAAGGAACCGACCCCGAGCAGGTATCCGCGCCGCCCGACGAAAGGCAGGGGAACGCCGGAAGTCAAAACCGATGTTCCGTACCTGGCCAAATCGATCCAGCCCTCGGCTTCGACCCGGCCGGCCCAGCGGGTCAGGGCCATGTCCCGGTCGTCGCAATCGAGTAGAAGGGCGGCCTGGTCCCGGAAGGCAAGCTCACGAGCGAAACTCATGGCGGCGGCGGCGCTGAGCTCCCCGCGGCCAGGTTCATGGAGAAACAGCCAGATGCGGGGCGAGGGTTGGCCGTGCATGGCCATATCAAGCCCCCGGGTTATTTCACCCTTGACGGCGATCTGTTCTATCCGGGTCCAGAAACCTTCGCCGGGCACCAGGTCGAGTTCCCCACCTGACCAGCCGGAAGGGATTTCAGGCAATTCCCCGGGAAAACCATTTTTTTGATCCATGACCGTCAATCTCCCGCTTCTGAAGGTGGGTCGGCCCAGGCGGCCCGGAAGGCCGCGACGACCAGAGGCAGTTCCTCTTCGGCGATGGTCCTCACATCGACGGCCAAACCGTCCTGGTTCATCCTTCCAACCAGGGCCGGGTCGCCCGACCGCAACCGCTGGTGGCAGACCTCGAGCTGTGTCTTGTCGGCCTTCCACTGCACGAGCCGGGACTCGATGCTCGCGGTGGAAAAGGAGCCCCCACCTACGCTGGACCGACCCGGCACGACCATCCCGGTCCACCCGGCAGGCGCGAAGGGGGCCAGTTCACCCAACAGGCGGTCGGCTTTTTCCTCGAGTTGATCCAGGGACCGGGCCAGCTGTTCCAGCGTCGGAAGGGACGGCCGGTCCTCCGCGATCAGGTACTGGGTCAAGACGGCGTCCAGGGCGGCCAGGGTGGTCTTGTCCACCCGGAAGGCCCGGCGCATGGGATGGTCTCTCAAGCCCGCGATCAATTCCCGCCCACCGAACAGGATACCCGCCTGGCAGCCGCCCAGCAATTTGTCCCCGCTGCAGGTCACCAGGTCCGGTCCGGCGGCCAGATCCTCCGCCAGCAAGGTCTCCCCCGCCGGCAATCCCAGTTCCTCGTAGGGATACAGGGCTCCGCTGCCGGCGTCGTAGATCAGCGGACAATCCGCTGCCCGGCAAAGATCCGCAAGGTCGGGCAGGGTCACGTCCTCCGTAAAACCCTGGACCACGAAATTGCTGCGGTGGACCTTCAGGACCGTGGTGCCCGGTTGAAGGGCCTTGCGGTAATCTTCCAGACTGGTCCGGTTGGTCGTACCCACCTCCACCAATGTACAACCGGTTTCAGACAGAATCTCGTGCATCTTGAAGGATCCGCCGATGGCCACGACCTCGCCGCGGGACAGAACAACCCGACCGCCCCGGCTGAGGTGGCGAACCGCCAACCAGACCGCCGCCGCGTTGTTGTTGACCACCAGGGCGTCCGCGGCCCCGGCCAGGAGAGCGGCTTTTTCCTCGACGGCGCGACCCCTGTGGCCTCGCGTACCGGAAGGCAGATCGAATTCGAGATCCGAATTGAAGAGGGCCGTCTGCCGGGCGGCTTCGGCAGCTTCGGCCGGATAACATGAACGCCCCAGATTGGTGTGCACCACCACACCCGTGCCGTTCAGCACACGGGTCCAGGACTTTCCGGTGAGTGCCCGCTGCCTGGCCAGGATCCGGTCCACGGCAACCTCGAGGAGATCCGCGCGATTCCGCACCGGCCCGGCGGCTTGCCGTAGTTCCTGCCGGAGATCGTCGACCACCCCCTGGATGACCCGCGTCATCCAGCCCCGGCGGCGGCCGGCCAACAGCGGCACAAGGCGCTCATCCTCGAACAGAGCGCTGACCTGTGGGAGTTCCCTGAGTCGGGACTGAAGATCGGACATATCGTTATTGATCCTCGACGGCCGGGCAGAACGACAAAAGGCCGCGGGGCTGCGGCCCGGAAATCCAGTCCAGGACCGGAAATCCACGCGGGTGATAAGGTATCAGAAGGAGCCCGCCATGTCCAGATGACAACGACCCCGCAATACCGGGCGTTACCTGCCGTTCCGGGGTTTGCAGGGAATGGGTCTTGCAGTACGATCGGGCTGAACCCGAACCGGAACCTCGAAACAAGGATGCCCGGTACCGTCCCGCAACTTCAGCAGGGAAGCGGAAACTTGAAACGATATCCTTTCCTGATCTTCCCCGTGGCCGCAGGCCTGCTTCTAGCCGCCGGTTGCGGAAGCCCCCCGCCCGAACCCGTCGTCGTGGAAATCCCGGGTTACATAGCCCTCCAGGAACAATTCACGGGGCGCGACATGTCACCCCTGCGTGGTCGTCGGATCGTCCTGGACCCCGGCCACGGCGGTTTCTTCAAGGGAGCAGTCGGCCAGAATGGTCTGACCGAGGCCGAGGTCAACCTCGGCGTGGCCCTGTACCTGCGCGGGCTTCTGGAATGGGTGGGCGCCGAGGTCTTCATGACCCGGTCGGCGGACTATGATTTCCTCACTGAAAACGATTCTACCCTGACCCGTGATTTGGCCTTCAGATCTTCCTTTGCTGATTCACTGCAACCCGATGTATTTCTGTCACTTCACCACAATAGCGTTGCTTCCCTGGATCGCACCGTCAACGAGACCCAGACCTATTATCCCCTGGGCGCCGACGGGGCCTCGCTTGATCTGGCGCGCGCCATCCACCGCCATCTCGTGATCAACCTGGAGATCTCCCCGGCGAAGATCCTGCCCGGCAATTTCCATGTGCTGCGTAACGCCACGGTCCCGGCCGTGCTGGGAGAGCCGGCGATGATCTCCCATCCGGTGATCGAAGGCCGCCTGAGCCTGGCGGCCGGCCAGCGCCTGGAGGCCGAAGCCTATTTCCTCGGCCTGCTGGATTATTTTTCGCAGGGATCCCCGAAATGGATCGGCGCCCGTGTCGACACCCTATTCATCAGGGAGGACCAGGAGTCTATTGACACAAGTTGGACATTTATCGAGGACTCCTTGGATCAAACAGAGGGCACAATGGGCCGAGGCCCGTGGGCCGACCCCGGCACCTTTCGCCTGACCCTCGACGGGCGGGAGGTCCCGTTCCATGTCACCGGGCAGGGTCGCATCGTCAACTGGTATCTGGCCGACCCGAACCTGGATTTGCCCGCCGTCCTGGAACTGAGAGGCCGCAACCTGATGGGGCGCGCGGCGCCCGTCCGTCGCACCGTGCTGATGCCCGCCGGAGCCCGCCGGGTGAAGCTCCTTCTCGTACCCGAAACCCGGGACGGCGATGACGACTTGACCATGGCTGTCCGCTGGAGCGTGGCAGGCAACGCCCCCCTGCCGACGGGCAAGCTCGTATTCCCTACGGAACCGGCCTTGCCGATAGAGGGCGGAACATCCGGAGCCGCCCTGTTGCCGGTCCCCGAAGAAATTCCCACTGAGGTTTCGTTCCATTCCACCTCTGCGGGGAACCCCATCCTGCCCTGCGACATATCCAGTGCGGAACTGCCTCACCCCTGGCGCTGGCGTTTGCTGTCCGATACCGACGGGACGCCGGTGGGACCCTGGTCTCTTCGGGCCTTGCTGCCCGATGGCCTGCCGACCGGGATGGCTGATCAAAACGTGCCGTTGATTCCCTACGAGCGCGGCCACCCTGTCTGGGTGACCGCGCCGGGCTTTCTGCCCCTTATCGATCCGGACCCCGCCAACCCGGACACCGCCCGTACGGTCGTCGCGGGGGACCGGAATTGGCGCACGGAGCCCCTCGTGCCGGGTTTGCGTGGCAAGGTCGTCGTGCTGGATCCCGCCGGCGGCGGCAGCGATACCGACGGCACCGGCCCGCTGGGCCTGCGCGGCGCCACCCTGAATCTGGAAATCGCCCTGCTGGCCCAGGGTCTGCTCGAAGGATGCGGGGCCGTCGTCCATCTGACCCGCCGGGGCGAAACGGCCCTCCCGGTCGAGGAAAAGGTCCGTCTGGCCGGTGAGGTCGGCGCCGATTTCTTTCTCACCATCGGGCGCAGCGGTCAGCCGAAACTTCTGACCGCCAGCCATCATCCGGGCAGTGAAACGGGCCGGCGGTGGGCCGAGCTTTTCCTGCTGGCCGCGGTCGGCCTGGCCACGCCGGACGACTCCCTGGCCGTGACGCCCTCATATGACTACCTGCTGCGCCACACCGCTTGTCCCGCCCTGGAAGTGCGGCTGCCCGGGCCACGGTCCCCCCGGCAGGAGATGCGCCTTTCGCAGCGGGGATGGCAAAGGGCCGAAGCCCGGACCGTGCTGCTGTCGGTCGCCTCCCTGTTCGAAACCGAAAACCGACTGGTGCCGACTCTCGACGTGGCGGCGATCATCGCGGACCTTCCCGGCGCTCCGGTCCCCTCCGTCGTGGACTGGGCGGAACTCGACGGGAATCTCCTCTGGTCTCCCGTTCCGATCCGGGAAGTCACGGTCGACCCCACGGACCTTTCCCTGAACGGGGCCGATCCCTTAGATTCAGCAAGGGATCCGGGGCTACCCGCCCTGCTGGATCGTCACACGCTGGAGATCCACGCCGGCGACATCCGACAACTATGGCTGCTGGAAAGATTCGGTTCCGGTTATGCCGCACGACTGATGATGCACAATCCCTGAGGTGACCGTGACCCGATCCGGAAAAGCGAAACCCCTGGCCCCTGATCCGTCGACCTTCACGACGGAAGTGCAGGCGGGGTCCCACCGGGGAGGCCGCAAAAGGATGATCTGGGCAGGGGTGACCGCGGTGGCGGGCCTGGCCCTGTTGGTGCTTCTGGGTCCGAACGAGCAGGAAATCAAGGAGCGTTTCGAATACTACGGAGCTCCCGGTGACCTGCGGATCATGCCGGAAATTTCCATCGAGGAGGGGCACCAGAAAATCCATCAGATTCCCAGGTCGCTTCAGGTCCAGCCGCCGCCGGCCAACATCGAGATCGAGAAGGAGGATCCGACCGAGGACGGAACGGAAGAAATCCCGCCGGTCAACCTGGAGGAACTCAATCAGGCCACAACCGCCAGCGAATACCCCAGGGACCATGCAGAGCTGTCCGCGGACCAGCAGGTCGAGATGGCCCTGCCCATGCAGTCCAACCCCGATTACTACATTCTGCACCTGGTCCGCCCCGAATACCCCCTGGGCGCCAGCGAGGCCGACCGGCGCATTCCCGTCATCTTGGTCGAGGTGGTGATCTTCGTGGGACCCGACGGCCTGGTGACGGACGCCTGGGAGATCAGCAACAACGGCAGCCGCCTATTCGCCGAGGAGACCCTTGAGGCCGTCAAGCAGTGGAAGTTCGGCTGGCGGATCGACCCGGGCGTCGGGCGGCAGTATGTCATTCCCTGGCGGTTCAAGAGCCCCTACTTCACGCCCGAAGGCCTTTCGCGCTGAGCGAATCGCCGTTCAGTCCCGGCTGGTATCCGCGGCTGCCTCGGCGGGTTCGGCCAGCAGCGAATCCGCTGCCGCGCCCTCGGTCAGTCGCCATGCCTCGTCGAAACGCCCACCTGGAAAAGGAACGATTTCCTCGGCCCGGAACATGCGTACGGTGCTCGCGAAGGACTCGGGACCCTCCGCCTCGAAATCCCTGCTGGCCAGCCGGTTCCGCAGGGCATGGGTCAGATGGACCCGGCTGGTCACCTCGCCGAGGGCGATGGTATCGAGCAACATGCGGGTGGCCTGATAGGATTTCAGGGCCAGGACCGAAGCTTCCCGGGGATAGTTCTCACCGTTCCATCTTTCCCGGAATTCCGAAGTCCACCGGGCGGGAAACAGAGCCAGGTCATTCGGAAAGATCGCCCGTTCCAGTAATGTTCCCGCTCTTTCCTGGAGCTTCTCGCTGTTCCAGTTGCTTAGGCCCAGGACGAGAGAGCCGGCGTGGTAAAAATCCAGTTGGGGCCCCAACAGGACCATCTGATCCACGGACGCGGGTACGAAAATGACCTCGGGGCGTTTTTTGCGCAGTGTCAGAATGGGGTCCTTGAAATCCGTGCCGCGGGAAGGGAAAGCGACCTCGGCCACGATCTCGGCCCCCAAACCCTCCACCTCGGTCCGGAAAACTTCGGCGTAACCGCGGCCCTCCGGAGTGTCGGGATACATGAGGCCGAAACGTTTCTTCAGCATCACCGTGGTGGCCAGGGTCGCCAGCAGACGTGTTTCGTAGAGCCCGGTCAGGTTGGTCTGGAAGATCCCCTCACCCAGTTCCCAGATGCGTTCATTGGTCGCGGTCGGGGACACCAGGGGCACCTGCCAGTGATCGGCCACGACGGCCACCGCGGCGGTTGGATCGCTCATCAGGGCGCCCAGCAGGGCGATGCTGCCTTCTTCCCGGCACAGGCGCCGGGCGGCCAGGGCGCCGGCCACCGGATCTCCCTCGCTGTCCTCGACCTTGAGTTCGAATGAGGTGCCGAGTTCCGTGTTGGTCGCCTCCAGGGCCAACAGAGCCGCATCGTAGAAAGCGTTGCCCAGGACGGCGAATCGTCCGGTAAGGGGACAGATGACGCCCACCTGGTTGGCCCTGACCTCGCCGACATATCCGGTCCCGGCCAGGCCCGGACCGCCGCCGAGGCGATCACGTGCAGCAAGGGTCCAGACATTTTCCGGGGCCCGGGTTTCCAGCTCCAGGACCACCGCCTCGGTTTCCGTCACCCGGCCGTCCGCCAGCAGCCGCTCCACCCGCAGGAAACCCAGATATGGCTGCAGGGCGCTGCCGGGGCGCTCGGTGGCAAGCTCAGTCAACTGGTCCAGGTCCAACCCACCGAGGAGGGCGGCCGCCCGTGGCCGGCCGTCCGCGCCTGTCTGACCGGCCGGATCGCGTTCGTAAAGGGAAACGTGGTAGCCCGCGCCGCGCAGCGAGTCCCCCGCTGCGACGGCCAGTTGGGCTCCCCGAGCCAGAGCCGCCTCTACCTGGGGGTTGTCGGGATACCGGTCCAGGAGCTGGTCGGTCAGATCGAGGGCACGTTGCGGGTCGGTGAGCCTGGCCGCGGAGTCGATGGCCAGGAACAGGACTTCATCGTTGCGGGCGAAGGCGGGATATTGCGTAAGAATGGCGTTGGCGACGGCCAGGGCTTCGCTGTCGCGCTGGAGGGAATGCTCCCGGGTGAGCTTGAAAAACAACCGCTCGGCCTGCTCCAACTCCGAACCAGTCAATTGGTCCGGACGGCCGCCGGGCTTGCCCCCCGAACCGCATCCGGACAGGCCGCACAGACCAAGCCAGACCAGGAGCAGCAGGACGGGCGTCCCCCTTCCCCTCAGGAACCGCACCATGGAAGCCTCCTACTTCACTTCAAATCCGGCCGCACCCAGGACCATGCCGTCCGCGTTCAGGACTTTGACTTCCCAGGAGCCCGTCCAGTCGGGCGGATAGGTTTTGTAGGACCAGGTCCGCCAGTTTTCCGAACCCACCGGCAAGTCCACCCGGGCCATGGTCATGCCCTCGTGGTACCAGGCGTGGGTCACGGTGGTCGGAGGACTCATTCCGTGCACCCTGGTCAGACAGTAGATTCGATCCCCGTCGGCCGGGAACGTGGTCCCCTCGCCGATGAGGGACCGGGTCTCCTTGTCGATTTCCGTGCCGAAGAAGATGTCCACCCAGACACCCTCCCGCTGGACGGGTTCCGCGGATGAAGACTCCTGGGCGGGAGAAACGCTTTCCTCCTGGGCCACCGCGGGCAACCAGCCGCCACCGGTGACGGCGGCTGCCAGGACGAAGGCACCAACCAACGTCCATCCGTTCCTTCGCATGTACGTTTCAGACATTTTTCAGCCTCCTTATTGAGTCGACTTGCGGAGTTCCTCCATGCTTTGCGGATTCAGGACCTCGGGATTGTAGAGGTTATCCTTGAGGAATTGAGCATCCTCGGCCAACTCGCTATCCGGGTACTCCTTCAGCAGTATCCGAAGGTACCGCTCGGCGACCCGTTTATCCACCCAGTTATTCAGGGATACACTTGCCGCCATGAACAGAGCATCATCGGCCCGGTGGCTTTCAGGATAGTCGGTGTAGATCAAATTGAGGAGCTCAATCTTATGTTCGACATCGGAAACGGCCAGGGCCCGGGCGAACAGCTCATCCACGTTCATTCCCTTGCCCGGCGCGAACTTACCCAACATTTCCACGTTGGTTTGTTTTCGGGCCTCCAGCATGAAATCCTGGACGATCGCTTCCTGCCAGGCCGGCATCATGGCATTTTTGACCTTGTCCTTCGCCTCGGAGAAAGTCATGGGGCGTTCTTTGTTCCGTTTGATGATCTCCACTACATGCCACCGGTTGATGATCTGGAAGGGAGGGTGCAGACCGATTTCCAGGTCATAGGCCGCGTTCGTGAAATTTTTTGAGCCCCGGATGAAGGGGATGAATCCGTCCTTGTTGAACCACCCGACACTGCCTTCCTGGGCCTTGGAGTCCTCGTTGACCGAAAAATCCACCATGACAGATATCCAGTCGTTTCCCCGCCCCCCGGTGACCAGGCGCTCGTAGGCTTCATCTGCCTCATCCTTGGTCAGGCATTCGATATGACGCGCGTTGATGATGGCCAACATGCGAAAGTCTCTCCGGTTGTTCTTGAAGAACTCGCGGAGCTCCTCTTCGGAGGGTTTGCGGCCTCTGAGCAGACCGTAATTGAGCATGGCTGATTGGAGGGCGCGGCGGCGATGGGAGATAAGGGTCCGGGCCACATCCTGGTCATTGAACAGTTTCTTGTCCACCGCGCCCTGGACCAGGAACACGACCTTGATCATGTGCTTGAGCAGCAGTCGCTCCCCCTCGGGCCCCACATATTTGCTTTGGTCGGCGGGGAGCATTTCATCGAGATACAGTTCGAGATCCCGGGCGGTGATCTCGATGTCCCCCACCCTGGCGATGGCGTGGGACCCGTCGTTGGCCCCGTCGCCGAACAAAGGCTGCCATTGAAAGTTCTTGGCGAGGGCACGGGACCCCGAGCCGGCGGAAGACGAGGAGCCCTCTTGGCAGGCGGTCAGCAGGGCCAGGGAGGAAACGACCAAGAGGAAAACGAACAGGCGGCGGACGGCGAACATGGGCAATACTCCTTGCTGAGGCTCTCAGGGAAGCCGGGACATTCGATTTAGAGCAGGTCGGAGCGACCTTGATCCTCCAGTCTTGAGATGATTTCCTTGATTTTCTGGGCCTCGGACTTGCTGCAGACCAGTAGGGCGTCGGGCGTATCGACCACTATCAGATTCCGGACACCCACCAGGGCCACCAGACGATCGGCGGCCAGCAGGATGTTGTCCCGGCTGTCGACGGCCAACAGATCCCCGCGACCCCGGTTGTCCCCGGGCAGGGCGGGGGCCAATTCACCCCAGGCGTCCCAGCTGCCCAGATCCGACCAACGGAAGGCTGCGGGCAGGACCAGAAAATCGGTGAGCTTTTCCATGATTGCGAAATCTATGGAATCGGACGGGCAATCACGGTAGGCATCTTCCAACGCCGGAGAAAAGGCGTCGGTTCCAAAGGAATTCACCGGAGCAGACATCAGATCGACGATCCCGGGCAGATGCGTGGCGGCGGCGGCGGCGAACCGGACGGGATTCCAGATGAAGATGCCGCTGTTCCAGAAATGGTTTCCGCTGCGGACATACGCTTCCGCGGTGGCCGGATCCGGTTTTTCATGGAAAGCCAGACCCTGGACCGGCGCCCCGGCCTCCTTCTGCCCGGCGGCCTCCAGGTAGCCGTAGCCCGTTTCCGGCCGCGTGGGTGGGATACCCAGGGTAACCACGGTTTCACTACCGGCAGCCAGCGAAAAGGCCTCGGCCAATTGGGCACGGAAGGCATCGGCGTCGGGGATGAAGTGGTCGGCCGGCAACAGGGCGACCGGCGCGGCGGGATCGAGGCGCCCAGCCAGCCCCATGCCCAGGACCGCGCAGGGAGCGGTATTGCGGCCCTGCGGTTCGGTGATGATGCGTTCGGAAGCCAGTTCGGGCAATTCATTCCGGGTGGCGGCGGCCAGACTGCCGCTGGTGACCACCAGGATACGGTCGGTCCCCACCAGGGACTCCACCCGCTCGAAGGTATCCCTCAACAGACTCTGCCCCGAAGCCAGGGCCAGGAGCTGCTTGGGACGGTCGGTGCGGCTCAGGGGCCAGAAACGCGTACCTCGGCCCCCCGCCATGATGACGCAGATTCCCCGCCGGTCCGAACGGGAAGATGTGGTCCGCGCGGAACTCATAAGCCCCGACAGCCTAAGTGGCCTTGACGACCCAGACCTTGGCGGTCACTTCCACCTCGGAATGAAGCTTCACGGGTACCGAGTAGACGCCCAACTGCTTGATGGTCTCATCCAGCACGATCTGCTTGTGATCGAACTCGCCGTTGTCGGACTTGAGGGCCTCGGCGATCTCGCGGGAGCCGACCGAACCGAACAGCTTGTCGTCTTCGCCTGCCTGCACTGTGATGGTGCAGGAGAGTTCACCCAGCTTGGCCGCCAACTCCTCGGCGCTGGCCTTGCGCAGATTGTCGCGCTTGGCCTCGAGCTTCATGTGCTCCTCGACCAGCTTGCGGTGCCCCTCGGTGGCCAACACGGCCAGACCCTTGGGGATCAGGTAATTCCGCGCATAGCCCCGGGCGACGGAGACAGTGTCCCCAATCTCACCGAGGGCATCCACGCTTTGCATCAGGATCACTTCCATCTCAAACCACCTTTGTCATTACCAACGGACCGGCGGAAAGGAATCACCGGGATTCCGCTCTATTCAATTTCGTCGGATTCTCCGACATTCCCGTCTTCATCACCGGACCCGACCTGCAGGCGCCGCAGATCCGCCCACTGGTCGACCAGCCCGAGCACCGCCCCACTGAAAAGAACCAGGGGCGCGAAAAAGACCCCCATCACCAGCCAGTAGAGAAGTCTTCCCGTTTTCGAAAGCATCCGGTTCGTCACGTGGAACTGAACCGCAACACCCTGCACACTCAATACGCAGGCCACCAGAAGCGTCAGGTTCAAACCCGCGGAAGCCAGATATGGCGCGCGCGTCAACATCAGGCCCACGCCGACAACCAGCAGCCAGACCAGGTAGAAGGGCAACCTCCAGCGGGAAAACGGAGGCAGTACCCAGCCCGGGATCGCGATCCTCAGGCGCCGGACCGAAAACCAGACCAGCGCGAGAATGATGCCTCCCTGGCCCAACAGACCCACCCCGATCACGAAGGGATAGATCCTCGTCGCCAGGGTGGACATCCTGTCCAGGTTGCGCCTTTCCTCCGCCAAGGTTCGCGCCCGTTGCTCCTCGCTGGTACCCTCGGGGAGGTTGTCCTCCAGTACGCTCAGCATTTCCTGGCTGACCATCTGGAGCTGTTCCTGGACCGGGACCTGGATCACGGCCCAGAGGATCATCGGCAACAGGGCCGCCGCAACGGCCAACAGCGCCGTATCCATTCGCCAACGCAGGCCCAGGGCCAGACCGGCGATCAGTCCCGCGGCCACGTTTGCCGCCAACTGCCATACCACCTCCCGCGGCAGCAGGAAGTAGCTCAGCGCAAGCCAAACGGCCGCTCCGACAATCGCCGCCAGATAGGGCCGGCTGGTCAAGATCGCGCTTCCCCAGATCACCGCGATCCCCAGAGGAACCGGGATCAAAAGAAGCAGGACCACTCCCTGCAAGGGACCGGCCGGGTCGGAACCGCCCACAGCCGCGGCGTAAACCGCGGTAAGCACCAGGGTCACCGCCGCCGCCAACATGGACGGCAGGTATCCGGACCAGGTTCTCGGCATGCCGGTTCCGCCCTACCGCAGCCGAAGCTACCGGTAGTATTCCTTCACGAAGGGCAACAGAGCCAGGTGCCGGGCCCGCTTGATGGCGACAGCCAGGGGGCGCTGGAACTTGGGTATGGTCCCCGTGTTGCGACGAGGGGCGATCTTGCCGCGCTCGGTCACGAAACGGCGCAGGAATTCGTCGTCCTTGTAATCGATGGCGATCATGCCGGTCTTGCTGAAAAAGCAGACCTTCTGCTTGCCATGCCTTCTCTTCTTTTTCTTCTTCTTGATCCGAAGGTTTTTGCGAGCCATCGGATTCTCCTTTTTTTAAATGTCCGTCCCCGGCGGTTCACGACCGAAGTCGGGAAACGGCGCACAAGGCCTGGTCAGGGGCGAGCCGGATTCCTACTCGGGAGCCCCGGCGGCTTCCTTCGACTGATTCTTTCGCCGCTTGGCTATGGCCACACGGTTCCGCTCATCCCATTCCTCG
>CBDURF010000017.1:0-31427 GCA_965369705.1 uncultured bacterium
CGTGGGCACCTTGGTCTCCTCGGCCATGGTCCGAGCGGTGGCCTTGTCGCCCATCTGGCGAATCACCTCGGCGGCCGGTCCGATCCAGATGAAATCGTTCTCGCGGCAGATCTCGGCGAATTCGGCGTTTTCGGCGAGAAAGCCGTAACCGGGATGGATGGCCTCGGCGCCGGTGATTTCCGCGGCCGCGATGATGTTCGGAACGCGCAGATAGCTTTCGGCGCTGGATGCCCGGCCCACGCAGACGGACTCATCCGCATATTTGACGTGTAGAGAATCGGCATCGGCCGAGGAATGGATGGCCACGCTCTCGATGCCGAGCTCGCGGCAGGCCCTCATGATGCGCAGGGCGATTTCGCCTCGGTTGGCGACCAGGATCTTCTTGAACATGCAGGACTTCCTGTGGGAAAGACACGCAAACCACCACCCCGGGACAGTTGGGGACCACGGCGGTGCGGCCCGGTCCCAGGGGAACTTTCCGTTTCAAGTTTTGTATTTTGGGGTTCCCGGTACATGATGGCAAGAGAAAACGGCCTCCTGGGAGGCCATTTTCCTATTCGACGGCTGGTCGGCGCTCGTCAGATGGTCTGGGTTTCCTTCTCAGGCTCCTTGGTCGATTCCTCGAAACGATCCCAGGTCTTGTCGCTGCTGGCCTGGATGCCCTTGACCCGGAGCATGAACTCGTGGGGATTGCTGCTGGTCTTGGTGGCCGCCTCGAGGGTGATCTTCTTTTCCTTGTACAACTGCATCAAGGACTGGTCGAAGGTCTGCATCTGGTACTGGACAAAACCTTCCTGGATGGCTTGGCGGATCATCACGGTCTTTTCCGGTTCACGGATGTACTCGCGGATGGTGCCCGTGGTAATCATGATCTCGCAGGCCGGATAGCGGGTCAGGCCGTCCGCGTCAGCCACCAACCGCTGGGAGATGACCGCCTGCATGGTCGAAGCCAGCAGGTAACGGATCTCCTGGTGCTGGTGGGGCGGAAAGAAGGAGATGATACGGCTGATGGTCTGGGTGGCATCGATGGTGTGCATGGTGCTCAGCACCAGGTGGCCCGTGTCCGCGGCGGTCAGGGCAATCTTCATCGACTCGGCATCCCGGATCTCGCCGATGAGGATCACGTCGGGGTCCTGCCTGAGAACATGCCTTAATGCATCCCCGTAACTAGTGGTATCGCAGCCGATTTCACGTTGGCTAATGATACTCTTCTGGTCACGGTGCAGGAATTCGATGGGGTCTTCGATGGTGATCACGTGCCGGGAGCAATCCCGGTTGATGATGTCCACGATGGAAGCCAAGGTGGTCGACTTGCCGCTGCCGACGGTGCCGGTCACCAGCATCAGGCCCCGAGGCCGGACGGCCAGCTCCTTGACCACCGCGGGCAGGCCCAGTTCGTCGATGGTCTTGATCTCGACCGGCACATGCCGGAAGACCATGGCCACGCTGCCCCGCTGAACGTAGAAATTGGCCCGGAACCGGGCGATGCCCGGCACGCCGAAGGCGAAATCGATTTCACGTGTTGTCTCGAAGACCTCCCGCTGGCTTGGCGACAGGATCTGCTGGGCCACCGCTGCCATGTCCGGCACGGTCGGGGCCTCATAATCGGCAAAGACCAGCGTGCCGTTGATCCTGTAAACGGGTGCCGACGCCACTTTCAGGTGGAGGTCACTCGCACCCCTGGCAATCATTTCCTTGAGGATCTTCTTGATATCCATGTAAAGGATTCTCCTGTTATGGGTTCCATCCCACAGACCGGTGCCGACCACATCGTGAAGCCGTCATTCCATCCCTGAACATCGGCAGGAATCCCTGGTGCTTAACAGCGAATCCAAGACACTTTGACAAACAAATAGCCCGCAAGGAGCGAAAAACGCTCTTTCCGGGCTGCTGCAAACCGGCCTGGATCCCGGGCGGCCCGGGAAGGAAAGGTCCGTGAATCAGTCGGGGTCGACGAGGAAAAGAACGGCCTCGGCCTCCACCGGGTTGCCGTCCTCGACGAAGATCTCCTTGATCGTGCCGCTGAATTCGGCCTCGATCTCGTTCATGACCTTCATGGCCTCGACGATGCACAAGGTCTGACCTGTCGCCACCCGGTCCCCCACCTCGACGAAAGGACCGCTGGTAGGAGAGGGGGAGCGATAGAAGGTGCCGACGATGGGAGAGCGTACGTCCTTCCACTTGGCCCGGCTCGGATCCGCGGCGGCGGGGACCGCGACGCCGGCAGCGGGAACCTGAGGCACGGGCACCTGCATGACCGGGTTGACGGAAGCGGCGGCCATCGTCAGCGGGGCTGATTTCTGGATGCGGATGGTCGTATCCTCGTTACTGACCTCCAACTCCTCGATCCCGCTGTCTTCCACCAGCTTGACGAGTTCGCGAACCTTGTCGATATCCATATCGGATCCTCCGGTGCGTGGGGCGGTATCCATGCTAAACCCTTCCCAGGTACTTCCCGGTGCGGGAATCGATCTTCAGGTTTTCACCCTCTTCGATGAAGAGGGGCACCTGAACCACGAGTCCCGTTTCCATGGTGGCCGGTTTGGAGCCGCCCTGGGCGGTATCTCCGCGCACACCGGGATCGGTTTGATTGACCTGCAACTCCACCGTCAGCGGAGCTTCCACCGTCAACGGTTTATCTTCCAGCAGAAGAACGCTGCACATATCGCTTTCCTTGATATACAGCGGCACGTCCCCCAACGTTTCCTTGTGCAATTGGATCTGCTCATAGGTCTCGGTGTTCATGAAAACATAAAATTCACCATCCGGATACAAATATTGAAATTCCCGGCGCTCCAACCGGACTTCTTCGACTTTTTCACCAGCCCGGAAAGTAACCTCGACCACCTTGCCGTTTTCGACGTTTTTCAACTTGGTGCGGACGAAGGCCGGACCCTTGCCCGGCTTGACGTGCTGGAATTCCACGATGGACCACAAACCGTTCTTGTGTTTCATGGTGAATCCGGTCCGGAAATTACTCGTATCGGCCAATTCGACCCTCTCTTTCCAAGGTGCGATCATTCAAGGCGTCCCCCAAAATCCGGTAATTGATAACACGCCGTTCCCTTCATGGCAATGAATGTTAGCCAGGTTTATTCTGCTCGCTCCCCGCGGGTCCGGCCTTCAACAGGGCCATCATTCCCACCAGGGCCAATCGGTAGCCGTGGATGCCGAAGCCGCGGATCCCCGCGGTCACCACATCAGCCAGCAGGTTGTTGCGCCGGAAGGGTTCCCGGGCGTCGGGATTGGTCAGGTGGATTTCCACCACCGGAATATCCACCGCCGCCACCGCGTCCCGAATGGCCACGGAGGTGTGGGTGTAGGCCGCGGCGTTGAGAATGAGCCCGTCGGCCGCGTCGCCGGCCCCATGAATCATGCCGACCAGATCCCCCTCCAGGTCCGACTGCAGGAATTGCAGTTCGAGACCGAGGTCACCGGCCCAGCCCAGGCACAGGGACTCCAGCTCCGACCAGGTTGTATCACCGTAGATCTTCGGTTCGCGCCTGCCCAGGCGGCCGAGATTGGGCCCGCCGACCACGACCACGCGCGGGGTCATGTCGACGGTCCGCCTTCCTGGCGAATACGGTTGATCCATTCTTCGAACTTCTTCTTCTCGCTAGACCGCTGGGAGGCCTTTCGACCACCATTTCCGGCGGGGGCCGACGGAGCAATCCGGGGCGACGGGGCCATACCCTCCAGGCTTGCGGGCACGGAGGGGCCTTCGGCCCGGATCTCGACCATCCGCTGCTGAATGTCCTTGCGACCCGGTTCCCGGGCCGCCATCTGGTCGAGGGCCGCCAGAGCCTTGACCCGGTAACCCTGGGCGAGATAGATGTCCACCAGAGTCATGGTGGCGAAGGAAGAGCCAGCTGAGCCGGAGGGAATATCCCGCGAAGCGAACTGTTTGGCTTCCGCCAGGGCCCCGGGCCACCGCTCGTCATCCGGATCCAGAACCACCAGCTTTTCCAGCAGGGGAATCGCTTCTTCCCAGGCCTCGCGGCTCCGGGCGTCTTCGGTCAACAGGCGTAAAACGACGAAGTTTTCCGCGTCCAGCTCCAGGACTCGGGCCAAGACCAGCCGCGCCTGGTCCATCCGGCCGGCGTCAACCAGGGTGCGCCCTTTGATCACAAGGGCCGAGACATAGTCCGGGTGCCGCCCCAAACCGTCCTCCAGCAGTTCCAGCGCGTCCTCCCACCGTCCGGCCTGACGCAACAGGTCGGCCAGGGGAGCAAAGACCCTCGAGTACGGGGCCTGCGCCAGCCGCTGGGTGAAAATGTCGATTTTTTGATCCAATTTCATGTCGGAATCCCGAGTTTCAAACCAGTGTCTTGAGGTATTCTCCCACAATTTCCATGTCGCGCCACAAACCGGCGGTCAGGCCCAGAGGGAAACGAGCTTTCACGCCCGCCAGAAGGTCATCCGCCGCGGCCACATCCTCCAGATCCCCGCCAAGAGTCCAGCCGCCGGCGCAGAGGTCCGCCCCCGTGGACACCATCCGAACGGCTTTGCGGGCGAACACCCTGCCCATGGCCGAAAAAACATCCGCAACGGAGTCACCCTGGGCACGCAGCCGGGCGGCCTTTTGGGTCAAGGCGGCGGACACTTCACAGACGGTCATCATATCGGCGAAGGTGAACATGACGATCTGGTTCCTGGTCAACCTGGCCCGGTGCATATGCATGATCACGTCGTTGAGACCACGAACGGCGGCGGCGACCATGGCCGCCCCGACTTCAGGTTCAACTTCGTGCAGCCGGTCCATCTGGACGGCCAGATTCTCGTAGAACCCGCCCTTGGACCGGACCGTTTCCTTCCACCGGTACAAGGAGATGATGCTCTGCTGGATCTCGCTGGTGCCCTCGTAGATGGAAGTGATGCGAACATCGCGGCGCATCTTTTCGACGACGTATTCGCGCGCGTACCCATAACCGCCCAAGGCCTGGATGGAAGCGTCGGCCGCGCGGTTGCCGGCTTCGGTTCCCCAGTACTTGGCGATGGAGCCCTCGGTGCCCAAGTCCTTGCCGCCTTCGTCGAGTTGCAGCCCCACCTGTTCCATATGGGCCCGGCCCGCGGCGAGATCGATCCAGTTCTCCACGATCAGCTTAAACAGAAACCCCTGTTTCTCCACCAGTGGGGAGCCAAACTGTTCCCGGGTCTTGGCATAGGCCAAAGCACGGTTCAAGGGCCCTTGCCCTCCGCCGAGACCGAACGCCCCCACCATCAACCGGGTGTAGCCGAACACCGCGTTGGCCTGTTTGAGGCCCTCGCCCTCCACCAGGCCGATGAGGTTCGCGGCGGGAATGTCCACGTCCTCCAGCAGGACGCCGGTGGTGTTGGAAGCCCGGATGCCGTGCTTCTCCTCGTGCTTGCCCACGCTCAGGCCGGGGGTGCCGCGCTCCACCACGAAGAAGCTGAGGCCGTCCGGGGTCCTGGCCAGGATGGTGTAGATCTGGGCCACCCCCCCGTTGGTGATGAACTGCTTGGTTCCGTTCAACCGGTAGCCGGTGACGTTTCCATCGGCATCGAGGATCCGGTCGGCGGTGGTCGCCACGGCTGCGACGTTGCTGCCGACTTCCGGTTCAGTCACGCCGTAGGCCACGATCAAGCCTTCGGTCGCGATCTTGGTGAGCCATTTATCCTTCTGTTCAGTGGTGCCGCCCACGAGAATGGGGTCGGTGCCCAGACAGATGGCCAGGAAGGCCGTGGCCACGCCCAGGTCACTGGTGGCCATCTCCTCGCTGACCCGGCAGATGTCACGCGCCCCTCCACCCAAACCGCCGTATTCTTCGGGAAGGAAGATCAGGTGCAGCCCGACGTCAGGAGAAAGGAGCTTGCGGATAACGTCCTCGGGGAAATGGTCCTTTGCGTCGAGTTCCATGATCCTGTCGTCGGGAAGTTCACGACCGACGACCTGACGCAGTGTCTGAATGACCATATCGCACATCTCGGTGGACAGACCGGCTGGGACGTTCATGGACCCATCCTCACTTTCGACTCGGCCCCCAGATAATGGTTGCGGGCTCAGGAAATGTTGATGCTGCCGGACCCGACAAGGACGCACTGGCCGCCGACCTGGATGGCGGTGGCCTGTCCGCCGGAAATTCCGGCTTCGGCAATGAGACGGCTGGGGCGACCCATCTCGAGACCCTGCTCGCAGATGATCCGCACCTTGGAACTGTACTTGACCAACCGATGCTTGACCAGGTAGGCCACGAGGGCTCCCGTGGCTGCCCCGCTGGCGGCGTCCTCCGGGATGCCGAAATAGGGAGCGAACATTCGGCAGTGGACGGTCGCCTCGGGCTGAACCGTTTCGCAGGTAAACACGAAAAGGTCGCCGAAACCCAGATCCCGCGCGATGGCTTCAGCGTCCCGGTTGCGCAGGATGATCCGCTGCATGGCGTCCAGGGAGGCCAAGGGAACGATATGGATGGGAAGCCCCGTGGAAATGACTTCGCAGGGCAGACCGGTGATCGCGATATCATCCTCGGGCAAGCCGAGAGTCCGGGCAACCTTTCCCCGGTGGAAATACTGCCCCATGAACACGGGGACATCCTGGCGGAGGCTGTAGATCCGGTTGCCGTTCTCGCTGCGGGTCACCACCTCGAAATGGCCCGCTTCGAGTTCCCAGGTAAAGGGCTCCGGCTCCTCCTCGACGGGACGGCGGCCCAGTTGATCCAGGGCGAAGGTGGCGCCGAGGACGGAATGTCCGCCGAAGGGAATTTCCGCCGCGGGAGTAAAGACCCGCAGACCTGTGCGCCCGGAATCACGCACGGACGAGGACACGATGAATGCCGTCTCCCCCGGACCTAACTCCATGGCCAGACTCTGCATCAGATCCGGAGGAACCCCGTCACCATCGGGGAACAGGTAAAGCCGGCTTCCGCCGAAGGGCCGGTCGGTGAAAACGTCGATCAGGAGGAATTCATGTGCCATGATCCGGTGGGACACCTCGGGCCCGGGTTTCCAAGCAGGCAGCAAATCATCCAGGCCTGACGGGCCCGTATGCCGATAGCAGAATCTAGCACACACCATCCCGGCGACCAAGACCTTTGGGTATTTCGGTGGTGAGGCCGAGGGGCGCCACGGTGAGGCGACAGCCGCCATCCGCAAGCTGGTTCACCCCTCGATGAGCACCGAGGCCACGGCGAATTCCCGTTCATGACTGATGGTCAGGTGAATCCGGTTACCGCCGGCCTCGGCCAGGACATCGCGGGCCCGACCGTGAAGGACCAAGCCCACGGGCCCCAGGTCCGACTTTACCACTTCGATGTCCCGGTAGGGAATTCCCCGCACATCCGTGCCCAGGGCCTTGAGGAATGCCTCCTTGGCAGCCCAGCGGGCGGCCAGGGAGACAGGAGAGGGTTTCGCAACGGTTTCCCAGTTTCCGCCACCCGAATGGGGATCCCCCATCCGGAAACAGCGCCCCAGAAATCGCTCCCCGTGGCGATCAAGCAGTTCCGCGATGCGTGCCACCGCGACGATATCAGTGCCGATACCCACAACGCTCAATAGGCGCCCTTCCGTTCAATGACCGCGGGCAGGGTTCGCATGAGCACATGAAGATCCATCCGGAACCCGGCCTGTTGCGCGTATTCCTGGTCGAGTTCCATCCACTCCAGGAAATCAAGATGGCTGCGCCCGGAGACCTGCCACAGGCAGGTCAGGCCGGGTTTGACCAGCAGGCGGCGAGCTTGCTCGGGAGTGTAATCCCGGACTTCGGGGGGGATCTGCGGCCGAGGGCCCACGATGCTCATGTCACCGAGGAGCACGTTGATCAGCTGGGGGAATTCATCGAGGCTGCTCCGTCTCAGGAAGCGGCCCACGCCCGTAATCCGCGGATCGTCCTTGATCTTGAAGGCAGCTCCGGTGGCTTCATTCAGGTGCTGCATGTGTTCCTTCTGATCCTCGGCGTCGACGGCCATGGAGCGGAATTTGTAACATTGGAACATGCGTCCCCGGTAACCCACCCGCTGCTGCTTGAAGAAAATGGGACCTGGGGTTTCCAGCTTGATCAGCATGACGATGAAAGGGAGCAACGGCAGGATCAGCAGGAGCCCGGACAGGGATCCCACCAGATCGAACAAACGCTTGAGTACGCAATAGCTCAGGGAACGGTGGTCGGCATAACCCTCCCTGACGAGTTGAATGAATTCGTCGAAACCCTGTTCGTTGCCGTAGAAGTTTTCAGATCTCATGGTTCGGCATCACTTGTTGCCTGTTTTTCCCAGGCATAGACCCTGACTCCCGCCCCGTTGGCAACCAGACGCAGGTGCCCGCGACGAGACAGGGCCCTGTTCAGATGACCATCCGGGTCGAAGAACCATTCCCGGGCCAGCACCAACCAGCACCGCGTCCTGCCGGCCAGGATTTTGTCGCAGAATTCAGCTGCTTCCCGGGAATCCTCCAAGACCGGAAGCCCGTAGGTGTCCAGCACGTCACCAGAGCCCCGGTAATAATATTGGAACACCGCGGTCACCACCGGGACGAGAATGGGGTCGCCTCCGGAATTGACCCTTTCCAAGTGCGCTGCCGCGAGCTGGATATCGGCCTTGGCATACCCTGTATTCCAATAATAACCGCCCAACGACCACATGGTCAAACAGACCAGCAGCACCGTCGCGACCAGTCCCGCGCGGCGCGGCAGACCGGCCAGGCCGAAAGCCGTCAAGGCCAGGACCCAGGGAAAAGCCATCGCCACGTACCGTGGATTCCAGGGCTTGACGTTGCGCAGGGCCAAAAAGGTCAGGATCGCCATCGGAACGATGATCCACACGAGAAGCAGGCCGCGTTTCCGGCCGAGGCGAAACAGTCCGGCCATCAGGCCCACGGCGACCGGTGCGGCGCAAAGGAGCAGGACAGGCCAGGCGTTCCGCAGCACGGCCATCCGGTCCGGCTGGTGGAGTTCGCGCAGCGACGGACCTAGGCTGTAACCGTAGAAAAAGGTCTGGAGGGTGTAGAGCCAGGCCAGTGGCGAGAACGTGGTCTCCCCGCGCAGAGCCTCCCCCGTGCCGCTGCCGGGCAGGACCCGATCGACGGCCCAGATCCCTGTCGCTTTCAGTAACCAGGGTGACACCAGGACCAATCCGACGCCGAAAGCCAGCCCCCACAAGCCCCATTCCCGCCTGCTGGAAGGAAAGTGGAACAACAGCACCCCCAGGCCCATGCCGAGCCAGAGGAACATGCCCCCCAGATTACTCAACACCGCGCCGGCGGTGGCCAGCGCGAAAAGGACGGCCGGCCAGTATCCTGATCTCCTGCGGGCCAGGGCCAGGATCGCCAGAGCCATCAGCACGGAAAACATCATCAGAAACGAATATCCACGGCCTTCCTGGCTGTACCAAACATGGAAGGGGTTCAGGGCAAACAACAGGACGGCCAGCCGCGCGGCCCGCCCGCCCAGCAGGCGGGACACGACCATGCCGAACAGCGGAATGGTGGCAATCCCCGCCACCGCGGCGGGCAGTCGCAGCATGAGGGCGGAGTCCTGCAGACGGATCAGCGGCCAGACAACCGCCATGTAGATGGGGCCCTGGATCGAGTCGAGAATCTGCTCGATAAACCCGGCCGGAATACCGGGGCGGATCATCTGCCAGGTGAGCAGTTCATCGACCCAGAGGGATTGTCCGGTGAGGGAATACCAACGTAAAACAGCGCCCAACACGGTGACCATGAGCAGGAAACCTGGCGAAAGCTCGACCTTCCCGGCACCGTCGGCCGCGGCCCAATCGGCCGGGGGAACCAGGGATACGGTACGGCTGGTCTTGTTCATGCGTGGTCGCCTTCGCGGTTCATGCGGATTATTCCACGGCCGTCCGCAGGAGGACTCCAGGCCGATAATCCTTTAGTTCCACATCGATCGACCCGACCGGCACCTTGGTCTTGATGAGGACCGGAATCCGGCGGTCGTCGTCGGTGATGTAAAGGGTCAGCTTGCCTTCATGCTTGAACAGGCCATCACCCTCGATGACCGGTTCCACCACGAAACAATTCCACGTTCCGGCCTCGACTTCCACTCTTTCCTTGCCATGGACGATGACCTTCAGATCGTAGGTCCGGCGGGAACTGTGGGCGGGAACCTCGTAGACCTTCCCCACCGCAAGGTCGAGATTCCGCACGAAGAAAAACGCCGACAGCACATCCTGAACCCCGGGGGAAATTGGATAGGTCTCCCCGTTGGTGTATCGCGCCTCCTCCGCGAGATGATCGAAATCCACCTCCACGGTCTTCTTGTAATCCCCCTCGCGCAGCCGTTTGTTGAAATAGCGGCTGTAGAGGGTTTCCACATCGATGTAACTGGTGATCTTGTCCCTCACCTTGTAGATGGAGGAAAAGAACCGGTTGCTGTTGGCCTTGCTCTGGATGTGATAGCAGGTATGGCCCTTGTACTCGACCAGGTCCAGCACTTCGAGGATACCCTCCCCGGCATTGATGGGGCCGTATCCGATGGAAAAAACCATTCGTTCGCCGGGTCCGTAGACCGAGGGCGCCGCTTCAAAGGACGAATCCTCCTGGCTCCTAGCCGGGTCTGGGGACCACCCGGGAAAGGATAGAGCCAGGGCCACGGACATCGACAGGAAAACGGGCTGAAGAACGAAGCCGGACCTCGATGATCTTTCTGGATAACGCAAAGGAACACCTTTCAATTGGGGCCGCCGCCCAAAACCCGTTCCACGGCCTCCAGGACCAGACCCGGAGTGAGGTCCACCATACAAGGATGCCCCGGAACAGGACAATCGGCCAGGTCGCAGGGAGAACATTCCGCGCCTGTCCTAACTGAAACATGAACTGGACCCGCCGGGTTCCAACCAACCGGATCGGTGGGCCCGAACAGGGTGACCGTGGGCACGCCGAGACTGGCCGCCAGGTGGCGGGGACCACAGTCCGTTCCCACGAAGATCCGGGCCATGCCAAGGATATGAGCCAGTTCCAAAAGGGTCGTGGGCGGAGCAAAGGCATCTCCGGGCAACAGATCCCGCAGCTCGGCCTCCAGTTTCTCGTCACCTGGGCCGGCCACGAAGACGGGATTGAAATCCCTGCGGCGAAGATCCAGCCAAAGTTCAGCGGCATGGCCGGCGGGCCATCCCTTGGCGCTCCACGTGGCGCTCATCATCATCACCACACGTTGCTCTGTGCCGCCGATCCACTTGTCAAACCAGGCCCGGAAAATGTCGCTGAATTCTTCCGGCGTTTCTTCCGGAACGCCGGCGGCCGCAAAGCCATCCCGCCACGGGGCGGGGTCCATTCCCAGACATCGCAGGGGATCAAGAAAGGCTTCGCCTGCGAAACCGCGCAGGTCCCGGCCAGCCGCTTGATTCCGGGGAACCTTGATGTTGTACGCCCAGCGCCGCCGGGGTAGATCGTACCCCACCCTGACCGCGGCGCCGGTCAACATCGTCCATAGGGCGGTGCGCGGGCTCCCGAGCCAATCGATGACCAGATCGTACTCTCCACCCCGCAACAAGCCCAACCAGGATTGTCCGGCCGGTGGAGGCCAGGACAGCACACGCAAACAACCAGGCCCTTCGGTGCGGCCGGCCAGTTCTTCCAGCAGTTCGGCGAAAGGCCGGTCGATGACCAGATCGATGGACGCGGTCGGCCAGGCGCGGGCAACTTCAAGCACCGCCCGCATGGTTACCAGTGCATCGCCCAGGGCCTTACGGCGGATGAGAAGAATCCTGGCAAAGGAGGGTCGCCCTCTCACGGCCGCCTCCCGGCGGGGGAGACCGCTTCGCCCAGCAGGGAGCTCAGGGCATCCCAAACTGCGGCGGGTTCGAGTTCCGGCAGACAGATGAAGGCCGGGCACTCATGCAGATCGCAGGGGTGACAATGCGGGGCCCGCACCATGACCCGGAAGGGCCCGGATCCGGAATAGGGAAACCAGATGTCCGGATCGGTGGGACCGAATAGCGCCAAGGTGGGGACACCCAGACCGACGGCGGCATGCATGATGCCTCCATCCACGGTGAGCAGCGCGCGAGCTGAACCCGTCACCGCCAGCGCTTCGGTCAGGGGCAGGGAAGGCAACACCCCACCCCTGCCCCGTGGAATCCGCGAGCCCAGTCCCACCCAGGCGGATTCCCTGCCGGGAGCCACCAGAACGGCGAGGGGCAGGTCCGTACGATCCAGGAGAAGCGAAATCAATTCAAGCCACCGGTCCGCGGGCCATTCCTTGCTGGGCCAGGTGGCGCAAGGGCCCAGCAGCAGATAGGGAGTACCCGGCTCGATCCCCAGGGCAGCCAGCGTTTCCCCCGCCAGGAGCCCTTCTTCGGGTGGCGCCAAACGGGGTTTCAAGTCCCCCGGTCCGAATTGGGTGGGCAACCAGGCGGTGAAAGCCTGCCCGGATTCCACCTGGGTCAGGGGCGCCAGACGGCAGAGATGCTCCCCCAGTCCGCCGGGTGCGATCCGGTTGAAAGCGGAATGATCTTCCACGACCTCTTCCCGCAACACACACTGGGTGAAGAGTCGGCCCCGCCATTTCCTGGTTCCGCCAATGCGCAGGGGTATCCCCGCCAACCTCAACAGCCAGGCGCTGCGGGGATTGAAAAACAGGTCGACGGCCAAATCGTAGGGTGCCCTCCGTAAATCGCGAATGACCCCCAGGGTCGAACGGGATGACCCGGTCTGAACCTGGCGGCCAGCCCGGGCCGCCGCATCGCTGCCCACGCGAGCCACGCGCAGCCGGTGCAGCCGGTCGATTCCGGGGTGACCGGCAAGGACGGATGCATACTCATCCTCGCACAGGTAACCGATCCGTAGATCCGGGTCTCCCCGGCGCAAAACCTCGACCAGCACGGTGGACATCACGATGTCCCCGAGATACCGAAGCCTGGTCAGGAGTACCGAACGAATAGGCCTGCCTTCGAACGCCCAGCTCACCGGTCCTGGTCCTTCCGGTCGGCCGGTCGGATGGCGGCAAAAGCGGCCGGTAGATCGGCGGCGACAAGAACTCTAGGATCATCCTTCCACTCCCGCTTAACCTCGGCCTCCTGGTCGGCGCCGTGGCCGGTCCGCACCAGAACCGCGCCCAAACCACCGTTTCTGCCGAGGCCGACATCGCTGGCCTTATCCCCCACGACCCAGCTCCTGGCAGGATCCCAACGGCAGGATTCCGCGGCCTCGTCCAACAAGCCTGTGGCCGGCTTGCGACATCCGCACGCCTCCTGCGGGGCGTGGGGACAGTAATAGAATCCGTCGAAACCCGTTCCTGCCCTGGCCAGGAGTTCATCGACCCGAACCATGACCCGGGCCAGATCCTCCGCGGTGAAAAGGCCCCGCCCCAGGCCCGATTGGTTGGAAACCCCGACCAGAAGGTATCCGGCCGCCGCCGCCGCCCTCATGGTCTCGGCCGCGCCGGGCAGAAGTTCAACCTGGGCAGGGTCGCTCAGGTAGCCCCGATCGACGATCACCACTCCGTCCCGATCAAGGAACAGGGCCGGGGCTTCGTGCTCAAGTTGGGGTGGCCGGCAAGGCCTCCAGACAGCCATCAGGATTCCTCCTGGAGGGTTTGGGCGTCGCCGACAAGGTCAAGCACCGCAGTCAGAACCGCTTCCCCCGTCACCGTGTCCAGGCAGAATTCAGCTTGGTTGCAGGTCTTGCGATAGCAGGGACGACAGGAAAACCCCGCCGGGACGATGGCCCGGGTATGTCGACCAAGAGGCGCGGTCCAGTCCGGATTGGAGGATCCGAACACCCCGATAGTCGGCCGATCCAGGGCCGCGGCCAGATGCATGAGCCCGCTGTCATTGCCGATGAACGCAGCCGAGGATTTGAGAATTCCGGCGGCGGTGAGCAGATCGGTCTTCCCGGTCAGGTCCAGCAAGGCGGCGGCGCTCCGTGGTTCCTCGCTCCAGTATCCACGAAATCGTTCGCGCAAACGGAGGGTGAAGCCCCGGGCCGACGCATCCCCCAGCAGGACGATCCTGACCCCTGCTTCACCGATCGCAAGTTCGAGAAAATCACCCAGACGAGCGACTGGCCAGGTCTTGGCCTCCCCGTAGGTGGTACCGGGGGCCACGACCCAGACCGGGGGACCGGCGCCCAGGTCCGCCGGAGACAGGGAGTCGCAACCCGGCAGTGTCGCCGGCCTTTCCATTTCCAGGGAAGCGATGTTCCCCAACCCCACTGATTCCAGCCAGGCCTGACCCAGGCGAATCATCTCACGGGAATAATGCAGGCTGCCCCGGGGCACGGGTGAAAGGCCTTCGGTAAGAAAAGGAGAGCGGCCGTCGGATCGATATCCCACACGGCAGGGAATGCGGGCGAGCCAGGCGGCCAAACCCGTCCGCAGGGACGGTGGGCCCAGGATGATGGCGTCGTAACCGCCTTGTCGCATGAGGTTCGCCAGGCGAAAGGTTCCCCAAATCCCCCGGTGCCGCCGGTTGCGCTCCATGACGATCAGTTCATCGATCCGTGGATCATCGCGGAACAAACCCGCCCAGGCTCCCCGCACTCCCAGATGAATGGCGATCGGTCGGCCGGCAACAGCTGCGATGCCGTCCCTGTTATCATGGAGAAAGGAAAGCAGGGGCGTATGCATGACGACGTCGCCCAGCCAGTTGGGAGCCAGGATTAGCAACCGCAAGCGGGGACGGTGTCCCGAAAAATTATTCATGGTGGGGCGGGTCACCGGTGGAAGCCCCAGGGTCCCGGGGCAGAGGCGTTGTGATCACCGTGGAGGCCGTACTGGTCCGACCCTGGGTCACCGCCTCGACGGCTTCCATGAGGGTCTCGATATCGACCTTCTCCCCCTTGGTGACCTTTATGACCCGGGCCCGGGGGCGGCCGCGGGGCATCCACTGGGGTCCATCCGCCTTGGAAAAAAGACCGATCGCGGGGACTCCTTGCGCCACGGCGAAGTGGAAGAAATCGGTGTTTCCGGAGACGAAGAGATCGCACTGGGCCAGCAGCAGGATCATTTCCAGAAGCGTGTCCCGCTGCAGACCGACCGGAATCTCGGAAAGGCTGGCTTCGAATTTCTGCAGGCGGCCGTTGGCCGTGGGGTCTCCCAGCGGCAGGATCTTGCACATCAGCTGGCTGGACAACTGCCTGATCAGGAACTGGATGTTTTCCAGGGCGAAAGCATGACCAGTCTTGCCGACCCCCGGATCGACGCCGATCAACATCTGGTCCGGATTGGGCTTGTGAAAATGGACCTGTTGGGCCATCTGCCGGAGCTTTTCCAGGGGCAGCGGCCAGCGGGGAATGAATTCCTCGGGGTCGAAACCCAGGAAGGGCGCCGCCGACTTCAACCGGTCGGCCCGGTAGCCGTCGTCGTCCTCGCTGAGGCGCAGTTCGAAATTCACGCCGGGCCACGCGTCCTTGTGCGAGGGGCCGAACCGCAGGGAAGCGCCGCTGGCCAGTGCCGCCAGTTCAAGCCTCGGTTGAGGAGAATATGACATGATCACCGCCATGTCGTAGTTGCCCGTCCCCAGTTTCCGCAACAGGGTGCCGAAGGCAGGACGCCAGGGGTTGAGCTGCCCCTCCTTGTAGATCATGCATTGGCGGGCCAAACCGCTGGGAATCACCAGAGGCGAGTGTTTCTCGGGAACCAGGAAATCCATCTTTGATCCGGGGTACCGGTGCCGGATGGCCGTCAACAGGGGAACATGGAAAAGAAAATCGCTCAGGTCCCCGCAGTCGATGCAAAGGATCCGGGAAGCGTTCGTCAACGCCCCGGGCAAGGTGAATGACGCCATCTTCCCCTTGTTGAAGAAAGGTCGCATCAAGGTGCTGATGATCTTGTGTTCGGCCAAGGTACGCCTCACAAGGCTGAATCGGGACCGGTTCAGGACACTTCTCGACCCCTGGACTCAATCCAGAATATCAGGGAAAATGGTGTCCCACACCTCATCCACGTGAGCCACGGGAACGAATTCGATCGCTTCTCTCACTTCTTCGGGAATGGCCTCCAGGTCGGGCATATTGGACTCCGGGATGATGATCCGCCGGATCCCCACCCGATGGGCCGCCAATACCTTTTCCAGCAATCCGCCGATGGGCAGCACCGCCCCGGTAAGGGTCATCTCCCCGGTCATGGCGGTCCGACGCCCCACCGGTTCGCCCACCAACAGGGACAGAAGCACCGTCGCCATGGCGATGCCCGCGCTGGGCCCGTCCTTGGGCACGGCTCCGGCGGGTAGATGGATATGGACATCCCGCTCGGTAAAAAACTGCTCGAATTTCTTACGCGCCCCGAACCGGTTGCGCAGGTAGCTGTAGGCGGCGCTGGCGGATTCCTGCATCACGCTGCCCACCTGCCCGGTCAAGCGCAACTGGCCGCGCCCGCCGGGTAGGGACAGACCCTCGATGTAGAGAATCCGCCCGCCGACCTGCGTCCAGGCCAGCCCGGTCACCACGCCCACCTTCAGGTGCCGGCGCAGACGGTCGCCCGAATAGCTGGCCGGACCCAGGTAATCCTCGAGGTTGTTGGCGCCGATGACCTGCCGCTTCTTCTTCCCCTTGGCCACAGCCGTGGCGACCTTGCGGCAGACGGTGCCGATCTCCCGCTCCAGGTTCCGCACCCCGGCCTCCCGGGTGTGATCCTCAACGATGCGCATCAGGCCGGCGTCGGTGAAGCGGATGAATTTGCCGGTCAGGCCGTTCTGTTCGATCTGCCGAGGCATGAGATACCGCTTGGCGATCTGGAGCTTTTCCAGGTTCGTGTAACCCGGCAGTTGGATGACCTCCATCCGGTCAAGCAACGGCCGCGGGATGGTGTCGAGCATGTTGGCCGTGGTGATGAACATGACCTTGGAAAGATCGAACTCCAGGTTGAGGTAGTGGTCGGTGAAATCGGAGTTCTGTTCGGGGTCCAGAACCTCCAGCAGTGCGCTGGCGGGATCCCCCCGGAAGTCCTGCCCCAGCTTGTCGATCTCGTCCAGCATGAACACGGGGTTGTTGGTGCCGCACTCCTTGATGCCGTTGATGATCCGGCCGGGCATCGACCCCACGTAGGTGCGCCGGTGGCCGCGGATTTCCGCCTCGTCCCGCATGCCGCCCAGGGAGAAGCGAAAAAATTTCCGCCCCACTGCCTCGGCGATGCTGCGGCCCAGGGATGTCTTACCGACGCCGGGAGGCCCGGCCAGACACAGGATCGGCCCCCGGTGATTTTCCTTCAGCTTGCGGACGGCCAGGTACTGGATGATCCGCTCCTTGACGTCCTCCAGGCCGTAGTGATCGCGTTCGAGGATCTCTTCGGCCCGCTTCAAGTTCAGCTTGTCCTCACTGCTCACATTCCATGGCAGATCGAGCAGCCAATCCAGGTACGTCTTGCTGACCGTGTACTCGCTGGCGCCCGGGGACATCCGGCCGAGCCGGTCCATTTCCCGGTCCGCTGCCTCCTGTACCTTCTCCGGAAAATCCGCTGCTTCGAGCCGTTCCCGCAGATCGTCGAGTTCGACGGAACCCTCGTCGACCTCGCCCAGTTCCCGTTGGATGGCCTTCAACTGCTGACGCAGGTAGTATTCCCGCTGGTCCTTGTCGATGGATTTCCGCACCCGGATCTGGAGTTTCTGTCCCAACTCCAGGACGTCCAGTTCCCGCATCACGATCTTGGACAGCCTCTGCAGGCGCTTGCGGGGGGATTTCTCCTCCAGCATCTTCTGTTTTTCGTCGACTTCGACATCCAGGTTGGTGGCAATCAGATCAGCCAGGCGCCCCGGGTCGTCGATGTTCATCACGACGACCTTGAGCTCTTCGGAAAGGGATTCGCTGGCGTCGATGATCTTCAGGAAGTTGTTGGCCACGCCCCGCATGTAGGCCAGGGTGCGGGAATCGTCCTGGATTTCCTCTTCGATCAATTCGACGCTGGCCAGCATGTAGGGATCGGATGTGACGAACTTCTTGATCCGGCAGCGGGCGATGCCCTGTCCGAGCAGCCGCATGCTGCCGTCGGGGAAGCGCAACATCTTCTGGATCTTGACGGCGGTCCCCACTCGGTAAATGAGATCCCGGTCGTCCACGTCTTCCTGGTCGTCATCGCCGATATCGCGCTGCGTGAACGCCCCCAGGATCTTGTCCCCTGCCAGACAATCGTCCGCCAGCTTGACAAGGTTGGCGTCGCTCAGAACCAGAGGCACCATCATGGCCGGAAAGATGACGGCCTCGCTGATGGGCAGAATGGGCATTTCCCGAGGTAGCATGACTTCCCCAGAATGATCCAGCTCCATGAGATCCTGATCGTTGTCCGCCATGTAGTTCCACTTCCTTCCAGATAAAAGGGCGCGTTGGGCGCCGTTCCTTTCGGGATCATGCGTTTGTTCCGGCCCGGCCGGAATCAGCGGTCGATGGTGATCTGCCGCCGATCTCCCTCGCTCCCTGGACCCTTGCGGAAGGTGACGTAGAGAAACCCGCTCCGGTACTTGGCCGTGGCGTTGGCCGAATCGACATCCACGGTGATGGCCACCCGGCGGACGAAGGGACCGACGTTGATCTCCATCTTGTGGAAGTGCTTCTTCCCCGGCACGGAGGATTCCTGGCGAATTCCCCTCACGACGAGGCTCTCCTTGTCCGCCAGGACTTCGATCTGCGCCGGGTCCATGCCGGCCAGATCGACCTGTACGATGAAGTGTTCATCGGTTTCGTAAGCATCCGTGGCCGGCCGCCAGCACATATCGCTTTCACCCGGAATGACCCCGCCCTTCTGGGCATAGGAGGTCACCAGGATCTCGAAGATCTCCTCCAAATCGCCGGCTCTTTCCCGTTTGCTCATTTTCGCCTCGATCTGTGCCTTCCGGAACGTTAATACACGATTGAGGTGTATGCTACCGCGCAGGACCCCGACCGTCAACCAAACCCCTATCCCGGCTTCGACATGCCGCCACCCGGCCCATACCAGACCGCGCCCCGGGACACGAGCAGATCCTCGCAAGCCAGCCCCAGCGGGGCCTCGGAATACCGCCGGGACAAGCGCATGACATCCGCCAGTCGGTTGTCGGCTTCATCGGCGGGAAAGAGATTCCCCTGCAGGTAAGGACAAGCGCCGGGGGATTCGGCCCGCAGCTCCAACCCGAGCAACCCCTGGCGCCGTAGGGGCAACCGCCGCCAGAGCAGATCCACGAGGCCGAGCCAGGACTTCCAGCCCGAGGATTCGGGGCCCCGCCTCAGCGAGGTTCCGCAGCGTCCCGTCGACCAGAGGCCGGTGAGCCGCCATCGGCCTCGGCTGGCCGGTCCTCCGGGACACAAGGTCAGGGCGCGCACCGCCAATCCACGGCACAGGGCCGAGCCCACCTGTTCGGACGAGACCGGCCGCGCCAGGCGAACTCCAACGACGAGTTCAAGGTGGGTCGGGTCCCCTGCGGCGGCCCTCGTGCCATTGGCCGACAACCCGGTCACCCGACCCCACGCTTCGTCGGCGAGCCGACCACCGCTCTCCCCGAACACCGATCCCAACAGGGTCCGCGGAACAATCTGGAGATCGCCGAAGGTCCGCACCCCCAGCTTTTGTAGCCGAATGATGGCGGACCGCCGACCCGGCAGGAAATCCACGGGAAACGACATCAGGAAGACGGCCACCTGTGCGGGCACGACCACAAGAACCCCGCCCCCGGCCCGGGCCGCGGTCAGGGACGCCAATTGGGCGGCGAGCCTCGTGGGCGCCGCGCCCGCAGCCAGGATCCCTCCGGTTTTCCGAGCCAACCGACTGACGTGAGCGGCCCCGTCGACGCCCCGGCCGTACAACCGTTCGGTTCCCGTCAAGTCGAGGTAGGCGCCACCGGAAGTCAATTCCCAGGTCGGAGTGGTCCGGCGGCAAAATTCAGCCAGGGATCCGGTCCCGGCTCCATCCATCCCTCCCGAATCCGGCCCGGCCAGGCGAAGGTGCAGAATGGAGCGCCGGATGTCAGGAAAACCTGCGCAGGACTCCGATGACCACGCCTTGAATCCGCACCCGGTCCTCGGGCACCTTGAGCACGGGAACAGCCGGGTTGGCGGGCTGCAGTCTCACCATGCCTCCATCACGGAAATACTGTTTGACCGTGACGGAATCCCCATCGACCAGGGCGATGACGGTTTCCCCGTTCCGCGCGGTTTCCCGAGCTTCGACCACGACGGTATCCCCGTCCCGGATCTGCTCATCGATCATGGAATCACCGCGAACCCGCAGGGCGAAGGTACGTCCCTTTCCCAGCCACTCCTCGGGCAGGTTGATCTCTTCCTGGTCCTCGAGAGCTTCGATGGGCAGCCCGGCTGCCACGGTCCCCAGCAGGGGAATGCGTGTTATCCCGCGCTGCCCGCCTCCCTGACCGACCACCTCCAGGTCCCGGCTGGCGTTCCGGCGCTCGTGGCGCAGATAACCCTTTTCCACCAGGTGACTGATGTGTTTGTGGACGGTCGCCACCGAGGACAGTCCGAATCTATCCCCGATTTCCTGTAGGGTCGGGGCATACCCCCGGATTTCACTGTACTCGGTGATGAACGCGAGTATTTCCGCCTGTCTCGGAGTCAGTCCCATGGTCGCCTCCTGCGAAATATGACCCATGGCAGCCCGGCACTCCCGCCGGTTCAGCCGTCTGAAGAACACATTAGACGAAAGATTGGCGAAAGTCCAGCGAAAATTCAGGAAAAACAGGATGAGGAGTCAGGGAATGTCTCGCAATTGAAATCCGGATCAGGATCCGGACCCGGCAACCCGGGCCAGAAGACCAGCCAGGGATTTCCGTTGCCCGGTTTCAAGCAACAGAAGAACCTCCGAAAGGTCCGGCAGGCCCCGGCGCCCACCCCAGTCCCGGCATTTGAGTCCAGCCACCGCACTGCCCCAATCCAGACACAGGTGGAACTCCAGCCCAAGGCCCAAGGCAAAGGCGTAACCGGCGTGGAAGGCATCCCCTGCACCAGTGGTGTCCTTGACCGGCACGTCAAAGGCGGGCACGGGGAGGGATCGATCGTTTTCCAGGCCGAGAACCCCTTCGCTCCCGAAGGTCATCGCCACACGCCCGGGTCCCATATCCCGCAAAGCACGCAAGGCCTCAAGCGGGGCCGAAAGGCCCGTCAGACTCGGCGCGAAACCGCGAGAACTTATTACATCCGTACAGCAGGCCACCAGTTCGCCGGACCCCGCCCTGACCGAACCGGCATCCATCACCACGGGCAGGCCGCGCACGCGGGCCGCCCGGGCCAACCGGATGGAGACCTCCACTTCGTGCCCGTCGATGTAGAGCAGATCCACCTCGTCGAGAAGTTCGGGTGCCGCGTGCCGGGGTTCCAGGAGAGGAACATCGCCGCGCGACCAGAATATGGTTCGCTGTGCCTTGGCTTCGTCGACCAGAATAACCGCTTTGGGACTCTCCCGGTCGACAACAGTGGGGCTGAGGGAAAGATCAACGCCCCCGGCCAGGAGTTCCCTGCGCTGCAGGCGCCCGGGAACGTCATCGGTGAGCGGCGTGATGAGTTTCACCGCGGCCCCCAAGCGGGCCAGGGCCAGGGCCGCCGTAGCGCCCGGTCCCCCGCCACCGGTGATCACCTGGGAAACCTCGGACTTTTCGTCGGGGGCGGGGAAACCCTGCACCGGGACGATCACGTCGAAGGCGTTGTAGCCCACCACCAGGATGCGCTGTCCCGCCGTATCCCCCGGTCCGCTCACCAAACCCTCCTTGTTCCCGGCGATGGCGCTATGCTAGGCTATGAAGGCAACCCGCGGACGAATGAGCGTCACGCTCCACCGGGAAAGGAATGAGATGGGTTCCTGTCTATTCTGCGACATCGCCGCAGGCAAAATACCATGCAAGGAAGTGCATAGCGATGAAAAGTTCCTGGCCTTCCGGGACATCGACCCCAAGGCTCCGACCCACATCCTGGTGATTCCCCGGCGTCATATCGCCGGCCTCTCGGAATTGCAGGATGCCGACAGCGGTCTGGCCGGAGAACTCGTGGTCATTGCGGCCCGCATCGCCAACAGCGAAGGCCTGGACGTTGGAGGTTACCGTTTCGTCATCAACTGCGGACCGGATGGAGGACAGACCGTGGACCACCTGCATCTCCATCTGCTCGGCGGCCGCCGCCTGCAGTGGCCCCCCGGATGACCTTCGACCTATAGGGGAAAGCCCCGACTACCGTCGGGGCCAAAGGGTTTTCGCATCGTTTGGGTAAGGGTCAGGCCACGTCGTAGATCCCCCGACCCACCCTCTTGACCATCTTGCTGGTGGACAGGGTCCGCCGCAGGACGTTGTCGAAATTCCCGCTCTTGGTCTTGAACAACTTCCCCTTGAGAATCCGGGCCTTGAGATCCTGGAAGGGGATGGGCGCCCCGTTTTTCCTGATCACCGACACGATGACGTCTTCCAGCTTCATTCTCCCGGCGCCCGCGGACCTGCCGGCGGTGGATTTTTTCCCTGCGGCCTTCCTGGCGGCGGTCTTCTTCCGGACGACTTTTTTCCGGACGACCTTTTTCCGCGCGGCTTTTTTGACGGGCGCCTTCCTGGCGCCGCCTGTCTTTTTCGGGCTGGACTTCTTGCGCACCGCTTTCTTGCCGACTTTCCGGGACGCCTTCTTGGCGGCCTTTTTGGCGGTCTTCTTTCTGCGAACCTTCTTCGCGGCGCCGGCCCCTGCCCCCGGGGCGACATTCATGAGTTGGCCAAGCTCTTTCTCGACCTTGGCCAACTTTTTCACCAATCCGGATTTTTCATCCTCGAGAACATCGAGCCGCTCCCGAGCAGCCAAGAGCCGTTTGAGATCGGCGGTGCTGAGTTCATTCAACAGGGATGACTTCTTGCGGGGCATGTTCACCTCCCGGTGCGGGCCATGGCGATTTCCAACCCCATTCCTTTCAGGACGAGTGCGGGGCGGCCTAATAAGTGTACGTTAGACGGAAGTAATAAATGTGTCAATCCTTGATGTTACCCGAATATTTATTACCGGTTATTGATTCAACAGGCTCTGGAGCTCTATTCTTCCCAGGGTGAAGTCGGCCATGTTCGTTCCTTGCGGGAGGTTCCGGATCACCCGGACGGCACGCCGTTCGTCCAGATGGATCGGATCGTCCAGATCCATGGCCCCGAGACCCCCAGTCACCAGCATGAGGTAATCGGACCCGGAACAATCCGCGTGGTTGAAGAGGCCGAGTGTATGTCCGAATTCATGGAGGGCGATCCCCTGGACCTCATCGAACAAGTCGAGCACGGGATCGGTATTGATCCAGATCTGCATCTTTTCCGGAACGACCTCGCCCAACTTGTCATCGGCCCCATCGGGCAGGAGCAAGGAGACCGCCCCGTAGTTTTGAACCCGCCACTCGAACAGAAAGACGATATCGGCCGCGGCCTCGTCGGTGGTCCGCACGAAATAAGCGGTTTCGTCAATGCCCAACTGGTCCGCGTCCGTGCTCATGGTGGTGTTCCAAAACTCCAGGGCGGCCAGGCAGGCCTGATCCATGTCGACCCCGGCCGAGTTCTGGAACGTCGGGATGAACACCGAGACGGGGTATTCGCTCCAGGTGTATAGCCGGGACTTGTCCGGTTGGGCGTCCACCTTCCGGGTCCAGGTCATGTCCCGCAGATATTCGAGAAAATCCCCACCCCAATTACAAGAGTAGCCGAGACCATATTGGTTGATCAGAGTAATGTTGCCGAGCGTGGTGTCCTGTTCCACCGAAAAAGGTTCCGTCACGAAATCATACCAGGAAGGCGAAGCGGTGGCCACCCTGATACCGTCGGTATTGTGGAAAGGTTTGTCGAACAGGAAGAAACCGCTGCCGTCGGTGTTGGTTGCATAGCCCGGACCGCTTGAATTGACGATGACCCCCAGCAGGGGTTTGCCGACATCGTCCGTGACATATCCACCAAGATACCAGGGCCAGGTGATGTCATGCCGGATGCTGGACGTCAGGACGGATAATTGCTGCCGGTCATCCCGAACCCGCACGGCAAACCAGGCCTCCACACCTGGTGTCATCCCGTGTTCTTCCTCGGTATAGGTCTGGGAATAACCGATCTGATTTGGGACCACCTCATAATGACCCAGGATCGTGGCCTGGTCCCAGCTGCTTTCATTGATGGGGTTTTCATAGCTGATGGCGACCAGGTATTCGACCAGCGGAAAGTTCGCGCGGGTGACCCAGTTCCAGGAAACGACGACATCCGCCGGCTCCGGTCCCGCCAGGGCATCAACGTTGGGAACCTCGGGGGGAATGGCCGATACGTCCTCCTGGACATCGATGACCCAGTACCAGGAATAGGTGTCCCGTACGGCCCACGCAAACGCGCTGACCTCCAGGGTATCGGTCCCCACCATCGCCGGAACATACTCGAAGACCGAATCCTGCCCAACCGGCTGCCCTTGCCGATACCAGTTGACCGACAGGCTGGCGGCCGGTCTGGCGACAGCGGAAAACTCCATGGTTTCGCTAAGCCTCAGCGACTGCCTCTGACCGACTGGAGAAAACTCGATGGTCGCCGGAGGATCGGGATCCACTCCCGGGTCGGTGCTGCTGGAACACCCCGCCAGGTTCAGGAACAGCAGCAGCCAGGCGCCCAACAACGCCCCGGCCACGATGATCCCGGTTCCCGCCGTCATACGTGGGAAATTTATCTGTGTGTGCGTCATGTCAGATCAATTTATGAAACGTTTCGGATCAAGACAATACCTCGACCCATGATTGACGCCTTTCATCCGGAACCCGATTTGTACTTTCGGTCGGCGGGAGTTACCCACCATTCGGAGAGATTGTTGATCGGAGACAGAAGATGGGGCCGCACGTCGCGCAACCGTGGCCCGATGCCCACCAGGTTTTCCGGGTAGAACAGATAGGCGGCCGGTGGATCCACCGCCAGCAACTCCTGGATTTCAAACCAGATCGGCAGGGCCTCGGCCTGTTCCAGAGTGCCCAGGGCCTTGGTCAGCAGGGAATCCACCACCGGATTGGCGTACCGGCCGTTGTTGAACTCCTCGACGGCGGTGGATTTGACATACCCCGACGGATCTCCGTAGAGATTCGCGTTCAGCTTTCCGAAATAGGAATCGAATCGCCCAGACCGCAAGCGGTCCAGACCCGCGGCCAGCTCCATGGCGAGGAGGGTAACCTCCACACCGACGTCCTTGAGGTTATCCCGCAGGATGACCGACCCGCTTTCCCGGACGGGATCGCCCTGCTTGGTCAGGATCTCGAAGCGGAATTCCACCCCGTTCCTGTCGAGAACCCCGTTTCCGTCACTGTCCCGCCAACCCGCGGCCGCCAGCATCCTGCTGGCCCGAGCCGGGTCGAAGGCGTCGGGCGCCAGCGCCTGGTGATGGTTCCAGAGGGCAGGCGGAATGGGTCCGATGGCCGGCTTCCCGTAGCCGAGCAGGAGGGTGTCGATCATCCGCTCGCGGTCGATGGACAACGACAACGCCTTGCGGATTTCCGCCTGGGCAAACAGCGGGTTGGCGCAGTTCCATTGCAGATAATAGAACTCCCGCCCGCCGTTGGCGGCAATCCGGACGCGGCCCGACTTCTCCAGGCGCCGCGCGGCGTCCGGCGGCACATGGTCCACCAGATCGACTTCACCGGTTTCCAGGGCGATCAGGCGCGCGCTCTCCTCAGGCAGGATCTTGAACACGACGCGGTCCAGCAGGGCGGCCGTCCCGGGATAGGACCGGTTGCGCACGAAAGACAGGGAACGATTGTGGGCCCAGCTCTCCAGGACGAATTCTCCCGAGGACAGGGGATGGTGATTAAGTTCCCAACCGCGAACGTTGGACGGATCGAGATCCCGGGTCAGGTGGTCGGGCAGGATATGGTGCCAGGTCCGTTGGAGGGGATCGGGCTGGGGCCGGGCCAGTTCGTAGCGGACCGTCGCCGAATCGAGGGCCACCGCCGCGAGGACATCGCGAAAGGAACCGCGGCGCGGGCTGGCCACCGTGGGATTCTTGAAGAGGTTGAACGAACTGACCACGTCCTTGGCGGTCAGGGGATGCCCGTCCGACCACCGCCAGGGTCGGAGACGGTAGGTGATCGAGCGGCCGTCCGTGGAAACTTCCCAACTGGTGGCGATTCGCGGATGGTAGGCCAGATCGTCCCCCATTTCGGTCAGACCGTCATGGATTTCGGCAAACACGATGCCGGCGTTGGCTGAAGTATAGATCAAGGGATTCAATGCATCGGGGTCAGAGGAAAGGGCCACCACCGCCGTGCCACCAGGCACGGGCCCGATCTCCGGCTCGGCGGCCGCCCCAAGGTTTTCGGCAGCCTCCTCCCCACACCCGCCCAGACCAGCCGAGCCCAAGGCGAGAATGGCCAGCCGAACGCCGAGCAGAACCGTCCGGCGTCGGAGCCTCAAGTGCGTTCGAAACGCCGGCCTGAAGCGGGTCGCCCGATGTTCCTTCACTTCATTGCTCCCCTCATGGGTTCACCGTCGGAAAAAGGCGCAGTTCCACCAGGAACTGCGCCTGAACATACCGACGCACGAATGTCGCGTCAATGATGCTACTTGACGAGCGTCATCTTCTGCACGCTCGCATCGCCTGCGCTCACGGCGCGCAGGAAATACATGCCGCTGGCCTGGCCTTGGCCCCCGTCGTCCCTGCCGTCCCAAACCAGGATGTGCCAACCTTCCGAAATCCCGCCGGTGTGGAGACTTCGAACCTTGCGGCCCTGAACATCGTAAACGGCCAGATCGAGGTCGGAGCCCTGCGGAATGTACAGCCGGACCGAGGTCGAGGGATTGAAGGGATTGGGGTACACCGCTTCGACCGTGAAGCCGGCCGCGGGAACGTCTTCGGAATCTTCCACCGGCGACATGGCCAGAGGGAACACGACCCCGTCACGCTTGGTGTTGCCCCCGTATGTAGGCCAGGACACATTCTGCCGTTCGTAGGCGAACGGCATGTCCCAGACATGGATCTGGAAGTCCCAGCCGCCGTAAACGATGTCCACGTCCCAGTCTTGATCAAGGTCCGTGATCACGACCGATGGCATCAGAGGACCTGTCAAGGTGATGGGAAAGCCGTCCACCAGAGTGCCGTCCGCGTGATAGCCGTACAGGTTGTACGGGGCGCTTTCATTGCCACCGCCGATGCCGTGAAGGATATCCGGGGACAGATCACCGTCGATGTCGCCGATGACCGGACTGCCCTCGGAACTGCCCGGCAGGGTCACGGGCCAGCCAGCCAACACCTGGCCCGAGGTGCCGCCTGAATGGTCGGTATCGATCACGACGATACGGCTGAGGAGCCCGGACTCGTTGGGGGTGTAGATGATTTCCAGCATCCCGTCGCCGTCCATGTCACCCAGACCAGGACTGCTGACCCAGCCGTCCAAAGCGACGTAACCCATGTACGCGGGGAAGCCCGGGTAGTTGGTGCCGTCCTGCTGCACCGCGTAGACATAGCGCCAGTTGTCGAAGAAGACGATCTCGACCTGCCCGTTGTTGTCAAGGTCGCCCACGCACGGATCCACACTGACGGCGCCGTTGACGATGTACGGGAACCCGGGAACATCGGTTCCATCGTACTTCAAGGCCATCAGCCGCTTCAGACCGGAGGCGTCGTTCTTGGTGCCGAAGATGATGTCCTTGGCGCCGTCGCCGTCCAGATCGTACAGGGCAGGACCGCTGCGGGACCACTCGGACTGGGCGCCCGCCCGGACATAGAAGGGACCGATGGTGCCGGGATCCGCATCCCCATCCCTGACCTCGGAACCGTCGGCATTCCAGGCGAAGACCACACCGTTCAGGGCATGAACCACGATTTCATCCTCGCCGTCGCCATCGATGTCACCCACCGCGGGAGCGGCCCAGTTCCAGGAGGTGCCGACGGAACTCGTCAGAGCCTGAGGCCAACCAGGCAGTTCTGTCCCGTCCTTGGTGAAAATATGGATATTTGCACCCGGCGCCCGCTCACTGACGATCATTTCGTAGCCCGACTTCTTGTCCAGATTGGCCAGCGTGACTCCCGCCGGCTGTAAAATATAACCGGCCGGGAAATCGGTGAAGACACCCAGGGTCTGGGAATCCCCGTCTCCGTCCAGGAGTTCCATGCCGTTGTGATGGAAGACGTAGACCTGGGAGCTGGCCAGGACAATTTCGTCGTCGCCGTCCCCGTCGACGTCGCCCACCGCCAGATGACTGCTGGTCTCATTGGAGAAGGGAACCGGAAATCCCTCCAATTGGGCCGGCGCGGTGGATCGTGCCACCATGCCGGACAGATCGCTCTGCACCCGGGAGGAGTCGACGGTGGCGATCTTGTAGTAATACCGAGTCAATTGCAGAAGATTTTCATCCCGAAAATACGAGGTGCCCGCGATGACATCCTGGTTGACCCGCGTAAAGGGACCGAGCTCATCCATGCTGCGGAAGACATTGTACCCGTACCAGTCGGGGCTGACGGAGGGATCCCAGCTCAGAGCGATGACATCGGCGCCCAGCGAGGTGTCTGTGGTGATGCCTACCGGCGCAGCGGGACGATAAGGCGTGAATTTGTGGCGAATGGTCCGGCCGTAATTGTCCTGGACGTCCAAAAAGCAGTCGCTCAGGGCAATGAGGTTCGTCAGCGAGAGGGAATAGGTCACGCTGCCGGAGACTTCATCCATGAGGGCGAGATCGGTCCAGGTGGCCACGGTGTCATAGAGGACCACGTTGGGTTCATCCGTGCGCAGATAGCCCGTGATGTTATCGGCCATACCGGCCCCGAAATTCTTCAGCCGGGCCGTGATGCGGATTCTTTCACCGTTATCGAGAACCCCATTCCCGTTGCCGTAGGAATGGTCCTCCCAATCCATGGAAACCACTTCCAACTCGGGAGCTTCCACGACCACCGACCATTGAGAAACGAAGGTTTCCGACCCGGCGGTAACATCGAGTTGGAAGATGATCTTGGCCGCGTCGCGAATTTCGGGGTCGAAGTGCACCAGGAAGGGATCACGGGCGGTAGTGAAACCGCCGACCTGCACAGCCGGGAACGTAACGGTGTCGACCAGGATGGTCACGGTGGTGTCCGCGCAGCTCAGCACACCGGTCAGACTGGACACTCCCGAGCCTCCGGTTTCCATCAGCACGGAATTCAGGGCGATGGTCTCGCCCGCTTCCACCGTCTGGTTGCCGTTTCCGATGCTGCTGTCGGTGCCGTCATCCACCACGGCCATGGAATAGAGCGAAACAAAGCCGTCGCCAGCGGTGACCGGCAGCTGCAGGACACTCATGGCAAGGTCCTTGCCCGTTACCGTCATGGTTGCATTGCCCTGACTGCTGGGCAGGAATTCCAGTTCCACCTCGCCTGAAGCGTCTGTCAGACCGTAGACATGACTCTCATCGTCCTTGGCGAGGCAGACCAGAGCGTCCGTCACCGGGCTGCCGCCCTCGGTGACGGTATAGGTGAGGGTCTGGGGACCGAGATCCAAAACGGAAGGTCCGGCCAGCCCGATCGTGGCTGGATTGGCGGTCCAGATGGGCAAGGTGGGATCACCCAGCAGTGTGTAGTTCTCGAAGGTCCACCGGTCCACGTAATTGGTGGTAGTCAGGCCAATGAAGGGCAGTCTGCTCAGGGCCACCAGCTTCCCGACCCGCATTTCGCCGGTGCAGTAGAGCAGATTGAAGAATTCCTGCTGGTAGTTGTTGGCGTTGTTGGGGAAGGCAGCCCGGACCGAGCCGATCGAGCAGATGGACCCACCCTCCGGATTCTGCACGAATCGCTCCAGAAGACATGAATTATCGAAGGCCGCGGAAGCGCAGTTCAGGGCGTAGATCATGAACAGGTTTTCGCCGTTGGTGAGCTGGTCGGCGTCCGTGGTCATGAAGTTCGCGTCGCCGACGGACATGTTGAAGTAATACCCGTGGCCGATCTGGTTCAGGATGCCGTAATGCCCCGTATTGAGGGTGTCGATCAGGGCGGACAGGGACAGCTCGGCATCCCGGGGGAAGAGGGTGTCGGTCTCGTACATCCTCATGTATTCCATATCGGTGCAGGGAATGATGAAGTCATTCACCTGCTGATCCGCGTACTGGGCGCCGTCCAGGATGATGTAGTCGCCAATCGGGTAATCGGAAGGGAACAAGACCTCGGCGGCGAACAGGACCCGATTGGGCCATTCGGCGCCGGCATTGGTTGATTCGTAGGAGATGACCTTGTCCACGAAAACCGCGGCCGCGGTCTGGGTACTGACGGTGGCCCGGCCGATGTAGATCTCCTCGGCGAAATCCACGAGGTCGCCCGGATCGGGACTGACGGCGGGTTCACCGAAATTGGAATTGCCGTTCGCGTTCCAGTTGCCGTCCAGGCAGGCGAAATAGAGATCCACGGGAATGGACGTGTAGCCGTTGGTCGGATAGAAGGTGTTGTCGATGTAACGCGGAGGCAGAATGTCGGAATCACCGCCCAACAGCACGTACTCGATCCCCCACTTCTGGTAGGCGTCCAGAATGTACATCCGCATGGTTTCCTGGATGTCGGCCCCGTTACGGAAATTGGCCGCAATGTATTCCCGTGTGGCCACGATGGAGGGAAGGCCCTGGGCGGTCTTGTGGTCCGCCAGAACCTGGAACTGGGCTTCCATGTCTGAATTGGTGATGATCAGGAAGCTCACCCCACTGCCTTTGAGACTCGGGGTCTGGTTCGGATCGAAGGCGGCGGACTTGTCATCCAGCACCTGTCCGTGTTCACGCCGGTAACCGGAGATGACTTCGGGGTTGGCCACCAGATCGGCCAGGATCCGGGAATTCTCTTCGGCTTCGCCCGACACCAGACGCTGCCTGACGGCGATGGCCTCATGATCGACCGGACCACCGGATTCGAACCGGACGGCGAACCTGTCGAGGAATTCCAGCTCCACTCCCTGGTCGGTCTGGATTTCACGAACGGGGTAGACGCTCACCGTGGCCAGGCGATACCCGCGCCAGACGTGGCTCCCGGTGAATTCACCCCAGGCGGCGGGAAATTCCGCGCCTTGCCGGGTCATCCGGGTAATGGTGATCATTTCCCCGGCATCCGTCGTATGGGGTGCGGCCAGGGCCAGGGTGTTCTTGGTGTACTCCCGATGGGTTTCCAACGGTTCGATCCACAGGTTTTCCACCTGTGCTTCCAGGGGCACCAGCAGGACCAGTTCACGAACCGGCAGCATGGGCAAGCCGGGTTCGGCCAGGGGCCTGGTTCCATCGAGGACCGGATAGGCCGCGCCGTGCGCATCGGCTTCCCATCTCAGATCACCGGGATGGAATCCCCCTTCATGGATCACCGGACTTCCGGAGGCGGCCGCGTCGACAGGCGGCAGAACCAGGGACCAGCAAACGAGGCAGGTCAGAATCAAGACAAGAGGGGCGAGATGAAAAGCAGGGATAGTCAGACGAAGAGGGCGAACTCCGAATACAGACATGCGAGGCCTCCAGATCGGTCGGTGACGCGGCGGCGAATTCCCACACTACCAGCGATTACAAAATTGAATGCGAGATCGGAACAGCTCTGGTTCTGAACTTTTTGAACCCTTTTGAACCCTTCTGAACCTCTGGGTCGTGATCAAAGATGTCGTAATC
>CBDURF010000018.1:0-30212 GCA_965369705.1 uncultured bacterium
CATAATAGCCGGTAAAAAATGCTTTGCCCTCAGAATTTTTACTCTCAATAAAATGGAACTTTTTCTTTATCAGCCGAATCCGTTCACTCTCAGCGGAGTTCTTTATTATATCCATAAAAAGTTCCATGGAAGCGATCATTTCTTCCACTGACGGGTATACTTCATCCCCATGGGCGGAGACAAACATGGTTTCAATTGACAAGGCTTCACCTGGGAGGATTCCAGTCACCACAAAGGTTGCTGTCATTTCCCCAGTAGAGCATTGAGCGTACAGCGGTTCGACACCTGCTCCAATTTGCCACGCACAAAGCAGGGAATTCACAGCCAAAATGACGGCAAAAAACTTCATAACATTTCCCCCTTCTTTGATCATTATACCGTACTCATTCGCCTAACGCGAGTTGAGTAGGGCCGAGTCAGAGCGGATGCGCTACGATGCCACCGTTTGTGGCACGAGAAACCGGAGGTCATGGCCCTTTTGGCCGGGGTTTGAGGTTGGTCGGGGTTTGAGGTTGGCCGAGGCTTGAACATGGCCGGTCCTTGAGCTTGGCGCAGCCGCGCCAGGGGGCGCAGCCAGGATTCAGGGGATCAATTTCAGCGCGACGGGCAGATGGTCGCTGATGTTTTGGTCATAACCAGACCACCCGAGGGGTAATCCCCGGTACAGAGGCAACACGGTGACCGCCGCGGCCGGACCCTCCCAAGCTGAAAACAAGGCCGCGTTGATCAGGATATGGTCCAGGTGGCTGGGCCAGCCGGGAAAGGACCACTCCGAGGACGGCCCCTCGGCGATGTCCAGATCGACAAAACGCCAAAACCCGGGATCATCCAGAAAAACATTGAAGACGTTGTTCGCAGGAGCGTCGGTCAGACTGTCGTTCAGATCGCCAACGATGATCACTTTCCTGTCCGGGAAGTTGTCCCGGACAAATTCGTCCAGCAGCAGGCCGGCGTCCCGGCGGCGCGTATCCTCATCCCACTCCTCCCCGCTGATGACGTTGTCGCCGCAGCATTTGAAATGATTGTTGATGACCACCACGGACACCCCCTTGAACCGTCCCTCCATCACATAGGGAGGCCGGGGAAATTCCCGGCGATATCCTGTGAGGATTTCCCGGACCGAATCGAATGTCCAATCGCCGTTGTTACGGTAGAGGAAAGCCAGGTTGATATCGTAGGAGGCGCTGGTCGAGCGGACGCCCGTCCAGTCCGCCAGCCTGTTGTCCAGTTCCCCGAAGTAACCGGATTCCATGATCTCCTGCAGGGCCAGGATGTCCGTGTCCAAGGTCAGGATCGCCCGGGCGACGAGATCGACGGTGACGAAGTCGTTCTTGGGGAATTGCTCCAGGTTCCAGGTCACCACCTCCAGGGTGGCGTCGGTCCCGAATTCCAGGCCGAAGAACGGATTTTCCAGGGTGTAGGAACCCACGAAGCGGATCTCTCCACCTGAGGATAATTCCAGACTCTGGGCAAAGGGAGCATACCAGTCGGAGACCGGATCCCAGCTGAGCAGATACGTGCCGGGCGCGACTCCCGTCAGGGTGGAATCACCCCGGCCGGATATGGTGAGGTCCGCCGGCCCGGTCAAATGCCAGGGGCCGACCAGGCTGTCGGGCTCCGCGTCGATGACGATGCTCCCCATCGAAGGCCCGGCCGGTGGAGTGATGGAAACTTTTTCACCGCAACCGATCATCACCAGCAGCAGGAGGCCGACCGACAGGACCATCAAGACCGCTTGAGAAACCGGGTGCGTGTTTCCCCTGAGTCTGGTCAGATTCGCCATCGCCTATTCCCCGTACCGTTGAATGATTTCCACGATGCCCCGCCGGCATGCCGCGCAGAAGGGCTTGACGCCCTTGGTGAACATGATGCAGTCCAGTTGCGAGCGGTACATGCCCTCGGAACTATAACCGGCCCCCTCGAAGGCCCCCACGACCTTCGCGGCGGGATTGGCCGCGAACCAGGCGTCGACTTCCTGTTGGTGATCCCACGACAGTTTTTCGCCCTCCGCCTTGGCCTGGGCGATCTCCTCGTCCGGGGCTCCGCCGCGCATGAGTTCGGCGATGCCGTCGTTGATGATTCCGCGCTTCTTTTGGTAGGCGATATCCATGGCGTCGTATGCGGCCTTGTTCCAGGGCGTGGGCAGCTCTCCGCCGGTGGCCAACTCCGCCCACTTCAGATGCGCCGGGTCCAGCAGGGCGGTAATGTTCCGCTCGCCCGGCTCCCTCCCACGCGGATAGAAATCGGTGTAGGCGACGTTGGAGGTGTAGTACTCGTCGGCCAGTCCGGCGAAGCTGTGCCCGAATTCATGCAGGAACACGTATTCGCTCCACTGGTTGTCGCTGGTGAAGGTGCAGAACAGGTTGTAGATGCCCCCGCCTCCGTAGCGTTCGTGATTGACCATGATATAGAGTACGTCGTAGGGCACGGCCTGTGCTATGTCCCGTATGGCGCGGTTGTCCTCGGTCAGCAGGTAGCGCTCGGAACCCAGGGAATCGAAGGTGCAACCCAGGGCGGTGCGCTTGTGGACGCCGCGGCTGGGCTCGTCGCAGCCCGATTCCCGCGAAGGCAGCAGCGCCCCTCTCACGTTGATCCGGTCGCGATGAGATGAGTAGGGCTCGTGATTGATCATCACCTGGGCGAATCGTTTCACGTCGGATTTGAACTTGGCGGCCTCGGCCGCGGTGTATCCCTCGCCCACGATGGCGACATCGACGCAGCCGTGGGGATCACCTCCGATGACCCCGTCGACGGTGATGATCCCGGCCGGCGGAGGATCCCGGCGCACCATCCAACTGTCGGGGTCGATGTCGGCGCGGAAGAATTCCCGCAGGGACCCGTCCGGACGGCGCGACTCCAGGACGAACTCCGCCGGAGCCTTGGGCAGCGGGGCGAGCACCGACTCGTGATAGGTGCGCAGGACACCCTCGCCGGCGGGACCGGTCGTCTGCCATTCCCCGAAATAGGAATCGAAGCCGCGGGACCAGATCAGTTCGCCCGAGGCCCCGTCGTAGAGCTTGGCGTAGTAGCGGCCCAGATCAAGTTCGTCGATCAACTGGGTCCGGCTGCCCGCCCAGGCGCCCTGGCGCCACAATTGGTCCAGGGCCACGAATTCCTCGACCGAGTTGCCGGTGTGGTGGTAGTCGATGCGCAGGGTCTCGTCGTGAAACAGGTCCGCGAAGGTGACGCCCGACGCAGGGGCGGCCGCCATCAGGAATATTAGGGACACGGTGGCGAGGAGCCGGCGAACGGAACGCATGATGGTCTCCCGGAGTTGAGGATCAGGAATGATATTATAGCAACCGGGTCGGTTGCGGCCAAGCGTGGCCGGAGTTGATGCGGAGACGGGCCCGAGGGTGGTCCGGGAAACACTTCGGCACCCCGAGCGTATTGGTCCCCTGTGATTTTCATCCCTATGTCCTGGAACAAAGGAGATTTTTTCATGAAACGATCGCTCCTGGTCCTGGCGCTGACGGGCGTCCTGACGATGGTCGCCGGCTGTTCCGTCGAACATGTCGACAAGGCCGCAACCCGTACGGGGCCCTCGAAAACCTACACCATGGAACAGTTCATGAAGACTGTGAGCATCGGGGGCAGCTCGTTCAACAAAGACGAAACCAGGCTCCTGGTTACGAGCAACGAGTCGGGGGTCTTCAACGTCTATGAGCTGGACCTTGTCACCGGCGAACGCACTCCCGTCACCGAAGGCGAAAAAACCACCTTCCCCGTGGCCTACATGCCCCACGACGACCGCATCCTCTTCATCCGCGACAAGGAGGGCAACGAAAACAACCACCTTTTCCTGCGCGAACTCGATGGGACGGTGCGCGATTTGACCGAGGGTGACGAGACCAAGGAGAGTTTCGCCGGATTCAACCCCGATCTGAAATCATTCTTCACGCAAAACAACCAGCGGGATCCGCGCTTTTTTGATCTGTTCCAGTGGGACGTCGAAACCCTTGAAAAAGCCCTGGTCTACAAGAACGACGAAGGCTTCGACCCCTTCGACATCACGCCGGACGGGCGCTGGATCACCCTGACCAGGACAAACACCACCAACGACTCGGACATCCTGGTGGCCGACCTGATTGCCGGCGGGACGCCCTTCCTGATCAGCGAACATACCGGGGAAGCTTCCTTCCGGCCCCATGCCGTGAGTCCGGACAGCAGGCATCTCTACTATTCGACCAACGTCGCGGGGGAATTCCTGACCCTCAAGCGGTATGATTTCGCCGCTGGGACCCACGAAGACGTCTTCGCCACGGAATGGGACGTCGCTTTCGCCTACTTCAGCCTGACCGGCAAGTACCGGGTCATCGGCACCAACGAGGACGGTTACACCAGGGTCCGGATCACCAGGGACGGCGAGGAGGTGCCGTTGGAAGGCCTGCCCGCCGGCACGGTCAGCCGCATCGCCTTTTCCCATTCCGAGAAGCTGATGAAGCTGACGGTTTCCAGTGACACCATGCCCGGCAACATGTTCCTTTTCAACCTGGACACGGGCAACTTCCGCCAGCTGACCGACACCCTGAATCCCGAAATCGACCCGAACGACCTGGTGGCCGGCGCCGTGGACCGTTTTGAGGCGCGGGACGGCATGACCATTCCCGGCTCCCTCTACAAACCCATCGGGGCCAGCGCCGAGAACAAGGTCCCGGTCATGCTCTGGATCCACGGCGGCCCGGGCGGGCAGAGCCGCGCGGGATACCACGGGGAAAAGCAGTTCCTCCTGAACCACGGCTACGCCCTGTTCGCCGTGAACAACCGGGGCAGTTCAGGGTACGGGAAGAGTTTCCTCGCCGCCGACGACCGGCGCCACGGACGCGAACCACTGTGGGATTGCGTGGACGCCAAGGAATACCTGAAGACACTGGATTGGGTGGACCCCGACCGCATCGGCATCATGGGCGGCAGTTACGGCGGTTACATGACCCTGGCCGCCCTGGCCTTCGAACCCGAGGAATTCGCCTGCGGCGTGGACATCTTCGGTGTGGCCAACTGGCTGCTCACCCTGGAGAACATCCCCCCCTACTGGGAAAGCTTCCGCAAGGCCCTCTACGCGGAAATCGGTCACCCCGTGGAAGACGCCGAATTCCTGCGGGAGACCAGCCCCGCGTTCCACGGCGACAAGATCACCCGGCCGCTGTTGATCCTGCAGGGCGCGAACGATCCCCGGGTGCTGCAGAGGGAGAGCGACGACATGGTCGCCGCCATAAGGGTGGGCGGCGGCACCGTGGACTACCTGGTCTTCGAGGACGAGGGCCATGGCTTCCGCAAATCAGCCAACCGCGTGGAGGGTTATAACGCCGTACTCGAGTTCCTGGACACCCATCTCAAGGGCTCCGGGGCCCACTGATTTCATGGTTCGGCCCGGGCCTTGACAAGGCCCGGGCCGCCGGTTATCGTGCCGAAGATCCTTTAACCGAGGCCCGTGAGCCCCGAAAGGAACCGGACATGATTTCTGAAAAAAATGCGGAATTCCCGTTAACAGTCGGCCCCGATGTCCTTGATCTTTCCAAGGACGTGTGGGGTTTTTTTTCTGCCGGATTCCGCCCGCGCCGTGCCTGACACCCACTTTCACTCCCTTTAACTGACGTCTGCGAGCGTCAAAAAGGAGAAACCCCATGGCAGCCGCCGCAACCGCCGGTCAACCACCCGTCCACCATGCCGCCATGTTCGACGCCCCGGGTCGTCCCCGCCCCTTGGCCCGGCGCTTGGCCATCCACAACCGCGTCGTGAAATCCATCCGCAGCTTCTTCGAGGACCGGGAATTCCACGAGGTCCCGGTAACAGCCATGGCCGACCACCCGGCCCGGGTTCAGCTGGATGGAATGATCCACAGCGGATTCCCGAATGTGTGGTGCGAAAGTGAACTGATTCCCGACCGTGGCCGACGGGAACCGCGCCATTTGAGGGGCTTCAAGCTCATGGAGGTCGCGGGACGAGATCTATCCGTCGATGAATTGACAGATCTGCAGGAGGATCTGCTCAAGGCCGTCGCCTTCAACCTTGGCGCCGATCTGCTGGGAGGGCGTGACGTCACCCGCCTGGACCGCATGCTCCACGTCTCCCATCCCCGGATTACCTACCGGCAGGCCCTGGAGCTTCTCAGCAACCGCGGCTGGTCGATCCCCTTCGGCGATGAACTGCATTCCGAGGCTGAAGCCACCCTGACCCGCTTCTGCGGAAATCTGCCCTTCATGGTGACGCATCTGCCCACCAACAGGGAAACAAAGGGAGCGATGGTCGATCCTGCCGACGAGATGGTCACCGCGAGCGTGGAGTACATCCTGCCCTACTCCGGCATCACCATGGAAGGCAGTGTCCGGGCCGGCGATCCCCCGCGAGCGGGTTTCACCCTGGGTCTGGGGAACCTGTTGCAGTACTTGATGGGTCTGGGATCGGTCATGGACACCCTGATAGACCCCATGGACCGCATCGCCCGCTTGATGAATCCCATCCCTCCCGACAAGGACGCCGGGATCGGGAAGGGGGACACCTGATGGAGGCATTCATCGCCCTGGAAAACGGCCGCGTCTTTTCCGGTCGGTTGTTGGGCGCGCCCGGTGAGGCCGGTGGCGAGGTCGTCTTCCACACCGGCATGACCGGGTACCAGGAAATCCTTACCGATCCCAGCTACGCCGGCCAGGTCGTCGTCTTCACCGCGGCCCACATCGGCAATTACGGTATCCACCGGAGAGACCACGAATCCGCGGCCATCCATCCCGCCGCGGTCATCGTGCGGGATTTCTGCCGCCGGAATTTCCACCGCCGCAGTGAATCCAGCCTCGACCAGGTGCTGCGTCAGGCCGGCGTTCCGGCCCTGGCCGAGGTCGACACCCGGGCCCTGACCACGACCTTGCGCGAACACGGCACCTGCCGGGGATTCATCGGCACGGGTGATCCCGCCCGCCTGGTGGAAAAGGCCCGCGCCCTTGACCCCATCGGTACGGTGGACTGGGTCGCGCGCGTGACCGCCAGGGAAATTCTGCCGTTCCCCGGGGATCCCGAGGTCGACACGCCGTGCCAGGTGGCCGTCCTCGATTGCGGAGTCAAGAAGAGCATCCTGGGCCGGCTGGTGGCCGAGGGTTGCCGCGTCCGGGTCTTTCCGGCCTCCACTCCCGCCGGAGACCTTCTGGCCGCTCCCACCGAGGGCGTTTTTTTGAGCAACGGACCGGGTGACCCGGCCTCGCTGCCCCATCTGGTGAACACGATCAGGGAATTGCTGGCCGCCGGTATTCCCCTGTTCGGGATCTGTCTCGGGCACCAGTTGCTGGCCCGGGCCCTGGGCGCGGAAACGGTCAAGTTGCCCTTCGGCCATCACGGAGCCAATCATCCGGTGCAGAATCTGGCGACGGGGCGAGTGGAAATCACCAGCCAGAACCACAATTACGCGGTGCCCGCCGGCAGCCTCGACCCCACGGTGGCCATCGTTACCCACCAGAGCCTCAACGACGGCTCGGTCGAGGGGTTGGCCGCCGTGGCCGGCGAGGCCTACTCGGTGCAGTTCCATCCCGAAGCCGCTCCCGGTCCCAGCGACAGCCTCTATCTCTTCCGCCGGTTCCGCCGGACGATGCTCGCCCGCCGACCCGCCACCACCCTGCAGGAAATGGATGAACATGCCGCGACGGGATGATATCGAAACGATCCTGGTCCTGGGGTCCGGCCCCATCGTCATCGGCCAGGCCAGCGAATTCGACTACTCGGGCACCCAGGCGGTCAAGGCCCTCAAGAACGAGGGCTACCGCGTGGTGCTCATCAACAGCAATCCCGCCACCATCATGACCGACAGCGAACTGGCCGACGCCACCTACATCGAGCCGCTTACCTGGGAGATGACCGAGAAGATCATCATCGCCGAAAAGCCCGACGCCGTCCTGTCGACGGTCGGCGGCCAGACCGGGCTGAACCTGGCCGTCGAGTTGAAGAAGCACGGCGTTCTCGATCGTCACGGAGTCGAATTGATCGGCGCCGGGGTGGAATGCGTCGAACTGGCGGAGGACCGCGAAAAATTCAAGGCCACCATGACGTCCATCGGCCTGGAGACACCGCGCAGCCTGCTGGTCACCTCGCTGGAGATGGCCGACCGCGCCATGGGCGAAATCGCCTTTCCGATGATCCTGCGGGCCAGCTTCACCCTGGGCGGGGCCGGCAGCGGGATCGCGACCAACCGCGAGGAATTCCTGGACCTCCTGCGTGAAGGACTCAACCTCTCGCCCGTGGGCGGCGTGCTGGTCGAGGAATCGGTGCTCGGCTGGAAGGAATACGAACTGGAGGTCATCCGGGATCGCGCGGGCAACGGCATCGTGGTCTGCAGCATTGAGAACTTCGACGCCATGGGCGTCCACACCGGCGACAGCGTGACCGTGGCGCCGGCCCAGACCCTGACCGACCGCGAGTACCAGCGGCTCCGGGACGACGCCCTCAAGGTGCTCGAGGCTGTCGGCGTGGTCACCGGCGGCAGCAACGTGCAGTTCGCCGTCGATCCCGAATCAGGAAGGGTCATCGTCATCGAGATGAACCCCCGCGTCAGCCGCAGCAGCGCCCTGGCCAGCAAGGCCACCGGCTATCCCATCGCCAAGATCGCGGCCCTGCTCGCGGTGGGCTACACCCTGCCCGAACTTCCCAACGAGATCACCGGCGTCAGCAGTGCCTGCTTCGAGCCGAGCATCGACTACACCGTGGTCAAGATCCCGCGCTGGGCCTTCGAGAAATTTCCCGGCACCCCGGATCTGCTGGGCACCACCATGCAATCGGTGGGCGAAGTGATGGCCATCGGCCGCACCTTTCGCGAGGCCTTACAGAAGGCGCTCCGCTCCCTCGAACTGGGCTTCGACGGTTGGGAAAGCGCTGCCAGCGGACGGTCGCTCGACGAGCTGAGCCAGGCCCTGGCGACGCCGCGGCAGGATCGTCTCGCCGACCTGCACGAGGCCTTTGCTCGCGGGCTGGAGCCCGAGGAGCTGCATCGCCTCACGGGCATCGATCCCTGGTTCCTGGACAATCTCCAGCGACTGATGGAGGTCGAGGGCCGCCTGCGCGGATTCACACTGGGCGAAATGCCCGCGGAACTGCTGCGCGAAGCCAAGCGGGAAGGGTTCAGCGATCGCCGCATCGCCCGACTGCTGCAATGGCCCGATGGCCGGCCCGCGGCCGATTCGGTCGCATCCACCCTCGACATGAGAACGACGCTGGTCCTGGCAGCCCGGCAGGCCGCCGGCCTGAAACCCGTCTTTCGCCGCGTGGACACCTGCGCCGCCGAGTTCGCCAGCGAAACTCCCTATCTCTATTCGACCTGGGAAGACGGCCCCTGCGAAAGCCGCCCCACCGGGCGCCGCAAGGTGATCGTCCTGGGCGGTGGCCCGAACCGCATCGGCCAAGGCATCGAATTCGATACCTGTTGCTGCCACGCGGTCCAGGCGTTGCGCGATGAGGGTCTCGAAGCGATCCTGGTCAACTGCAATCCCGAAACGGTCAGCACCGACTATGATCTGTCGGACCGTCTCTACTTCGAACCCCTGCGCTTCGAAGAGGTCATGCACATCATCGACGTGGAACACCCCGACGGAGTGATCCTGACCCTCGGCGGACAGACACCCCTGAACCTGGCCGGGGCCCTGGCCGAAGCCGGCGTGAAGATCCTGGGCACCGGCGTGGACGCCATCGACCGGGCCGAGAACCGCGACCGCTGTGGAGCATTGTTGGAGGATCTGGGCATCCCGTATCCACGAGCAGGCAGCGCCCGCGACATCGACGAAGCTCTGGTCAAGGCAGCCGAGGTCGGCTACCCTGTGATGGTAAGGCCCAGTTATGTCCTTGGTGGACGGGCCATGCAAGTCGTCTACGATGACGACGGACTGCGGCGGTACTTCGAGGAAGCCCGGTCGGCCAGTGGAGAGCACCCGGTCCTGATCGACCAGTTCCTCGAAGACGCCGTGGAATTCGATGTGGATGCCGTCTGCGACGGCGATGATGTCCTGATCGGCGGCATCATGCAGCACATCGAGGAAGCCGGCATCCACAGCGGCGACAGCTTCGCCGTGCTCCCTCCCTACAAGACCTCCCCGGATGAGATCGCGGTCATGCGCAGCCACACGCGCCGGATCTCCCGCTGTCTGGGCGTAATCGGGCTCTTGAACATCCAGTTCGCCAGCCACGCGGGGAAAATCCACGTCCTGGAGATCAACCCGCGTGCGTCGCGTACGGTCCCCTTTCTCGAAAAGGCCACCGGCGTGGACCTGGCCCGTATCGCCACGCGCTGCATGCTCGGCATCACCTTGGCCGACCAGGGAGTGCGCGAATTCACCCCCGGGAATCGCTTCTTCGTCAAGGGACCGGTCTTCCCCTTCCGGCGCTTTCCGCGCACCGATCATCTGCTCGGGCCGGAAATGAAGAGCACTGGTGAGGTGATGGGCATCGGCCGCGACTTCGGCGAAGCTTTCGCCCGCGCCCAGCTCGCGACCGGCCAGGGACTGCCCACGGCGGGGACCGTGTTCGTCAGCGTCAACGACAACGACAAGAGGGATCTGGTCCCCATCGCCCGCGACCTGACGGAGCTGGGCTACCGGATGCTGGCTACCGGAGGAACCGCCCGGTACCTGAAGAAAAGCGGTATCGCGACCGCCGAAGTGGCCAAGGTGGGCGAAGGAACCCCCCACATTGGACAGATCATCCGCGCTGGAGAGGTCCAGATGGTCATCAACACACCCCTGGGCGCACGGAGCCGCTTCGATGAGAGCGCCATCCGGCGGGAAGCCAGGGCGCTGGACATCCCGTGCATCACCACCCTGTCCGGAGGGCGCGCCGCCGTCGATGGAATCCGCGCCTTGCGCCGGGGCCTGGACACCGTGACATCCCTCCAGGATCTCCACCGCTAGATTTTTCAGGTCCGAAAAAGCAACAAGGAAAGGCCGCCCCTTCACAGGGGGGATTATCCCGCAGATATCGCCTAGCGCTTAACTAGGTGTTTCCTTATGTTTATTATCTCTCGCCTTGGATCATCACGACCGGAATCCTGAAATGTTCAGGTCGCCAACGCACCCATGCATCACATCCCAAGGCCTGACTGGACCCAGGATCTCGCCCACCGGTAGACAGCTATTTTATTTTCAATTTGTGGGGGATATTTATGAGGGAGAAAGCCAGAATTCTGCTGGCGGATCATCACGCCGAAAGCCGGGTCACGGTCTCGAACGCCTTGAAGTCCGCCGGATATTTCGTTGAAGAAACCGATTCCGCCGATGATTTCCTCAGGGCCATGAGGAATAACCATCACGATCTGATCCTGCTCGACGAAGACCTTCCCGACCTCGATTGCTTCGACGCCTGCAAGAGTATCAAGGACTTCTCGTCGCTGCGCTGCTGCGTGAGCCCTTCCGTCCTGCTCCTGGCGACGCTGGGTGAGGATAAGTCCGAGACGCCGGGGACCGATCACGGCGAAGTGGACGGGTTCATCTCCCGGTCGTACGTCAACCGGGAACTGGTGGCCACGGTCGACTCGATGATCCGGCTGCGCAGCACGGAAAACACCCTCGTGGGAAACGACCTCTACCGGCAACTGGTCGACAATCTCCACCAGGGCATCTGGGCCATCGACAAGGAGGGCTACACCACCTTCATGAACCACCGCATGGCCACCATGCTGATGACCACGACCGAAGCGGGGCTCGGCAGGCATATGTTCGGCTTCATGGACGAACGAGGGATCAAGATCTGCAAGCGGAATATGAAGCGCCGCCGGCAGGGCATTCGCGAGGATCACGAATTCGAGCTCATCAGGGCGGACGGTTCCCGCATCTACACCATCATGCAGACATCCCCGGTCACCAATCCGGCCGGCGAATACATCGGGGCGCTGGCCGGCGTGCTGGACATCACCGAACGGATCATGGCCGAAAACGCTGACCGGAGGCGGGCCGTGAGACAATTCCGCCAACTGCTGGAATCCGTGCCCGACGCCATGGTCGTCGCGGATCGGGCCGGTCGGATCACCCTGGTCAACGCCTGTACGGAAGAATTGTTCGGCTATACACGCGACGAACTCCTCGGACAGTACACTGAAATCCTGATCCCCGAGGAACACCGTGAAACCCATCGGCAGATCAGGCGGCGCTTCACCGAAAATCACGGTCCCAAGATCACTGGCGAGGGATACGAACTTTCCGGCCAGAAAAAGGACGGGACCATCTTCCCGGCGGAGGTCAATTTCAGTCCTCTGCATGCCGAGGAGGAATTGCAGTTTATCAGCACCATCCGCGACATCACCCGGCGCAAAAACGTCGAGCGCAGCATCCAGGCCAACCTCAACGCCCAGAAGGTCATCGGAGCCATCCTTCACCTATCGCTCGAGCCGGTTTCCCTGGAGGATTTCCTGCAGGAGACCCTGGAAATGATCCTGGATCTACCCTGGCTGTCCCTGCTGAAGAAAGGAGCGATCTTCCTGGTGGGGGACGAACCCGACGTTCTGGTCATGAAGGCCCAGGTACAGTTGCCGGACTCGTTGCTGACCAGTTGCGCAAGGGTCCGCTTCGGACACTGCCTGTGCGGGCAGGCCGCCGCCACACGCAGCATCGTCTTCGCGGATCACGTGGATCACCGTCACGAGACCAATTACGAGGGCATACAGCCCCACGGTCACTACTGCATACCCATCATGACCGAGGACCGGCTCTTCGGCGTCATCAATCTCTATCTTCAGGATGGCCACGAGGCCCAGCGGAACGAGGACAACTTCCTCAAACTGGTGGCCGACGCCCTGGCCGGCACCATCCAGCGCAAGCAGACCGAACAGACCCTGAAGGCCAACCAGAGCCAGCTTCTGGCCGCCCAGAGCATCCAGGAACATATCCTGCCCGGGACCCCGCCGGAAATTCCCGGCTTACAGATCGCGGGCGCCTACCAGCCGGCCGAGTTCGCCGCCGGGGACCATTACGATCATTTCCTGTTGAAGGATGGATCACTGGGCTTCGGCATCGGTGACGTCAGCGGCCACGGCTTCAGCTCCGCGCTGCTCATGGCTTCGACGCACGCCTACATCCACGCCCTGTCCGGCATGGGGCTGGACATCAGCCAGGTGTTCAACCAGGCCAACGCGAACCTGAACCGGGAAACCGACACGAGCCAGTTCATCACCGCCATCATGGGCCGCATCGATCCGGCAACCCGGGAGCTGACCTATGTCAGCGCCGGGCATCCCACCGGCTACGTGATCAACCGCGCCGGCGAGGTGAAGGCCCATCTCACCAGCACGGGCCTTCCCCTGGCCGTTCTTCCGGACGGGGAATATCCACAGGGCGATCCCGTGCGCTTGGAGACGGGGGATATCGTGGTGCTCCTGACCGACGGCGTGCTCGAAGCCATGTCGCCGGCCCAGGAATTCTTCGGAGAGGAAAGGACCCTGGCTGTTGTGTGCCGCAACGTGGACCGGACCGCCGAGGAGATCATCTTCGAGATCATCCGAGCCGTGGACGAATTCCGGGACAACAGCCCGCAGGACGACGACATCACTGCCATCGTGATCAAGGCGGTGGACAGGGAATGACCTGCGCTAGCTCATGGACTTCTTTTCCTGCAGACGCCGGAAAGTGAAGTAGCCGATCCTCGGTTCGACCAGCCTTTCGAATTCCCAGAACGGCATGGTCAGGATTTCGGTGTGGGTGCCCGCGTTGAAGGAAATTGTTTCGGCCCGGATCAGGCTACCCGCCACGAAGACCTCCATACCGTACAGATGGCCGAACGGCGGCATGGCGCCCAGTTCGCAATCGGGGAACATCTCCTCGAATTCATCCTCGACCGCCAGACTGATGGACTCGGCGCCGGCGGTTTCCCGCAACAGGTGGAAATCCACCTTGCTGTCGGCCGGCAGCACGGCCATGGCCATCTTGCCGTTGAGCTTGACCATAACGGTTTTGGCGAACAACCGTCCCGGCACACCCGACTTGAAAGCCACATCCTGGGCGGCGTAGGCGTTGGGGTGATCCGTCATTTCGAAATCGACTTTGTTCTCGGTGAGATATTCCAGGAGTTTTGCGCACGGCATTTTGGTCCTCCCCTTTTTAGGTGAGCGGGGGACCCTGAAGCCGCGCTGGGCGCGTATCGAGGCTGGGTGGCACGCCCGCGCGGCAACGGGCGGCGATGGATGTTGTCGACAATCTAGAGGAATTTCGCGGGATTGGCGACTGTTGAGCGGGGATCAGCCCCATACTCCCTGCTCAAGAAACTGCCTCTCCGCCGCCGCCGCCCAACCCCGGTTGGCGGCGGGACTGGCGGGGCTGGGATGGAGCACCGTACCGATATGGGCGGGCCCGTGCCGCAAGGCCTCCCGGGAGACTTTGGGTCCGAACAGCGAATCCAGCTTCTTACGGGCGAAACCCCCTACGCCGATCACCCATTCGGGCCGGTACAGATCGACCAGCCGCACCAGGCGCCGGTCGCAGGCTTCGAAAAGGGGCGCCGATTCGGCGGCCGGCAGCTTGTCGGGTGTGCGGTTGCGGGCACTGTCCTCCATGAAAACCAAGGGACAGTAGTTGATGACGAAATGGTCGGCGAAAAACCCCTCCGGACCGCCGAATCTCTCGGCGAAAAATCCCCACAGACGACGCCCGCTGACTTCCGAACGGGGACAGTCCAGCCCCTGGACCGGTCGTTTGGGATGCTCGGGATCCGGGCGTTCCACGCGACCGTCAAGGTCCAGAAAACCCCTGACCGCGTTGATCTCCCCGAACGGCACGCCGGTCTGCGCCATACCCCAGGGCCCGGGGTTCATCCCCATCATCAGCACACGCCGGGGCGACGCCCCCCACCTGCGCACGTAGGCCTCATGGATTTCCCGGGCGTAATCCAGGGGATTGTAGACCAAGGCCACGGGGTCGGCGAAAGCGAGTTTGCCCGCCTCGTCGCGCAGTCCCGCAGTGGCGGCCAGAACCTCGTCCGCAAAGCCGGGTTTGGTGAGGTGTTTCATGTTGCCCTCCGCTGATGGTCCGTGTCGTCACCGCCGCAGGTCACCGCCGGGAGGTCTTGCCAATCCCATTTCAGCGTGACATCCTACGCTGCAGCATCCAAACACGAAACGGCGGGAGTTTCAAATGCGCATGGTGGTGATTCTCATGATGATGGCCTTGGCCTCGGGTTGTGGAGTCGATCGAACCGAAACAGGGGCGGATCTCATCCTGATCGGCGGTCACATCCTGACCCAGGCCGACACCCCCTTCCCCACACCACCCACGGCCGTGGCCCTGGCCGGCGGAAAGATCCTTTCCGTGGGCCCGGACGAACGGATCCTGCAGGCCAAGGGGTCCGGCACCAAGGTCGTGAACCTGAACGGCGCCACCGTTATTCCCGGCCTCGTGGATAGCCACTGCCACCTGTACGGCCTGGGCAAGAGCCTGGCCCAGATCGACCTGATGGGCACGGAGTCGCTGGAACGGATCCTCGATCTGGTCGAAACCGGTGCGACGAAGTTCGCCACAGACGCCTGGATCGAGGGCCGCGGCTGGGACCAGAACGATTGGGAGATAAAGGAATATCCCCATCGCCGGTTGCTGGACGGAATCATCCCCGATCGGCCGGTGCTTCTGCGCCGTATCGACGGCCACGCCGCCTGGGCCAACAGCGAAGCCCTCCGGCTGGCCGGCATCACCGCCGAAACGCCCGACCCCGAGGGCGGGGAAATCATCCGCGACGATCAGGGCGAACCCACCGGCATCCTGATCGACAACGCCGTCGATCTGATCGTCGAGGTGATCCCCGAAGTCGGGGCCGAAGAGACCCGGCGGCGCATCAAGATGGCCGTGGACCACTGCGTGTCCCACGGGTTGACCGGTGTCCACGAGGCCGGCGTTTCCTGGGAGCGCGCCCAGATCTACCGCGACATGGTCGCCAACGGCGAACTGGATCTGCGGCTGTACGCCATGTACGACGACCTGCCCGCCACCTTGGACAAGGCCCTGGCCGCCGGTCCGTTGTTCACCGGAGACGGGATGCTCACCATCCGGGCGATCAAGCTCTATTCCGACGGCGCACTGGGCAGTCGCGGCGCCCTGCTGCTGGCCGACTACACGGACCAGCCCGGCCACCGGGGCCTGCCCGTGTCCTCGGCCGAACATATGCGCGACATCATGCGCAAGGGCGGCCGCGCGGGCTTCCAGATCGGCACCCACGCCATCGGCGACGCCGCCAACCGCCTGGTCCTCGATCTCTACGAGGAAGTGCTCGGTGAATTGAATCTGGAAGACGCCCGCTGGCGGGTGGAGCACGCCCAGATCCTGGCGCCGGAAGACATCCCCCGTTTCGGCAGGCTCGGGGTGATCGCGGCCATGCAGCCTGTCCACTGCACCAGTGACATGGACTGGGCCGATGAGCGGTTGGGCGCCGGCCGTCTGGTCGGATGTTACGCCTGGCGCTCACTGCTCGATTCAGGCGCCCGCCTGTGTTACGGAACGGATTTCCCGGTGGATAAGGTGGATCCCCTGGCCGGGCTCTACGCGGCCATCACCCGGACCCACGCCGACGGTACACCCATCGGCGGCTGGCAGCCCCAGGAGGCCGTGGACGCGGCCACCGCCCTGGAACTCTACACCGCCGGCGGCGCCTGGGCGGGTTTTCAGGAGAAGGAATGGGGCCGGGTCGCTACCGGCTACCGGGCCGATCTGACGGTCCTTGACGGCAATCCGGTGACCTGCAAGCCGGCTGACCTGTTGAAGATGAAGGTGATGATGACCATCGTGGAGGGTCGGATCGTTTACGAAATTCCCTGACGATTCCGCTTAACCCCGGTTTATCCCTGGAACAATCCGGCAGGAATGACGTATTTTCCTACTTGTTTTCTATGAAAAGGTCCACCCAACCTTCCGTAGCCCGCGATCCCGGCGCTTTGGCTGGGATCATCACCCTCGGCCGCAACCGTCCTTTGGATTGGAGAAATGAACATGCGTCCTGAGAACGTAAAGAGCAGGCTGGTTCTGCTTGGCATTTTGGCCGCCATCGTGCTCGGCGTTTCCGGCGCGGCGGCGGCCGCCGAACCGGCCAACTTCGCCGAAGCGCTGGCCAAGGCCACCCAGGAAGACAAGGTCCTGGTGGTCGACTTCTACACCGATTACTGACCGAGCTGCAAGGTGTTCGCCCGTGAGGTGAACGAAAATTCCATCATGCAGGACGCCCTGGCCGGCGCCGTCTTCTGGAAGGTCGACTGCCAGAAGGGTGAAGGTATCGAAATCGCCAACAAGTACGAGATCCGCGGTGTTCCCACCTTCATCGCCATGAACGGCAAGGGCGAAATCACCGACCGCTGGATCGGCTACGAAGGCGCCGAAAAATGGTCCGCCTCCGTCGCGGCCGCCAAGAAGGACCGGCACACCATCACCGAGAAAAAGACCGCCTTCCAAGCCGAGCCTAACCTCGCGCTGGCACTCGCCCTGGCCAATGACGCGGCCACCGGTTCGGAATTCAAGGCCGCCGTGGAATACTACCGTCAGGCCGAGGAGATGGATCCCGACAATGCCAAGGATTACCAGGAACAGATCCTGGCCGGCATGATCTACGGCATGGAAGACGGCTCCTTCACCATTGACGAGGTGATCGCCAAGGCCGAACCGGTCATGGCATCCGACCAGACTCCGGTCCTGGACAAGCTGGAACTGGCCCTGATGATGAAGCATTTCGCGGGCAAGAACGGCCAGATCGAAAAGGCGGTTCCGTTCATCGAGACGGCCATGGCCGCCAGCGAGGGCAGCACCGACGAAGAGGTGGTCGAGTACCGGGACTACCTGGCCGTTTCCTACGCCTTGCTGGTGGAAAAGGACACCGCCAAGGCCCTGAACCTGTACCGCTCCAAGCTGACGGAAGGCTGGGAAGAGGACTCCGAGCAGCTTAACAAGTTCGCGTGGTGGTGCTTCGAGAACGACCTCAACCTGGAAGAGGCCCAGGAGATGGCCCTGAAGGGTGTCGAGTTGGCCGGGTCCGATGGTGAAAGAGCCAACATCCTGGACACCGCGGCGGAGATCTGCAACGCGCTGGGCAACTGCGACGAGGCGCTCGCGCACATCAAGCGAGCCCTCGAGCTGGATCCGGACAAGGAGTATTTCCAGGACCAGTTGGCTCGTTTCGAGAAAGCGGTGGAGGAAAAGAAGAAGGGTTGATTCTTATTGATCCGGAATGACGTGCGGGCCCGGAAAACCGGGCCCTTTTTTTCAAGGTCCCCCGGGGGGCCCTCCAACACGCTGTCCAACCAAGCGATCAGCGCCAACCCGAAACCGAAGCCGAGACCCGCCAGTACCCGTGATGCCCCTCGGCATCCTTCGGATCCTTGGCCCGAATATCCTCCACCCTCCAGACCAAGGTATGCCGCCCCGGCGTCAGCCACTCGCTCAAATCAATGAACATGGGATCGGCCACGTCCCCGGGACACCAACCGCTGCGGGAATAGTCGCTGCTCCAGGAACCGTCGGCCCACTTGGCGCAGTAGGGATTCACGGTCCGGAAATCCTCGCAGTCGTCGCGCCAGGGACGCCAGCGGTACACCTCCACCCCATCCACCAGCAGTACGTTGTCCTTGGTGATGAACTCGTCGGCGTCGCGCCCGTCGGTGCAGTGGCCGGTCGTGATCGCGGCGACTTCCACCCACCGGGTATGGTCCGGGATGGTCACTTCGGCGGAAACCTCGGGTTTCTCGGCAGTCAGGCCGCCGTCGGGGAAAAGAACACCCGCTGCCCAGGCGGGGGCGTTGGTCCCACCCACCGCGTCGGGGGTGAAGACCAGATCCGCGTCGACCTTCCAGGCCGGCGACACCCAGGTGTCGATGAAGACTTCGAACTCGCAGTGCCCCGTCAGTAGAGGGATCAGGTGGGTGATGTCCACCTCGTGATTGATGGCCCCGCCATAGGCCGTCATGAACCGCACGAGCTCAACCGGGGCCATGCCCGGCTTGACCAGCCGGATCCAACCGGCGCGATCCCAGCGGTCCACCATGTTGCGGATGTCCTGGCGGATGGGTCGCACGGTCAGCCGCAGCATCACCCGACCGGGGCCCCACGTGCCGGGCATTTCCAGGTAGGTGGCCATGATCCGGCCTTTGTCCCGGGCCGAGGCGAACGGAGAATCGTAAAGGGTGCTGTCGTCGGGGGTGAAGTGGACGGTCACGTCGCGGAAAAAGGGAACCACCTCGGGTTCCGGAGGCAGGACGCGGTCACCACAGCCGGCCAGGATCAAAAGGACGACGGCCAGGACCGCCGGACGCACCAGCATCTTCATGATTTCCCCCCGTGGCTCAATCCGGATTCACACTGCTACTTGATGTAACCCAGCGATCGTAACTGCTTGCGGATCTCCTCGTCGACTCCTTCATCGCGCTCACCCTCGGGCCCGACGGCCGGTCTCAACGCCATGTAGCTATCCACCCGATTCCGTTCCATCTGCTCGATCCGCTTGAGGCCCGCCTTCGTCGCCCCGTCGGTCAGGATCCGGCCCGGCATGTCCTTGGCCGGCGGCAGTCCCATCAGGGCCAGGAAGGTCGGGCAGATGTCCAGCAGCTCCAGATGGCCGAACTCGCGGCCGGCTTCGTACAGGGGGCTGCGCACCAGGAAGATCCCCCACTCGCTGTGTTCTTGGGCGCCCTTGTCCCCCGAAGCGCGCGGACCGTAGAAACCGTGATCCGAAAGCACCACCGTCTGGCGGTCGGGCGGGAACCAGCCCAGCACCTCGCCCATGACTTCGTCCGACCAGTCGTAATACCGTTTCACCACATCCTTGAAAACAGCGACCTTGTCCGGATCGATCACCATGTGCGTCCGCTCGGGCGTCAAGAACTGGTAGAAGTGGTGGCTGATCATGTCGGGGCCGCGCTGGTAGAAGAAGAAGAGATCGAAATCCCTCGTCTCGGCCAGCATGCGCAACACGGCGATATAGCCCATGTCCGCGGCCAGGATGTTGCGCAGCTTTCCAAGATCCCAGGGATATTTTTCCTCGATTGCCGCCAGATCGTCGGCGTTGAGGAACGGCAGCAGCACGTCCGCGGTCAGTGCGTCCGGGTCGACGCGCAGGGCCACCACCTTGTCGGTCAGGGAGTCGGGATAGACCAGGTTGGCCAGGGGCCGGTCACGGCCGCGTCCATAGGGCAGGTAATCACTGACCATCACCCCGTCGATGGGCCGGGCGGGATACGTGGTCCACATGCCGGCCACCGCGGTGGACAGGCCGGCCGCTCCGATCATGTCCCAGAGGGCCGGGGCGAACCAGGCGCTGCCGGAGACGGGCTTCTGGTCGGAACCCTTGACGAAGTGGGCGATCCCGTGCACCTCGGGCTCGACGCCGGTGAGGATGCTCGCCCACAGGAGCGGTGATTTTTCCAGGGGGAAAAAGGTCTTCATGCGGCCGGAATTGGACTGCGCCATGAAGGCCTTCAGGTTGGGCAGCCGGCCTTCGTCCAGCATGGGATTCAGCAGCCGCCAGTCGGCCGAGTCGATGCCGATGACCAGCAGCTTGCGTGCCTCCGGGTCGACGGCTTTCTCCTGCCCGCCGCATCCGGACATGAGCGTCATCATTGCCGCCACCAGCAGGAATACCTGGAGAATCCGGCCCTGTTTCGTGTTTCCCATTCCAAACCTCCCGTCAGATCGAGACCCGCAGAACATCCTTCAGGGCCAGTCCGGCCAAAAGGGAAAAAATCATGAATGCCAACAGCCAGTGCATTTCCACGCCCAGGTATTTCGTGTGCCGCTCAGGAAGGCGCAGGGCGATTTCGGCCAGCGGCCCGTCGCTCGGCAAAGGCGGCGCGCCGGGATACAACACCCCGTGCAGCCAGTTCTTGTTGCTGCTCTCCCCCAGACGGATCAAATCATCCCCAACCACCAGGTCGCGGGAACCGAGCTCGGTGGCCCCGTCCAGAAGGCGCAACTGGTGGGTGCCACGATCCTCGGCCCGCAGGCGCCAGGCCACGGCCCCGGACACCTTGTCCCGCACCGGCCCCGCTTCGATCGTGACCCCTGGCGGCGCCGCCAGGGTGATCCGGTCCAGAGCGCCGGCCGCGTCCTCGGTCAGGACCGCGGACAGGACGGTGGTCTCCCCGGGCTGGAAGGGACGGCGGGCGAACCGGCTATCGAGTTGGGCCAGCGTGAAGATCATCGGCAGGGTTAAAACGACGAGGGCGGGCAAGGTCAAACTCAGGTACCGCAGGTTGGCCTTGGCCAAATCGGCCTGGATCCGCCCGACCACCCGCAGGTGGTCCTGGTACATGCCCATCTCGTATATGTGACCGAACAGGCGGTCGCGAACTTTCGTCAATCGCGCCTGGGGCGTGACGGCCTTGAACAGCAGCAGCGCCCAAACCGCGGTGATCGCGGACACGACCAGCATCACCAGCAGTGGCGAGCCCCCCAGAAGGCCGACCAGCAGATCGAACAAATTGCCGACAACGTCGGTGAGCCAGGTCATGCCCGATCATTCCTCATGAGATGTAACCCAGTCCCTGCATCCGCTTGCGGATCTCCTCCTCGTTGACGCCGTTCTTCTCGAACTTGGCGATCTCGCGCTCGAGCACGTGCTGAACGAATTCCTCCGGCGTGGAGTAGCCGGCGATGCCGCTGTACTTCTTCACCTTCGCCAGAAGATCCTTATCGATCTTGATCTTGTCTCCGCCGCCGAACATGGGGCGCCTCCTTATGATCCTATCGTTGATCCGCGCTGAACAGATCGCCGCCCACCATCTCCGCCGGGGGTGTGATCCCGAACAGGCGCAGGATGGTCGGAGCCATGTCCACCAGGGCGGGATTTTTCCGTCGCACCGGCCGATTGGTCATCAAGATCCCCGGCACCTCCGACGCCGCGATGCAGTGGTCGCCGCTCCACTTGAGCATGTTGTCCTCGAACTGGACGTCGGAAATCGCCCCGAGGGCCGATTCGTTGCTGCCGCGCCAGCCCGCGTAGTACCCCATGATGATGTCGGGCCCGATACTTATCATGTTTCCATGATAGACCTGATCGGACCGGTCGGCCGTCTTGATGGCCCGCCGCCCGTCAAGCGGATCGACCACCTGTTCCAACCTGCTCTTGAGTTCCGCCAGCAACTGCTCCTGCTCGGCGCCCGGCTGGACGATACCCTGTTTCTCCCGGCCGGCCAGGTTGACATACAGACCGTTGATGCCGATGGCGTAGGCCCGCGTGCGTCGCCAGTCCACACCCAACAGCATGTCAACGTTCTGCGGTTGCACGCCATCCTTCAGGACAAGATAGCCGTTGTCGTATAGCCAGGTATTCACATGGAAAGCTCGGTTCCAGGGCGCGAAACCGTGGTCGCTCATGACCATGATCACCCCGCCCGGGCCGGCCTTTTCCACGGCCAGACCAAAGGCCGCGTCCAGCTCCGCGTAGACATCCCGGATCCGGTGTTCGTGGCGGTGATCGCTCGCGGCGTAGGTGGGCGAATCGTGATCCATGTTGCGCCACATCATGTGGCACACCTGGTCCGGGGCGTTGAAGTAGAAGAAGAGAAGGCCCTCGTCCAGCGTGGCGAACCGATCGAGCTCGGCTTCAAGCTGATCGAGTCTTTCCTGGAGCACGAAATCGCTCTGCTGGACGTAACCTTCGTCCCCGAAAAAATCGTTTTCCAGGGCGCTGGTGTCGTCGGGCAATCCCTGGGTGTAGAACAGGCCCGTGGCCTCGACGATTTCCCTGCTGTATCCGGACGGCGTGCTGATGGGCATTTCCGGTTCGACCGGATCGATCTGCACCGGCGTGACGTAGATCCTCAGGTGGGGATCGGTTTCCATCAGGTAGAAGCGACAGATGCCGCGCACGCTCTTCAGCAGGGGAAACATCTTGAAGGTGACGGTGACCCAGCCGCTCCACTCTCCCTCGGCCAGCACGATCTCGCTGTCGCCGGCCTTGATCCAGGCCGAGCGGCTGGCCCTATCGACGGTGATCTCCACCGGCGCCACGGATTCGGGATCGCCTTCCCGCCAGGTGTTGGTCGGACCGACCAGATCGACGGTGCAGCGTCCTTCGGTCAGGTAGACCGAAACCACGCGCCCGCCGCCCAGATCGCGTTCCACCGGCGGATCATCGGTGATCAGGGTCGAGATGCCGTAGTTGCCCGTGATGTCCGGTGTGCCCATGCCCGACAGACTGCGCACCTCGCACTCTACCGGCGGGAAATTCGCGGGCACCTTGAAGATGGTCGCGTCCACGCCGGCGTCGGCCAGCAGCTCCCAGAACGCCTTACCCTTGCGCAGGTTCCGAACTTCGCCACCGCCGCGGGGAAGCTTCCAGGACCCGATCTTCCAGAACCGTATCGGACCCTTGGCCTCGCTGCCGCTGAAATACGGCAGCAGCGTTTCCGGGTCGCGGTGGATGAAGTCGAAGATGCCGTGCCCACCTGAATCCATACCGGTAGTGAAGTTGGACCAGGCCACCGGCGACTGGGGCGGCGTCGAGGTGCCGAAGGGGGTCAAATGGCCGCCGTCGGCCAGGAACTTCTCGAAGTTGGGCATGACGCCCTGGGCGAGGAAGTCCTCCAGCAGGTTGGGATCCATGCCGTCGAAACCGAGAACCAGGACCTTGGGCCCGGTATCGGCGATTGCCGCGGTGGCCGACATCAACAAGACCAGCAGGATGCTCATCCCGGTTTTCATGACCTTCATAACGTCGTCTCCTGCGTGAATTCCCGTTCATCCTCCCGGAAGATGCTCCGCCCGGTCATGTGCCCCGGCGCGGCCAGGCCCAGCAGATCCAGGACCGACGGCGCCATATCCACGAGGTTGGGCCGTGTCGCCGCGAAGGGCACCGAGGAGAAGAGCACCCCGGGCACCTGCCGCGGATCCATGCAGTGGTCGCCCGACCAGCTGCGTGTGTTGTCGCTGATGACCGTGCCCGAGACGGCTCCCACGGCCGCGTCCCAGTCGGTGCGGTAGCCGGGTTTGTAGCCGACGATCACGTCCGGGCCGTTCTCGCGGTAGGGCCCGTGGTAGATTTCCTCGCCCGCCCACAGTTCGGTGATGGCCTCGCTGCCGCGCTCGGGATCGGGCAGACCGCGTAGTTTGTCGTTGATCTCGTTCTTGAGAGCCAGGGCTTGGTCCGCCGCCACGCAGCCGCCCTTTTCGCGTCCTTCGATGTTCAGGTAATACCCCGCCAACCCGTTGGTGTAGGCGCGAGTGCGCGGCCAGTCGATGTCGCCGACCTCGTGGCGTTCACCCGTGGGAATTTTGGGAAGCGGGCCCTCTTCCGGATCGGTCTTCAGGAAAAGGTAGCCGTTCTCACGGAACCAGGAGTTCAGGTTCACGCCTCGCTGGAACGATTTGAATCCGTGGTCCGAGAGGGTCAGCAGGGCGTCGTTTTTACCCATCTTCGCCAAGGTCTCGCCCACCAGTTCGTCCGCTTTTCGATAGAGATCGTAAATGGCGTCCTTGTGGACTTCGGTGTCCTTGTCCCGGTTGGCCGGATGTTCGGGATCGAGATAGCGGAAGAACATGTGCTGGATGCGGTCGGTGGCGTCGAAGACCACCGACACCACGCCTTCGGGCTGCCGGTCCAGCGCGTGGAAGAACTGGGTCTTGCGCTCCTCGTGGATGGCGTAGGCCTGGTCGAGGAAGGCCTGCTCGTCGATGACCCGCTCGTTCAGCGCCCAGGTGTCCTCGGCCAGCCCCAGAGTGGCGAAGCGACCGTGCAGGCGCGACAGGGCCATCGCGTAATGCGGCGGATTGCTGATGGGCATCGCCGGCTGCCGCGGATCGATATGCAGGGGACTGACATAGAATGAGAAACCCGGCTCGAAACCGGTGATGCGGATCTTGCAGATGCCGTGCGCCTTCCGCGTACCCCCACCGAAGCTGACGGGGATCCACTCGGAATATTCGTTCGGCTGGAGCATGAAGGTCTGACCGGCCAGGGTGAAGACGGCCTGTTTGGCCGGGGCGTCCACCGTGACGGCGATGACCGCTTCCATGCTGCCGGCGCCGTCGGGCTTGTCCGGCCCCAGCAGCCGCGCGGTCCACTTGTTTTCGCCGTCCGGTTCGAGATCCATCCGCACCCCGCCGGTAGTGCGGCCGGCCTTGTCCAGGGCGCCCGGTTCGGTGAAGTGGGAAAACGTACCCTGAGTACCGCGCAGATCGGGCACGCACATGGCCGACAGCATCTTGCCACCGAATTTGTCGGGCGGGAAGGTGATGGGAATGCGCAGGATGGAACTTTCGACCCCCGCTTCTGCGCAGGTCTTCCAGAAGGGCTTGCTGCGCCTGAGAAGTTCGAACCTGTGACCACCGCCGGGCAGGGTGAAGGGACCGATCTTCTTCGCGGGTTTCGCGTTCAGCCGGGTCGAGGAAAGCACCGGCAGGTGGGTTGCCTTGTCGCGGCTCAGGAAGTCGAAGATGTTGTGGCCGCTGGGGTCGACCCCGGTGGCGAAGGTGGACCATCCCACCGGCGACATGGCCGGCCAGGTCGTGCCCAGGGGTCGGAAGCCGCCTTCGTTCTTCAGGCGGGTCAGGTTCGGCAGTTGCCCCTCGTCCAGCATCTTCCTGGTGATGACGGGGTCGAGTCCATCCAGGCCCAGGACCACCACTCTGCGGACCTTGGCGTTTTTCAACCTTCCGCGGCCACGCAGCGATCGAATGACAACGCGGACCGGCCAGGCCAGCACGGCCACGAAAGCCAGCAGGATGCCCGCCAACGCGAACAGGAACGATCCGCCGAGCGCGAAGCCGGCGCCCGGACCAATGTAGGCGGGCACGGCGACAATAGCGGACAAATTGAAGATGACGGGCGACATGGTGCGAAGGCGCGGCTTTCTGGTCGGTCAGGTAATGTTTTGGGGTCGACGGCGGTTCAAAGCCGGTCTGAACGTAATCAAGCGACCGGACCTAGGCAACCCGTTTGCCGGCCGCCCGGTTCCCGAATTGATAATGATAACATAATCAAGAGGGGTTGGGGGCCTCCCAGGGGACCTTATTCGTGGCCACCGGGCAAGCGGTTCAATCCATTGGCCTTCAACGAGTCGGCAGCACGCCTTCGGCAATGTTCATCGAGATGCAACGCAGGGCCCCGCGCATGGTGATCAGGTCCGAGACGTCGATGCCCACCACCCGGCGGTCGGGCAACAGCCGGCGGTAAAGGGCCAACGCCTCGGCGTCCAGTTCAGGACAGTGATCGGGGTAGGTGGGCACCAGCATCACGCCGTTGGCGAAGATGACGTTGGTGTAAGTGCGCCACACGTCGCCATCAGGCGGAGGCATGGCAATGCGTTCGATGCGCAGCGGTCCCGCGCGGGTCGCGACCCCGGCCAGCTGCTCGGCGGTCTCGTCCAGCAATGCGGCGTTGGCCGAGTCGACGCCGGCCGCGAATCGGCCGACAACCGCCAGGTCCACCGCGACGAAAGTGCAGAACATGTCCACGTGGCCTGTTGTCTCACCTTGCAGGGGACACAGCAATATCACGTCCTCGAACCCCAACACCCGGGCCAAGTCGGGCACTACCTGCTGCGCTTCGAGCTCCAGGTAGTGGGCGTTGCGATTGATCAACCGTGTCGAACCGAGGCACAGTCCCCATCCGTTGCTGAGAAAGTCGCCGCCTTCCAGCAACAGGGGGCTGCTCGTGCGAGGCCAATCCAATATGCGGGCCAGATGCTCGGGCACGTGGTTGTCCACCGCGTTGCCCCGGCGCTCTCGGTAGACGAAGTCCACCAGGCGGCGGCCGCCCATGCCGTCGGCAACAGTGATCGGGCCGAAGTCGCGCATCCACAAGCTCATGATGGGCAACTGGATGAACTCGACGGCGTCGTCAGGCAGGCCACTGGTCGCCAGCAGGTCCAGGATCGGCCGGCGATACCGCTCCTCCTTGATCAGCAGCACGAGGCGGATGTCGGCATGGACGGCGCGCACGATGTCCACCAGCACCTGGGGGAACAGCTCGACGAGGCTGGATGCGCCCAGCAGCAAGGCATCCTGCGGATCAAACTCGGCGGGCATGAAGACCGGTTCGGCCGGGGGCGGGACCTCAGGGGGAGCCATGTCGTCCTCGCCGCGCGGCCAAAGCACAAGGAGCAGGACGGCAGCCGTGAGACCCGCGGCGGCGAACAGGCCCATGCGCAACCGTGAACTGCCGGTGGGAGGTAGTGACGCTTGACGATGCCTCTTCTTGACCATGGCGCAATTATCTCGAATTTCCTGCGGGCGGGCAAGATCTGTCCTCAATCATGGCCCGACAACCAACGCCGCAGGGACCACGGCGGTCCCTGCCGCCACACCACCGGTAAACGAAAGAGGCGGGTCAGCCCACCCCCGACCGCCCAGCTTGACGGCCCCGAGGGGCGGTGCTAGGCTCCGTCTGAAAACCCTCTCCCGGCACCCTGTCCTGCCCCACCCCAACACGGCGAGACCTCTCTTGAACCGTCACTTCGTCCTCGTTCTGCTCCTGATCGTCCTGACCGTCGCCGTCTTCGCCCAGGTCCGCGGCTTCGAGTTCATCAACTACGACGACCACGACTACATCACCCGCAACGAGATGGTGGTACGGGGCCTGACGGGCGAAGGCATGCGCTGGGCCCTGACCGCTGGACGCTCAGCCACCTGGCAGCCGCTGGTCTGGATCTCCTTGATGGCCGACGTGCGCGACGGCGAGCCTGATCCGGCCGTCTTCCACACCACCAACCTGGTGCTGCACGTGCTGAACGTCCTGCTGCTCTACCTGTTGCTGGTGCTGCTGACCGGGGAGGCGTTGCCGGCCGCGTTTGTTGCCGCCCTGTTCGCCATCCATCCCCTGCACGTGGAATCGGTGGCCTGGGTGACCGAGCGCAAGGATGTGCTGAGCACTTTCTGGGGGCTCCTCAGCCTGCTCGCCTGGGTGCGCTGGGTGCGGCGGGGCGGCGCGGTATGGTACGCCGCGGCCGCCGTAGCTCTCGCCCTCGGCCTCATGGCCAAGCCCATGCTCGTGACCTGGCCGTTCGTGATGCTGCTGCTGGACTGGTGGCCCCTGGAACGCTGGGGCAAGCGGCCGCCCGGGGAACTGATCCGGGAGAAGCTGCCCTTCTTCGCCGTGATCGTGGTCGCCAGCGTCATCGCCTTCAACGTGCAGTCCGGCGACGAGGCCGTCGCCGGGTGGGAGACCCTGTCCCTGGGCCAGCGGTCGGCCAACGCACTGGCCGGCTATGGCGCCTATTTGATCAGGACCGTCTGGCCGACGGGACTTTCGATCCTGTATCCACACCCCTTCATGACCGGCGGCACGCCGCTGTCCGCCGCTGCCGTGGGCGGCGCGTTCCTGGCGATGGCGGCGATTACCGCCCTGGTCTGGTGGCAGCGCGGCCGACGCTACCTCCTGCTGGGCTGGCTCTGGTTCCTGGGCACCCTGGTGCCCGTGATCGGCATCGTGCAGATCGGCGTTCACGCCCACGCTGATCGCTTCACCTACGTGCCATTGATCGGACTCTTCATCGCCGTGGTCTGGCTGGTGCGGGATCTGGCCGGCGCCCGCGGAACGTGGGCGCTGACGGCGGTGGGCATGGTGGTGATCGGCGCTCTGGCAGTGGTCGCCCACGCCCGGGTCGGCGATTGGCACGATTCCATCACCCTGTACGAAGCATCACTGGCGGGCGCCCCGGGTTCGCCGCGCATCCACTACAACCTGGCCCTGGCCTACTCCCACGCCGGCCGGCACCCCGACGCGGTGATCCAGTACCGCGAATCCCTCACCAAGGATCCCTCCCACGCCAAGGCCTGGAACAACCTGGGCCGCACGCTGAACATCCTGGGCCAGGATGAACAGAGCGAAACCGCCTTCCAGGAGGCCCTGCGTCGACAGACCCCCTTCCCCCTGGCCCGCATCAACTACGCGAATCTGCTGGACAAGACCGGACGCCGCGACGCCGCCATCGAGCAGCGTCTGCTGGCCCTGCGCGACGATCCCGACAACGCGGCCAATCACAACGCCTTGGGCAGCCTGCTGGCCATGAGCGGGCGGTTGGCCGAAGCGGTGGAGCATTTCCGCCGCGCGGCCCGTCTGGAGCCCCGCAACGGCCAGTACCGGACCAACCTCCAACGCGCGACGGGGATGCTCCAGCAACAGAACAAGCCGTGAACGACGGACAGGGGCGCCCCGCCGGGGGCGCCCCTGTCCATGATCCGATCAGACCGGACCGTTACTTGCCCGCGTCGGCCCGCATGTGCCCGGCCAGCTCGCGGATTTCGGTCAGATCCTTCTTGAGCTTGGCGTAGCCGTACCAGGTGGCGTAGTCGGGGTTCATGTGGAACGTGGCCTGGAAGGCCTTCATGCGGTGATCCATGAACATCTCGTAGAGGATCTGTTCGACCTTGGTGTCCACGTCGTAGAAGGTCAAAAGATCGGGATACTGGGCACCCGGTCGTTCCTCATAGGTGATGACGCCGTCCTGGTAGAGCCCGGCCACGATCTCGATGGCTTCGGCGAAGATCTTGTCGATCTCCTTGACCATGGCGTCGGCGTTCTTGAAGTTCTCGGCCACGAAGTTGGGGATGTGGCACTTCTCGCAGACGGTCACGAAGCGCGCACGTTCGGCGTCGAAGCTCTCCTTGGACAGTCGAACGAGCTTGCCGGCCTTGACCACTTCGAGACGGTCGGTGGGCTGGCCTTCGGGATCAAGCACGCCGAGACCCTTGAGGATGGACACGCGATAGCCCATCCACTCCTCATCCTGTTCGGGCAGGCGCAGGGCCAAAAATCCCCAGGCCGAATAGACACGGTGGTCGCCGTCGACCATGTGGCAATCCTGGCAGGTCGGCGCGCGGGACGTGTCCCCGTCTTCGTTCAAGGCGCGGTTCATCAGAAAGGTCACCCCGTGCTTGGAACCGGACCACATTTCCCACTGGGCATGGTCGAAGCCCATGTGGCAGGTCTGGCAGGCTTCAGGCTGCTGAGCTTCTTTCTTGCTGAAGGCGTGGCGCGTGTGGCAGTTCTGGCAATCCATGCCGTACCGGTAATACTGGCGCTCTTCCCGCTGCCGCGCGTTCTGGTCGGTGATGCCCTGGCTGTGGCAGCCGCCACAACCCTTCTGACCGGCGATGAAGGGATCGGGCTGGCCATGGGTATTGGGCATGGCGCTCAGGGCCACGTGGCCGAGGGCGTGCTTGCCGTCCAGGTATTGGCTGGCCTGGTCCTCGTGGCATTCGGCACAGGTTTCGATGGTCGGCAAAAGCACCTTGTCCACGTCGTCGTTGCCCTGGTGGCCGTCACCGTGACAGCCGGTGCAATCCATCTCCTTCGACATC
>CBDURF010000019.1:0-30202 GCA_965369705.1 uncultured bacterium
CCTGGCCACCCAAAAACACCACAAGCAGGGCTCTCATAATATTAAGTTGTTTAGTTTCAATCACTTGTTTCAGAAAAGTACCCCCGGGGGCACCTGGTTTTGATGGTTGAGTATCCACATGGGGCCATCAGCAGATTAATTCCGCAAAACCCCCAAGGTTCTGCCCTGCCCCTTATCTGGGGTCCTGAAGACTGGACGGCTCATACACGTCACACGATTAATCCGCAGGAACGAGGACATATCGTGTGACGTGTATGAGCCGTCCAGTCTTCAGGACCTCAGATAAGACGCACAATTGACATCAATGATCCCACCCGTCAAGGCATCGGCCCTCCCTGAAACAACCATCAGGATCACCTGCGCGATCTCATCCGCGGTGGCGGTGCGCCCCATGGGACTCTGGTTGCGGATCTTGTCGCCGCCGGGGCCTTCCAGGTAGTCGCGGGTCATGTCGGTCAGCACCCAGCCCGGCGCGATGGCCACCACCTTGATGCCCTTGGGCGCCAAGGCCACGGCCAGTGACTGACTCAGGCTGTTCAGACCCGCCTTGCTCGCCCCGTAGGCCGGTGCTTCGGGTTCGCCGCGGAAGGCGCCGCGGCTGGAGATGTTCACGATGTACCCGCCCCCCGAGGCTTCCAGGTGGGGGATGGCGCCGTGCAGGACGTGGGCCGGGCCGGACAGGTTCACCGCGATCGTCCGGTTCCAGTACTCCTGCCAGTGGGCCGAATCGAGTTGGGAGATGTCGTGGGTGACGTAGATTCCCGCGTTGTTGACCACGATGTCGAGACGGCCCAGGCCCTCGGCTGCCATTTCCGACAGACGGGCAGCTTCCGTGGCCTCCCCCAGATCCGCCGCCAGTTTGATGTGACCGTCCCCCGGCAGCCCCCGGACCACCTGCTCGGCGGCGTGTTCGTCGACGCCGTAATGGACCGCGATGTTCGCCCCGTGGCTGGCCAGCATCTCGGCCACCGCCTTGCCGATCCCGCGGCTGGCGCCGGTGATCAGGGCCCCCTTCCCCGTCAGATCACAGGGATTTTCCATGACCTTCCCCTACTTCAAAAGGACCATCTTGTGCTCGGCGGACTTGCCGCCCGCCACGACCCGGACAAGGTATACCCCGCTGCCGGCGCGCAGGCCCGCTTCGTTCAGACCATCCCAGGGAACGCTATGCGGCCCCGCGGACAGGGATTCATCGATCAGGCTCCGCACCAGCCGACCCTTCAGGTCATAGACGTTGACCAGGGCGTAACCATCCTTCGCGAGCACGAAGCTGATGGTCGTCAACGGATTGAAGGGATTGGGATGGTTGCCGACGCTGAGCAGGTAACCACTGGGGGTCTCGACTTCCGAGACGTAATCCGTCAGGCCCCAGATCTCCACGTCGTCGATGTTCCAGCCGGAGTACTGCCAGGTGGAATCGGTGATGCCCATGGTCCAACGGAGATGGACGGTGGCCTGCCCGTCGGCCACGGCGCTGATGTCGTATTCGACGGGCGTCCAAGCCGCCTCGGTGATCTCCGACCCATTGGCCCAGATGGTGACGAAGTTGACCCCGTCGTTGCTCACCGCGAGCGAGGCATGATCGTACTTCGGTTGCTCCACGTTGAGCCACCGCATGAACTTCAGGGTGACCGCCTCAAGGTCTGCACAGTCGATGGCCCCGGACACCAGGTGCTTTTCGGACAGGTCGGGCGCGTAATCACCGGCCAGATCGTAGCCGTAGACATTGACGCCGGTGAATCCGCCGACGGGATCACTATTCCCGTATTCCCCTCCCCCACCCTGAGGTTGGCCGAATGCCCAATCAGGATCCGTGGACCAGCCCGGATCGGTGTCCATGGGGAAGGAATACACCAACTCCGGCAGCCCCACGGTGAGATGAAGCGGCCGGGTCGTATTTCCTTCACCATCGGTCAGATTGATGATGGTCAACAACCCCTCGTACTGGCCCTTGGGCAGGCCGGCGGCTGTGGAATTGGTCGTCACGGTGATCGGCAGCGACCCTCCCTCCGGAACCAGGGCGCCACCCGGGGTCACGTCCACCCACGCGACGTCCGCGGTGGCTTCGAAGGTCAGCGGCACATCCGCGTTGTTGGTGATGACATACTCCACGACCGTGGGAGTGAACGGCCCGCCGATATGGCCTTCGAACACGGCTCCGGCGCTGGGCGCAACCATCATGGTGGCGGCGAAAGGCGCGTAGGTGTCGAGGGTCAGGGCGCCGGTGCCCAGAGGGTCGAGGAACTGGCTGATGTTCGGCCAGGAAACCGACAGGCGGCCGTACCAGTCCGACAAGTCGTTACCGCACGCCGCTTCGCCTCCGTGCAACTGGCCGACCACGTGGTGGTTCTGATCGAACAGGGGCGAACCGGAGGATCCGGGCTCGGTGGTGCCCAGATCCCAATCCGCCACCCGGAGATGGGTGCCGTCACCCGGAACGTTGTAGCCGAAATAGGACGTGGTCGAGATCGGATCATCCTCGAAGCTGATGCTCTTCTCGTCGGTGTCGGGATGGTGGATCGCCACGGCGCTGGTGGGATCATCGCTGCTCTTGTTCCAGCCCGCGAAAGAGACCTCGTGGGCCGGATCGACGGGATCATCCATTTCCACCAGGGTGAAATCCGAAGTGCTCGAGGCGGCCAGGAAGGTCGACCCGGTCATGAACTGGTCCAGCGTGCCCCCGCCTTGCTGGCCGCAGGTGGGACTTTGGAAATTCCAGTACACCACCAGGGAAGGGGCGTTGCCCGTGTTGATTCCGCAGTGGTCGGCGGTCATGAACAGGGGTCTGCCGTTCTCGGCGGTGTTGTTCATCATGAATCCCGTGCAGTACGTGCTGCCGCCCGTGGAAATGACGCCGACCGAGGCGATTTCCCGCCACCAGTCGTCACCCTCGGGACAAACCACATCGATGTTGCAGGCGCCGGCCTTGTCGGTGATCTCCTCCCGGTTCTCCCCGAAAAACCGGTAACCCTTGTTGATGGCCGTCAGCAACAGGTCGAAGTCGTGGCGCGATTCGCGCGGCATCACCAGTTCGACGACGATGTCGTCGCCGAGCACGACCGGCGTCCACAGCTCCCCGTGGGTTTCGTTGTCCCGGTCGGTGAAGATCCTCACTCCGCGCGGATCCGCCGGCCCGGCCGCATCGGCGGAATAGATGGTCAGCCGGGCGCCCTTGGGCAGGCGGAAACCCGTGAAGCCCAGGTTGATCGACAGCGCGCCCGGCGAGGTGATGCGCAACCGCCAGAGATCGAAACGGGAATCAAGGACTTCCCAGGTTCCGTCGGTATCCGGGGTGATGCTCACGTGTTCGGTCAGGGCGAAGCGGGGCGCCAGGCCCATCTCCTGTCGCGCCTGATCCTCGGCTCGCGCCGTGGCGACATCGACCGGGGTGGCTGCCACGGACCGGACCGCAGCCAGAGGCTGGACGGGAAATTCATGAGCCACCGGTCCGGAAACCGCCAGAGGATGGATATCCGCCGCGAGGACCTGGGCCGGCCCGGTCATAACCGAAATCGCAAAAATCAAAGCCACGACGGGGAGGCCGGAGGAAAATCCGGTTCCTTTCCAATGGAATAATGACAACACGGGAATCCCTCTCTTGGTGAATTGAGCTGGATGAATAACACAGGATCGGCCGGTGGCCGCGAACCCCTGTTCTGGGAACCGGAGGTCTACTATTTTACCGCGAATTCGGATTTCTTTCCAGATATTTCGATAAACGAGGACCGATGAGCGGATATGCGCACGGTTCAGTGGCCGTTGTCATCCTCGCCACCGCCGAATTTCACGCATTTCTCCCTGGAAGGACCCGACTCGTCAAATTCCGGATCGGTTGCCGTAAGCAGGTAGCAATAGGAATTTCCTGGGACCAGTCCGTCCCGGTCCCCGTAGATGGTGTCCCTGCCCATGTGAATGAACCCGAAAACCCCACCCGGGTCGGGCGACCGCCAGAGAGTGTAAGCCAGGGCGCCGGGTACTGTCCGCCAGCGCAGAAGGATCTGCTGCCCGTCCGAACCGGCGGCAAGCCATTGAGGTGCGGGAAAGATTCCCGGTTCACCCGGGGAGGTTTCCCGCACCGGATCGTGTTCCGGGCTCAAAACCTCATCGACAAGAAAGGCCGCTCCCAACAACAGCACAACAGCCAGGACGACAAGACCAGCCCTACGCACCGGTTACCCGTTCGATTCCTTGATCTTGTTCAGGGCCGAACCGGCCACGAACCAGGCGATCTGCTCCTCGGTCATGGTGTGGTTGAGCATGACCTCGTCTTTGCCGCCGTCGGCATGATGCAACACCATGGTCACCGGCTGGTTCGGCGCCAGATCGGCCAGACCGATGATATCCATACGGTCCCCCTCCTGCACCTTGTCGTAGTCGGCGGGGTCGATGAAGGTCAACGGCAGCACGCCCTGCTTCTTCAGGTTCGTCTCATGGATCCGGGCGAAACTCCGCACGATCACCGCGGCGCAGCCCAGGTGGCGCGGACACATGGCGGCGTGTTCACGGCTGCTGCCCTCGCCGTAGTTCTCGTCGCCGACCACGACCCAGCGCAGCCCTTCGGCCTTGTAGTGCCGCGCCACGGCGGGCACTTCGCCATATTCCCCGGAAAGCAGGTCCTTGACGCTGTTGGTTTCCTCGGTGAAGGCGTTGATCGCACCGATCAGCATGTTGTTGCTGATGTTGTCCAGGTGGCCCCGGTACTTCAACCAGGGACCGGCCATGGAGATGTGGTCGGTGGTGCACTTGCCCAGGGCCTTGATCAACAGCGGCAGGCCCTTGAAGTCCTGCCCGTTCCAGGCACTGAAGGGCTCCAGGAGGGCCAGGCGGTCGCTGTTCGGGTCGATCATCACCTTCACGTCCGCGGCGTCCTCCGGGGGAGCCTGGTATCCATCGGTCGAAATCACGAATCCGTCGGGCGGAAGTTCGTCGGCCACCGCCGGAGTATCCAACATAACCGACTCCCCGCTTTCGTTGGTCAGGGTGTCGGCCAGGGGGTTGAACTTCAGGGTGCCCGCCAAGCCGTAAGCCATGACCACCTCGGGGCTGCCGATGAAGGCGTGGGTCTGGGGATTGCCGTCGGCCCGCTTCTTGAAGTTGCGGTTGAAGGAGGTGACGATGGAGTTGACCTCACCTTCGGTGATGTCGTCGCGCTGCCACTGCCCGATGCATGGTCCACAGGCGTTGGTCAGCACCGTGGCGCCGATCTCCTCGAGGGCCGCAAGCTGTCCGTCCCGCTTGATCGTCTGATAGATCAGGTCGCTGCCCGGGGAGACCCACAGGCTGGTCTTCATCTTCAGGCCCTTGGCCTTGGCCTGCCGCGCCACGTCGGCGGCCCGGCTGATGTCTTCGTAACTGCTGTTGGTGCAGCTACCGATCAGCGCGGCGGTCAGCTTCTGGGGGAGGCCCTGGATCTCGGTGTCGACCGCCATCTCACTGACGGGGTGGACGATGTCCGGCGAATGGGGCCCGACCAGATGCGGTTCGAGGGTGGAAAGATCTATCTCGATGATCTGGTCGTAGAAATCGGCGGGATCGGCCAGCACCTCGGGGTCGGCCGTCAGCAGGTCCTGGTTGGCATCGGCCAGTTCCGCCAGATCCGCCCGGCGGGTAGCCTTCAGATAGGCGGCCATCCGCTCATCGTAGGGGAAGATGCTGGTGGTGGCCCCCAACTCCGCCCCCATGTTGGTGATGGTTCCCTTGCCGGTGCAGCTGAGAGCCTCGGCGCCGGGCCCGAAATACTCGACGATGGCGTTGGTGCCGCCCTTGACCGTCAGGATGCCCAAGAGCTTGAGTATGACGTCCTTGGGAGCGGCCCAGCCATGGGGCGCGCCGGTCAGTTTCACGCCGATCAGCCGCGGATCCTTCACTTCCCAGTTCAGGCCGACCATCACGTCGACCGCGTCGGCGCCGCCGACGCCGCAGGCCACCATGCCCAAACCACCGCCGTTGGGAGTGTGGCTGTCGGTCCCGATGATCAGACCACCGGGAAAAGCGTAATTCTCCAGCACGATCTGGTGGATGATGCCCGATCCCGGCTTCCAGAAACCCATCTTGTAGCGGGCCGCGGACGAGCTGAGAAATTCGTAGACTTCCTTGTTCACGTCCAGGGCGTGGGCCTTGTCGAATTCGGCGCCCTTGTGGGCCAGCAGCAGGTGATCGCAGTGGACCGTCGTCGGCACGGCGGTTTCTTCCCGGCCGGCCTGCATGAACTGCAGGATGGCCATCTGCGCGGTCGCGTCCTGCATGGCGACCCGATCGGGCCTGAGAGCCAGGGTGGCCTCGCCGCGTTCGAATTCCTGCCCGACCGGATCGGCCAGATGCCCGAAGAGTACCTTCTCGGCCAAGGTCAGGGGCCGGCCCAGCCTTTCGCGCACGATCGCGAGCCTCTGCCGGGTCAGCTCATAGACATTGCTCACCATTTCCCGGGTCGTCTCGATGGCCATAAGCCCTCTCCTTGTCGGAGGTCGTTTCCATTGGTTGTAAGATCGGAAATATAGGCAATCGGCAGGAAAATTCCCGTTATTTCCAGTGGCGGAGGAAGGTCAGCGCCCCTCGAGCAGGCGGTCGCCCAGGACACGGGGCAAACCGGCTTCGAGAATATCATGGCGCGCCGCGAGGTTGTCGTATTCCACCCGCTCGAAATTCAGTGATCCCTCCTGGCGGTCCCACCACAGGAACGAGGCGCGCGGATCGTTGTCGCGGGGCTGCCCCACACTGCCCGGATTGACGAGCATGCGGAGACTCTTCTCCAGGAAGATCTTCTTCTGCCTGATGGGAATGAAGCCCTGACCGTCGAAAACGACCGGATGATGGGTATGGCCGAAGAAGCAGACCCCGGGACCGTCCATTTCCAGAACGCTGGCCGAGGCTTCCTGGAGGTCGTCGAGGTAGATCAGGTAGCGGTCCCGGTCGTCGGGGGCCCCGTGCACGAACAGGGTCTCCATTTCCGGCTGGAGAGAGATGGGCAGGGCGCCCAGCCAGTTCAAGTCGTCCTCGGTCAACAGTTGCCGGTTGTGTTCCACCGCGGCCAGGGAGTAGATATTGAAGTCCAGGCGCAGGGAGCCGTCGGCGACCAGGGCGTCGTGATTGCCCTGAACCGTCTGAACTTTGTTTTCGCGGATCATGGCCAGGCATTCCACGGGTCGCGCCCCGTAGCCCACCACATCCCCCAGGCAATAGACGGAATCGATACCCAGTTCATCCATTCGCGCCCAGACCGCCACCAAAGCCTGAAGGTTGCTGTGGATGTCCGAAATTACCGCCAGGCGGGTCATGGCGTCTCCCGGGGATGGCCGGTGTGCAGTCCAGAATTCCATTTTTTTCAAAACAAATAGGGTCGGTTCAACCTTCTTGTTAACCTAACCCTTACGGTCTACCATATACCAACCACCGGATTTCCGCAAACCGATTCCAACGGAGCCTCTGCCATGGACATGACTCTCAAGAACGTCGATGAAGCCGTCGTGGCCCGCGCCGCGGCCCGCTGCCGGGAAAAGGGAATCATCATCCCCACCCTGGCCCAGATGAAAAATCCAGCGCTGATTCCCGCCGCCATCCAGGACAAGCTGAAAAAGGTCGGACTGTGGGATATCGATCCGTTGAACCTGTTCCGCATCACCTGGAAGAATGATCCGGACACGGGCCTGTTCAACGACGGCAACTGGGTGGAATTCCCTTCCGCCCTGACCGGCGTGGACGCGCGCGTCATTGGACTTGTCGGTCACTGGCTCCCCACCGGTTCCCACAAGGTCGGCGCGGCCTTCGGCTGCCTGGTGCCCCGGTTGGTCACCGGACAGTTCGATCCCACCACCCAAAAAGCGGTCTGGCCCAGCACCGGCAACTACTGCCGCGGCGGCGCCTTCGATTCGCGGCTGCTGGGCTGCAAGTCCGTGGCCATCCTTCCGGAAGAGATGAGCACCGAAAGATTCGATTGGCTGGCAAACGTGGCTGATGAGGTGATCGCCACGCCGGGCTGCGAGTCCAACGTGAAGGAAATCTACGACAAGTGCTGGGAAATCAGGGCCACGCGACCCGAGTGCGTGATATTCAACCAGTTCGACGAGTTCGGTAATCCTATCTGGCACTACAACGTGACCGGTACGATCCTCCAGGAGATCTTCGACCGGGTCGTCCGGCCCGGCCAACGGTTGGGCGCCTACATTTCAGCCACGGGTTCGGCAGGCACCCTCGCCGCCGGCGATTTCCTGAAGACACGGCATCCGGACATGGTCACCACCGCGGTGGAGGCCCTGCAGTGCCCGACTCTATACGCCTGCGGCTTCGGGGGGCATCGCATCGAGGGCATCGGCGACAAGCATGTGCCCTGGGTCCACAACGTGCGAAGCACCGACATGATCTGCGCCGTGGACGACGCGCAGTGCATGGACCTGCTGCGCCTGTTCAACGAGGAGGCCGGGCACGAGGTTTTAACCGGGGCCGGCGTGCCGGAACCCGTGGTGGGCGACCTGCCCCTGTTGGGCATTTCCAGCATCTGCAACCTGGTGGCCGCCATCGAGACGGCCAGGTACTACGACATGGACGGGCGGGACATCATCTTCACTTGCCTGACCGATTCGGCCGCCATGTACAATTCACGCCTGACGGAAATGACCGCTGAGCAGGGACCCTACGGACGGGACCAGGCCGTGGCCGACCACGCCCGCTGGCTGTTGGGCGTCACCCCGGACTACGTGCGTGAACTGACCTACCACGACCGCAAGACCCTGCACAATTTCAAATATTTCACCTGGGTGGAGCAGCAGGGGCGGTCGGTCGAGGAGTTGCGCCGGCTCTGGGACCGGGATTTCTGGACCGAGACCTTTGGGGTGGCCGAAGCCTGGGACCGCCGGATCGAGGAGTTCAACGACCGGGTGGGACTGCTCTGACCTGCCCTACCCGGTCATTCGGAATCAATCGGCGCGGATGCTCAGGCCCTTTTTCCTGACCCGGTTCATCTCGAAACTCGACATGGCCTCACAGTAGAGATCCGAGAGTTCCTTTTCGTAGGGCAGGAAAGCCCGGATCACGTCTGCCGGCAAACCGCCGCTCTCAAACGGCACACCCGTTTCGGCGCGTTTCATCCGGTCCGCCTCCTGATCCCAGAGGGCGGCCTTGTCCGACATCCCCGCGTTTGCCAGGGCTTCGGCGTGATTCCGCACCAGGGCGCGCATGATCTTTTGTTCCCCGCCGGACATGCCCCCTTTGGATTCCCCGTCGATATCAACGTTGGAGACATTCTTCAACCAGGAGTTGTAGACCAGAACGTAGATCCAGACGTATTCCCCGAGCCCCATTCCGCCGTCGATCAGGGCCTGGTTGCGTAGCTGGGTGAACCGGCCCATGTTCCCCACCATCCCGAAGATGCCGCCCGTCAAATTGCCCACCGCCTTGAAAATCTCACCCTTGGACGGTTCCTCGCCCCCCTTGTCGAGTTCATTCATGGCGGCAAAGCTGTCACTGATCTTCTGGAATTCCGCACACATGGGCATCACGGCGCGCCTGATGGTCAAAAATTTTTCCAGCCGGTCCGGAGTGATGCCTTGCGGAGGTGGGATGTAGGCTTCCCGTTCCCCGAACTGGGCTACGAGTTCCTTCTGGACATCGATGGCCTTGTTGAAGGGCCTCATCATGTACAGGGTGCCTCCCACCGACAGCAGGATGCCCAGCAGGATCACCGCCCCGCAACCCACACCACAACCGATCAACCACTTTTTTCCAGAATCGGCCACCATGGCTCCTTTGGCGTCCCCGGCTCCGGGGAGCCGGACTCAATAATCTACGCTGGACCATTATCCACCCCAAACGCAGGAACTCAATGCCTTGTTGCATCGCGACGGTCACCGTGGCTGGTTTGATAAAGCATTTTCCGGTTCCCATGCGGAAAAATTAATTCCTTGTTATCCTATGGCAACCGGCCGGCGGCCCCCCTCTTACCGGCCTCTCGCATAATTCGGATATACTCCCGATATCCGCGGTCAATCGTCGCAACCCCCGGGCCCAGGAGGTCATGCATGCAGCTGAAAGTATCGGTCCAGATCGAAAAAAAGGTCAGCGACGGAGAATTGTCGGGCGAAGAGGCCGACCGGTTCGCCGCCTTCGTGGACATCTGCAATTCCGAATTCATGACCCACCCCGTGATCACCGACAACAAGTTCTGCAAGTGGTTCGCCAGCGGGGCGGCCGATCGTGAAATCGTCGAGCATTTCATCATCCAGTTTTCGGTCTTTTCCAACCTCTTTCTCGTCGCCCAACTGCTCAAGGTGATCAACGCAGGCTCCATCGAGGGCATGCGGGCCTCCAAGGAAATCCTGGCCAACGAGCTGGGCGTCATTTTTCACAAACCAGGCGCCCGGGCGAAGGAAGTCGCCGACCAGGACCGGGAAGGCGACCCCGACATCGTTTCGATCGAGGGCTCCGTCGACGGCGGCACCTTCCGTTTCCGGGCCGCCCATTTCGAATGGTTGCTGAAGATGGGTGAGGTCCTGGGCATCGGGTTCAATGACATGGGCAAGCGCCGGAACGGAACACCCGCCACCCTGTTTTTCTGCGACCAGCTGGCGGACATCTACGGCAACGAGGATCCCAACATCGCCGAGGGCGCCAGCTTCGCCGTCGAGAACTGGGCCGCCGCCGGTTTCTGGAAACAGCTTGTGGCCGGCCTGGAAGCCTTCAAACAGGTCGAGGAACTCAACCTGCCCCTGGCCTTCTTCACCTGGCATGACCGCATCGAGGATCAGCATGCCGGTCACGTCATGGACGAGCTCGAGGAGCTCTATTTCACCGAGGATTTCGACGAAGAGAAATTCCTCGCTGGCGGCCGGAAGATGCTGGACGGTGTCCAGGCCTTCTGGACGGGTCTCAACGAACACCGCATCGCCGCCTCCTACCGGGCGGGTTAACCCCGAACCATCACCGGCCCCTTTGCAGAGGGGCCGGATTCCAAGGGAGATATTTCATGAAGAACCTTCGCCTTGTGGTATCGACCACCCTGCTCCTGTTCACCCTGGCGGTGGCCGGCCCGCTGGCCGCTGCTGAATATCTGATCGACGCCTCGCACAGCACCATCGGCTTCCAGGTCCGTCACATGGCCATCAGCAAGACCAACGGCAACTTCGACGACTACACCGGTTCGTTCAACTTCGAACCGGGCAAGCCGGAAACCTGGTTCTGTGAGACCGTCATCCAGGCCGCGTCCATCAACACCAACAACCAGAAGCGGGACGATCACCTGCGCAGCGACGAATTCCTGGACGTCGCCGAATTTCCGACCCTCACCTTCAAGTCGACCGGCGTGGCGATGGAAAATGACTCCGAAGGCGTCCTCAAGGGTGATCTGACCATTCACGGCGTCACCAAGCCGGTCGAACTGCAGTTGGAGATCCTGGGTACGGTAACCGACCCTTGGGGCAACGAACGGGCGGGCTTCAGCGCCACGGTCAAGATCAACCGCAAGGACTACGGCCTTTCCTACAACAGCGTGATGGAGGCCGGCGGCCTGGTGGTCGGTGACGAGGTGAAAATCACTCTGGAAATCGAGGGCATCAAGAACACTGAAAAGTAAGCGGTAGCCCCGCAGGAGATGCCCAACAGGAGCCGTGAAAAAATAATCCGGGTAATCCGCAGGCCGAAGGCTGAGGACATCTCGGATTATTTTTTCACGGCTCCTGCTGGGCGTCTCCTGCGGGGCGGCCCCTACTTATCCTCAGCGGGATGATCGAAGGCCCGTTCCAGGTACTTGCGGGCATAGTCCACCGCACCTCGGTAATTGTTCCCGATATCGATCACGATCCGATACTCGACGACGGCCATGTCGCGATGTCCGAGCAGGTCGTAACAGTTGCCCAGATAGTTGTGGGTCCAGATGAGGGCGTCCAGCTTCTCGTTGCGCTGGACGGCCACGCCGGTCAGGGCGCGCTTGAAGGCGGCCTCGGCCTTGTAGTACTCACCCTTGTGCATGTGGACCTTGCCGAGGTTCATCCACGCCTGGATGCCGTCTCCGCTCTTGACCAGAGACGTGCGGCAGCCGTCCTCGACGACATCGTAGAGGCCCACCTTGAAGAAACTCGAAGCCAGGTGTTGGTGCACGAGGGTGTGCGCGGCCCTGTCGTCCGGGACTTCCTGATCGAATACGTAGAATCCACCATTGATGATCGAAGAGTTGAATCCTTCGGCCACGAAGGCCTCGGGCGTGGCTTCGCTTCCCCCCGGTTGCATCCGCTGGAAGGTGAAGTGCCGGCCGAGGGTCGGAGACTCGAAGCGGATGTTGTTGCCCAGCCCGGTAATGAGGCGTCCGTCGGGAAGATTCCCGTAAAACCAGCGGGGATCCCCCAGAGGAGCGCCCCTGACCTCCATGAAAGCGGCCACTTCCTCAGGACTCATGCCGCCCCCGTCAGGCATGAGCATCTGTCCGAGGGACACGTCCACCGGCATCCAACCGAACCCGGGCATGAAGGCCTCGGCGAACACGTGGCGGCCGCCGTCGAGCCAGGCGTAGGTCACCGTGCGCGCGGGGATTCCGATCGATCGGCACAAGGCCGTGAACAGGATGCTGAACTGGCCGCAGTCGCCCGTCCCGGCTTCAAGGGTGGAAACGGCGTCCCGGTTTTCGTTTCCGCCGGGAACAAAGGCGAGGTTGTGAAGCAACCAGTCGTAGATCAGACCGCCCTGCGCCCAGGGGTTCTTCTGGCGCCCGACGATTTTCCGGGCGAGGTCCAGGATCTCACCGCCGGTCTGGATCCAGGTTTCCTGGGCCGTGTACTGCCGGTAGAGATCGCTTGATTTGTCGAAAGGCTCGAGATGGGCCGGATCGATATCGAATGAGACGGGTTTCTCCTCCACTTCGATGTCGAAGTGGAAAAATTGGTGGACCGCGGGCGATTCCGGATCGGGGGTACGTGCTGCCGGTTCAACCAACCACTCGATGATACGGTTGCCCGAAACGGGGTCTTCCAGGATGGCTACCGGTTCGGGAACGATGTTGTCGACCTTCACGACCTGGCCGGGCCACTCGGGCGGGAGGGTCACCCAGACGATGATCCGGGCGTTTTCAGAGATCTCGGTGATGTTGTCGAAGGCGTACCAGAAACTGCCCTGGTGTTTCTCCGCGGCCCCCGCCGAACCTATCATCCCGAGAAGAAGACCCAGCACCGCAGTCGCCCAAATGGTGATCCGTCCCGGTTTCCTCATGGCCCCGCCTCCTTATCAACTTGACTGAGGCCCCGCCCCCGGGCGGGGCCCTTCGTCATCTCCTACCTGTAACTGAACAGGACCGTCCAGATGATCGTGACGATCAGGGACAGTCCGATGGTCAGAGCCACGAAACCGAAGGTCTTCAGCGCCTTGACGAAACCTTCGGGCAGCGGATCGACCATGTGCTCTTCCAGACGTCCTTCCCTGACCAGCTCCTCGTATTCGCGGGGCCGGTCTTCCTTGAATTCCTCCAGGGTCATCCGGCCGGTGAAGATGACCGGGTCCATGGGGAAACGGTCGGGCCGGAAGTGCGTGTTGAAGAAGTGGATCGTGAAGATGAACCCGGTCGCCAGCAACGCCTCGTCCGAATGGATGATCGAGGCCACGTTGATGAACCAACCCGGCAACACGTAGGTGAACAACTCGGGGAACCACAGGATGAGCCCGCTGAAGCCGATCATACCGACACCCCAGAAGACGGCGAAATAATCGAACTTCTCCCAGTATGTCCAGCGGCCGTACTGCGGCCGGTCGCCCTTGTGCAGGAACCATTTCATCGTCTGGACGAATTCCACGCCGTCCCGCTGGTTGAACATCATTCCGCCCGGACCGAATATGAACTCCTTCCAGCTGTGGCCGGCCTTCTTGCGACGGCAGTGGGCATCGTAGATATGCCTGGTGAAGTAGAAGAAGGTCAGGATGGCGCCCATGCGGTGCAGGGTTCCTGCGGATTGGAAACCGCCCATGGCGTGGGCCAGCCACTGAGCCCAGGGCAGATAGGAGAACTTGAGCGTCATGCCCGTGATGGCCAGGGTCAGGAAGCTGATGATCACCGTTGCGTGAAGCATCCTGGCCAGGCGATTGAACCGGCGGAACTGTTTTTCGCCCTTGGCCTGCTTGCGCAGCTTGCGCGAATGCTTCAGGGCCTGGAAGCTGCGGGGCATCCACATCAGGGTGTGGATGCCGAATATCAGGAAGGTACCGATCAGAAGCGAGGTCATGAACAGCCAGGTGTAGTGGATGACCGGATACTTGTCCTTGTCGTGGTGCGTGGCGTGGGTCAGATAACCTGCGAATTGCCGGTGCGCGCCCGGATGACACTTGGCGCAGGTGCCCACGATGTTGTCGCGGGACAAGGTCGAGGCCGGGTTTTCCGGCTTGAGGATATTGTGCTGCCCGTGGCAATCGTGGCAACTGGCGGTTTCGGTGTAGCCCAGGGCGAAGACCTTGCCGTGGTAGGTTTCGAAGTAGGTTTCGGTCACACTTTCATGGCAGACACCGCAGGAGTTGGCGATCTGCAGCTTGAAACCCTGGGCGTCGATGCGGGCGATCTCGTGGGAACTGTGACAGTCGTCGCACATCGGTAGATGGTGGCCGTCCTTGGTCTCACCCGTGAAATGGATGCTCTCGCGGAAGGTCAGGTCGATGCCCTCGTGGCACCGCCCACAGGTGTCGGCCACCTTGGCGCGGTTGACGGTGGAGCCGGCCTCCTTGCTGGGCAGGATGGCGTGGGTCGAGTGGCAATCGACACAGGTCGCCGTCACCACCAGCCCGCTCTTTTCCAGCGCCTGGCCGTGCACGCTCTTCTTGTAGTTGGCCACCATGCTCTCCACGGTGCCCTCGTACCGCATGTCGGCGACGCCACCCTCGTCGTGGCAGGTTCCGCACAGATCGGGGATGTTCCTGACGTGGGTCCGGGAAGCCGGGTTGTCCTTCTTGAGAACATCGTGACCGCCGTGGCAGATAAGGCAATCGGGGGAATCCGGGTCGCCCTGCCGTTCCATCTTGCCGTGGATGCTGTTCTTGTAGATCTCCACCACCTCGGCGTGGCAGATGGAGCAGTCGACGCGGCTGGGAATGGTGTCGCAGGGCCTTTCGTGGTTGACCGAAGCCCCGGTGTGGCACTGGATACAGGAAGCCTTCTTGTGGGCCGACCCACTCAGCGTCTGATGGTCGACGAACATGGACTTGCCCTCGCTGCCCGGGCTGGTGGCCACGAGATCCGCCTTCTGGTGACAGGTCAGGCACTCGTTGTCGGACATTCCTTCGTCGTAATAGACCCGCCGGACTTCATGGGGCTGGTGGCATTCGATGCAGACCGGCACCTTGGACGGATCCTTTTCCCACAAATTGCCCTGGATGACCTTCCGGTGCACCTTCTCGATCAGCCCGTGGCACTGTTCGCAGGTGGACGCCACGTTGTCGCGGTGGATGGATGATTCGGGGTCGTTGTGGTTGCGGACATTGTGCGCCGTGTGGCAGTCGGAGCAGACGGCGGTTCCGGTCAGTCCGCGACGGTACAAACCCTCACCGTGGATGGAGAGGGAATAGTGGGTCAACACGCTGTCCTGGGAGACGTCGGCGTAGTCGCTGACCCCTGCGCCCTCCTTGTGGCAACGGCCGCACATGATGGGGATGTTGAACTTGTTCACCCTGGAGTTCGGATCCTCCGGCGGAGTGATGTCGTGGGCGCCGTGGCAGGACCAGCAGCGCGGCGCCAGGGGAACGCCGTCGGCCACTCTGACCCCGTGGAGGCTGGCGGCGTAGATCTCCGCGATGTCGTCGTGGCACATGGCGCAGTCGACATCCTCGAGCTCCTCATCGTGCTCCCCGTCGAAATCCTCCAGGTCGGCATGGCAGTCGATGCACTCGATGTCTTCACGCCCGTGGATCGAATTTCGATACTGGTCGATATCCACATGAAGGGATATGACCCGGGTCCCTTCGTTTTTCGTGAATTCCTCGTCATCGTGGCAGTCCAGACAGTCCTCGGCGGTCTGGGCCAAGACCGGAACCGGACCCGCCATTCCCGCCAGAATCACCCCAGCGAGAAGGACAAAGAGAACCCGTTTTCCCTGGAAAATTTCGAGGGGCAGTGCTTGTAAGGGCATCAGGACTACTTCCGAAAGGACAAGGGAACTGGTGAAATCGTTGACAGGGAAAATTATTGGCGACCAATCCCTACGGGTCAAATAGGTTATCACCATATTGGGGAATAAGTTGCATGTGTGGGGTTGATGGAGCAAAACCACTCACACAAGACAGAAGATCTCTTCTTTTAAGTATCGAATATTAATTGAGTTGGTGGGGTGAGTCTGTTTAAGGCTTAACAACTGATCTTGATTGTCGTTCTCGGAAGGACGGTCCCGGCCTGGGCGGCAACCTTGGATTCCCTCTCCGGGAAGGTGGTCAGACGGAATCCGGCTCAGGCGGCGTGTCTTCCGGCCTCGGCAGTGTCGTCCGCGCTTCTGACCAGACCGGTAGATTGATCACGTAGGTCGTGCCCTCCCCGGGGACGCTCTCAGCGGCCAGCGATCCGTGGTGCCGGTCCACGATGTGGTTGCAGGTGATCATCTCCCAATCCATGCGCACGCGGCTGGTGTCGGATTTGAAGCCCGGTTTGAAAAGCGCTTGCAGGGCTGCGGGTTCATACCCGCGGCCGGTATCGCTGACCGTGATCTGGGCCTGGTCGGCGATCTGTTCGGTTTTCACCGTCACTGTGCCGGGGGGATCGATGTCCCGGACCGCATGCGTGATCAGGGCCAGGAAGAGCTGGTTCAACTGGGCAGGGTAGCCGAGAATGGGTTCGATCTTTCCCAGCTCGAGCTTCAGCTCCACGCCCTCGGGGAATCCCCGGTCCACCAGATTCAGGGTGTTGCGCAGTCCTTCGTTGAGGTCGGTCTGTTGGAACTCGGCCTTATCCAGCTGGCTGAAGGCCTTCAGTCCGGTGACCAGTTCATCGATGCGGCCCGACGCGGCGCCCATGCCCCGGACACCCTGATCCAGCGCCTGCATGGCCCGCTGGAACCGAGGATCCGCCGTCACTTCCGCCAAATCGGATCCGGCGGCGCACTTTTCCTGGATGATCTTCCGGCTGCGGTCCACCACGTCCGCGGACGAGGCCAGGGTACCCAGCGGGGTGTTCAGTTCGTGGGCCAATCCCGCCACCAGTTCGCCCAGGACCGCCATCTTCTCGGACTGGATGATCTGACCCTGGGCGGCGATCAGATCCGCCTCGGCCTTTTCCCGCCGGGCGATGTCCCTGATGAGCGCCGCCTGCATGTCCCGGATACTGTCGGCCAGTTCGCCCAGGGCGTCGTTGGATTGATGGTCCAGGCTCTGTCCCAGATCCCCCCCGGCGATGGCTTGGGCCACCCGGCTCATCCGGTGCACCGGCCGCACGATGGCTCCGATGACCAGGATCGAAATCAGGACCAGCACCCCGAGGAACACCAGGCTGGTCACGTTCATGATCCAGCGCACCCGGTCGATACGAACCTTCATCCGGTCGATGGCCCTGACCAACTGCTCGTTTGTTTCCTCGACAACCTTGATCAGGTCCCGGTTGAGTTCATCGTAGCGCTGGTTCATCAATGCCACCCGTTCCAGGAATCCCGACTGGAAATCGAGGGCCAGCAGGTCCTGCTCGATCATTTCCCGCGTGGAGAACTTGGCGAGTTCGAAATACGCGTCGAACTCCTCCTGCAGGGGGACGAGCATCTCCCGCAGGCCGGGAACACCGAGGCAGCCGGCAACCGTCTGCCGGAAATGGGTGGCCACCGTGTCGGCCGCGGCCACCTGGTCCTCATCGGCGTTGGTCACCGCCGTGGTCAGGAGCTGACGGATGGTCAGGAGGTCCTTTTCCAGGTCATGGCTGAGTTCCAGGGCGTGGAAGAATTCATCCCGGATGCGTGTGATGGTTTCGGCGCTCTTATTGGTGGCCCGCTGGGTAAGGGCGAAAATCAACGAAAAGGCCAGGGCGGTGACCAGGGGCATCAGGAAAATCTTGTGGTTGAATTTCATCGATGCCTTCTCCGAGGTGGAATTCCACCACCCGGGCTAATCGAGTTCGAGGATCTTGACTTCGGTTACCTTGGCTCCCGCCGAGGCATAACCCACGGAACCGGGTGTACGAGCCACGAAATCGACCAGGTCGGATTCACTGGCGAAGCTCTTGGGAGGCATCCCCTTGCCGGTGAACACCATCTGCCGCCAATAGGTGACGAACCGCTGGACGGAACGGTCGAGAAATCCCTCGATGAACTCGTCGTGCAGGGGCCCGGATTTGAGCATCACCGGCACGATGGAGGTATTGTCCTTCCACTGGGTCTGCTTGCCGAGATAGATCCTCTGCAGATCCCGGTATTCAATGGAGTTTTCATGAAGGTCGGGATTGGCGATGATCACCAGGTCATCGTTCGCCGCGGTCGCCGCACGTGGACCGGATCCGGGGCCGACCGACGCCACCATCAACAGTAGGAATAAACCCAGCAGCCTGCCCGCCTGGTCCCGTTTGATGTTCATGACGTCACCCCCGTTCCGGCCTATAGGTAGCCTGCTAGAAATGAAAAGTCGTCTTGGCGACGAACATGCCCCAGTGCCGCTTCATGGGATCGTCCAGATTCTCCTCCAGCGTGCGCGGCTGGGTCAGCGCCACCCCGTCGATGAAATGGTACTCGAGTTTGAAGAGCCAGAAATCGGTCAGGTCGAACCGGCTGCTGATGGTCAGATCTCTCTGCCAACCGTAAAATTCCGGCAGGCCGCTCAGCTCCTGGACCCTTTTCGCATGATCCCCCCCGGCGGGCTCGGCATCCGAATAATATGCGGCCAGGGACAGCAACCGCGAGAACCGGTTGCCGGCCAGGACATACCACCCACGGGTTGTATCGTCATCGAAATCGTCGTGGTAGTACTCCGCGGCGAGGGTCAGGTCGCCCCTGATGTATTCCGCGGAAAAGGTGGCTATGTGATTGATCTTGTGGGTCTGATCGATGGCGATGTCGTAAGGGTGATAACCCGCCCCGTTGTTCCCCTCCGGGATGATCACGTCGTAGCGCAGCACGGTCTGGATATTGTAACGACCCTGCAGGGCGGACGAACCGAGCCGCAGCCCCTCAAGAGGAGTTGTCCAGTTCACGGCGCCCCCGAAGATCCAGGGAAAGGTCACCTGCGGGTCGTCCATGGAGCGAAAGCCGGCTTCGGCGGTCCCGGGCGAATTGTTGTAGTCGTTATCCACCGCCAGCCCAACCACCGGTTCCAGATCCTGGGAGAAACTCGCGAAGAGATCCGTCCATAACCCCGTGCTCGAGTCCGGCACGTTCAGCGTACCAACGTAGACGTGGTAGTCCAGCTCCCCGACCCCCTGCAGGTCGAAATTGCCGTAGGCGCCGGCGCCCTCGTAGGCCAGGGTGAAATCGCGCTGCTTCTCGTTGTAGATGCTCTGCGGCAGGAAGATGCTCGTGCGCAGCATGTCCACGTCGCGTCCTTCGTTGTACAGGCCGAAGGGCATCTTGACCTTGCCTGCCCGGAAGCCCAGCTGGTCCTTCCAGCGGTAGTCGCCGTAGGCCCAGTCGATGAGGACCTGGTCATTGCCCGCGTTGCCGAAATTACGGCCCAGAAACTGGATACCGACACGCAGGCGGTCCATGGGACGGGCCGTCAGAGTGATGGCCGCTTCGGTGAAGGCCGCTGTCCCGCTGATGCTGCGCGGCATCAGATAGTTGTTCTCCGAAGTGTTCAAGTAACCCTGGCTCACGAAGCCGTTGAGGAAAATGTCATCGCCCAGGTCGCCGGCCACCGCCGGAACAACCACCGCGGCCAGCAGGAGAAGGACTCCGGCCCCCGCCAGAAACCGGGATCCGTTCGGTCGATCACATCTCACGACTTCCTCCGCGGGACCGGTCAGATGAAGGTCCGCAGAATGTCGTTCTGCAGACCGGACAGTTTGCCCTGGGCCCTGTCGATCTCGGCGATCTTCTCCTGGAGAGTCTTGACCAGGAACCGCCGCTCCAGGGCGTTGCGCAGGACGATCAGCAGGTTGGTATTGTCCCAGGGCTTCTCGATGTACTGGAACAGGCCGATATCGTTGATGGCCTTGATGGCGCTTTCCTTGTCCGCGTAACCGGTCAGCAGGATCCGGGGCGCATGGGGATGCTTTTCGCGGATCCTGCCCAGCAATTCGATCCCGTTCATCCCCGGCATGAGAAAATCCGACACGATCACATCGACCTGACCGGCCATGGCGTATTCGAGAGCAGCCGCCGGAGAGGTGAAGGGCCGGATGTTGTAGTCCGTCTCCAGTTCGAGAAAGGATTGGAGACTGCTGACGACCATCTCTTCGTCGTCGACGATCACCACGGTGGAATCGCTTTCCCCGAAAGGGACGGCCTCCTGCTGCGGGCTGTCGTTCACCTCGGCTCCCCTCAATCGATTCGGGTGATGCCCACGACCGTCAGGTCATCACGGAAAGCGGGCAGCCCGAAGGCCAGCGCCCGGTCCGCCAGAGCATCAAGCAGATCCTGTCCGTTCGTGCCGGCCAGGGCGGCGACGTCCTCGCGCAGACGGCCCTCACCGTAGAATTCATCCCCCGCGTCCTGGGCCTCGGACAGACCATCGCTGAACATCAGCAGGCTGCTGCCTCGTTCGAGGGTCAGCACCGCCTCCTTGCCGGGAGTATACATGGGCCCGTCCACCAAGCCCAGCAGAAGACCGGAGGCCGGTTGAAAATGCACGTCCCCGGCCGCATCCACGAGTGCGGGATGAGGCAACCCGGCGCCCGTCAGACGGATCCGGCCGGTCGCCGGTTCCACGACCGCCGCCGCGGCCGCCACCGGGATCTCCCGGGGCAGACCCTGGAACAGAACTTCATTCATCCTGGCCAGGATCTCACTCGGCCCGAAATTCCCCCCGGCCAGCCCGGCGGTGGCGAACTTGAGCAGGGCCGTCCCCAGGGCGGCCTGGACGCCGTGCCCTGCGCTGTCCGCCACGATGACTCCCAGGTTGCCTCCGGCCAGGGGAACAAACTCGTAGAAATCGCCGCCCACGGCCATGGCGGGCCGGTAGACCACCGCCAAGGCGAAAGGATCCGCGGCAGGAACTTCCCCGGGCAGGAATTTGGCCTGGACCGTGCGCGCCCAATCCATCTCCTTGCGCATCTCCTCTTCCCGCGCGTTCAGTTCATCACGTTGATGGAGGGCCCGGTCCAGTTCCTGGATCTTTTCATGCAGCGCCGCCCGCACCCCTTTGTGGGCCAGCGCGTTTTTCAACGCCAGAAGGAACTGCTCGTTTTCCAGGGGCTTTTCAAGATACTGGAACAGGCCCACCTCGTTGATGGCCCTGATGGCGTTTTCCTTGTCCGCGTAACCGGTCAGCATCAGGCGCGGGATTTCCGGATCCCGCCGGCCGACTTCGGCCAGCAGCTCCAAACCGTTCATGCCCGGCATCAGGAAGTCCGACACGACCACATCCACCGGTCCAGCGGACAGATGCTCAAGGGCCTCGGTCCCCGAGGCACTGGAAATCACTTCGTAATCCGTTTCCAGCTCCAGGAACGAGGCCAGGGCCTGGGTGACCATGGGCTCGTCGTCGACCAGGAGGATAACGGGCTTGCGACCGTGGATCTCCATCATCATGACGTCCTCCCGGCCAACTCCCGCAGTTTACGGGCCACGGTGCGGATAATCCCCTTGGCGATACGCACGTCATCGGACAGCAGATCGTTGAACTCGTTGCGGTCGATGCGCAGGAGCTTGGTGTCCTCGGTGGCCGTGGCCGTCAGAACCCGGGGCTCGTCGTCGAACAGGGCCCAGGTGCCGAAGGACGTCAACTTGGCGGCGGTGGTGACCTCCCGGTCCCCCTGATGCAACCGCACGTGGCCCTCGAGAACCAGGTACAGGGCGTCGGGACTGTCGTTTTCGCGGTAGACCTCGTCGCCCGACAGAACCGACATCTCCCGGGCGATGGCCGCCAGGGCGGCCAACTGGTCGGTCGGCACCTCGGCGAACACTTCGACATTCTGCAGTAGAAGCACTTTCTCGATGGGTGACAGCATGTCATCTCCCGTTCGGGCCAGGTGGTGGGCGGCGGCCGGATTGTCGACCCCGCCTCCGGCGAAGATGGCGCAGGCGGCCAGCCAGGGATCGCAGTCCCTGCTGAGGATGTCCAGGGCTTCGGCGGAATTGCGGGCGGGTTCTCCGAGGTCCAGATCGGCCAACAAGCCCGCTTCACGCCAAGCCTCGTGGGCCGGCTGTTCATCGATCAGGGACAACACCAGCCGGCGGTGATGTCCGTCCAGCAGGTTGTCCAGGAATTCCTGGGCGTTGGCCCGCGGCACCCGCCGGCCGCTCATCACTCCATGGTAGGAGTTGAGAACATCCCGCAAGGGATATAATAATCCCAGCAGCCGGAAAACACTCTCGAGCCTCAGCGTCTGGGTTTCGGTCATCACGCGGCCCAGCAACCGGGCGGGTTCCCCCAGCTCCGGCAATTGGGCGCCCATTCGCGAAAGCTGGAAAAATCGTCCGGCTTCGATGGAGATTTCCGCCGAGACAACCTCCCGGTCGAACTTCAGCCCCGGATACCGGGACCGTAGCTTGCCCAGAGCCTTCAGGACCCCGAAACGCAATTCGGGGCGGCGGGTGGCCAGGTGATTCAGAAGGATGTCCACGCTCTCCTGGGCGGGAACCAATTCCAGGATCCTGGGGATTTCCTCGCGGGCCCGGGCGGGATTGTCATCGGAGAGGAAAAAGGCCTCCAGTTCGTCGATGACACCGGCATCCTCCTTGGCCAATTCCGCCAGCGCGCCTCGGGCGTGGATCCGCAGATGAGGATGTCCGAGCTGTCCCAGCAGCCAGTCCAAACGGCTGAAATCCCGGCGCGACCCGACTCCGGCCATGGCCGCTTCAACCACGGCCGCCTCCGGATCCTGCGCCAGGAAATCCCAGAGGGCATCGGAGCATCCGGCCGGATCCCAGGGCAATCCAGCCAGCACTTCGCGCCCTTCCCCGCCCGTGTCTTCGGTATCGTTCAGGATGGCATCGACCACCGGTTCGGTGATGAGGTCCCGGTATGCCGCGCCCTGATCCCCGCCCGCGATGAAAGCCAAGGCGGCGTTGCGGCCCGCCGGTTCGCCGGCCAGCATTTCCGCCAGGAACGCGTGGGATTGTCCTTCGGTCGACCCGTGGATCTCCGCACAGGCAACAGCCGCCACCCGCACCCCCAGATCCGGGTCGGCCAAAAATTCCCGGGCGCGTTTCCCGTCCGCTGGTTCGCCGTTCAGGCAGAGAACTTCCATTGCCCGGCGCCGCACCTCGTGCGAAGGATGGTCCAGCAGAGGTCGAACAGCCGCCAGCAGTTGGGAAGACTGGACTCCCTGCAACATGTCCAGCGCATAGACGACTTCCCGCTGGTTGTCGCTGCCAAGAGCGCCGACCAGAACCTTGACGGCCGACGCGTCATCGATCTGCACGGTCAACCCGGCCAAGTCGATTTCCCGCCGGGACAGTGCCAGCCGGAAGGAGTTCACGTATTCCCGGCGCATCAGCAGGGCCAGAGTCAACCAACCCGCCAGCAGCACCAGGGTCACCATGGCGATCCGGCTCAGGTCCCAGTTCAGGACAAGCGTCAGCAGAAGCAGCAGCCCGCCGGCCATACCGCGGGCCCACCGGTCCACGAACATGTCGATGAAGACCTTCGTCCGTTTCTTCAGGGCCAGGGGAATGGGCAGGAACAACAGTTCCCGGCTGGTTTTGTCCACCGAATATTTCAGGGTGATGTCGCTGCCGCGCATGATCATCGCCGCGGTCAGGCCGGGCAGCAGGACCATTCCCAGGACGCCTCCGGCCAGGACCGCCGGCAGCACCAGGAGCACACCCCCCACCCCCAGCCAGCGGATCAACCGCGCCGCGAACAGGGCCTGCACGAGAAGCGAAAGCAGGCTCATCCGGCCGTAGAAACGGCCCAGGAAGGAAGTCAACTCCGCCTCGTCGCCGATGGTCTGCCAGGTGACGGTCTTGAACTGGAAATCGATGAAGGAAGCGGTCATCACAGTCAGAGCGATGATGCCCACGGTCAAACTCAGGTGGCGGGACCTGGCGATCGAACGGATGATGCTCCGGAAATCCCCGCTCCTTTCATCCTCACGGGTCGGATCGGCAGCCACGTCCATACCGGCCGGCCTATGACCCCAGACCTGCCGGCTGACGAGCCCGACTGCGGCCAGGACCACACAACCCACCAGGAGGAGATCCTGGGTCGGCAGCCCAAGTTCGAGGATCAGGAAACTCGTGAACTCGCCCCCCACGAAGGCGCCGGCGATGCCGCCGAGGCTGAGCATTGGAAAAACACGCTTGGCCTGGGCCGCGTCGAACACCCCGTTGGCCAGTAGCCAGAACTGGCTGGTGGTCAGGCCTCCCGCAACACCCACCCAGCCGTATAAGAGATAGAACACCCAATCCTGGCGCACATCGATCAACAAGCGCAACACGATCAGGCTGACCATCAGGATTATGATGGTTAGGGCGATGAGCCAGTCCAGACGCCGCCTGAGGCCGGCCCGCGCGTAGGCGGCGGTCACCGGCGCCGCCACCAACGCCGTCAGCAAATAGGCCAGAGGGAGTCGTTCAGGACTGATCTCGACCAGGAACAGGGAATCACGGGCGGGCTTGAGCAGATAGTAGAAGAGCAGCAGCAGGAAATAATTGGCGGACATCAGGACCGCCAACCGCCGTTCACCGGGACGCAGATCAGGCAGGAATCCCGCCAGCCAGTTCATCAGGCCCCGGCTTCCGGCGTTCCCTTGGCGGCCGGTGGCAGAGTGACCACGAAAACGGCCCCCCCGGATTCACCGTTTCCGGCCTCGATCCTTCCTGCGTGCCGCTCGACAATCCGCTTGGAAATGAACAGGCCCAGGCCGGTGCCCTCGTCCTCGGACTTGGTGGTCCAACCCGGCGTGAAGAGTTTTTCCAGGCAACCGGCCGGCAGGCCCGATCCGGTATCGCTCACCTTCACGACCACTTTCCCGTTTTCGACGCCGCTGAACACGATGATCCTGCCCGGACCCTCGATGGCTTGTTGGGCATTCAGGATCAGGTTGAGGAAAACCTGGCCCAGAGGCCCAGGCCACCCGTTGACCGGCGGAATCTCCCCCAGTTGCAGGTCCACCGTCACATCCTTTTTCAATTCGTGGGTCAGCAGGATCAGCGTCCCCTCGACCAGGGCGTTGACGTCCACCGGAACCGGCTCCTCATGATCACCGCGCCCGGCGAGGCGTAGCTGCCGCACCAGTTGCCCGATTCTGGCGAGGGCCTGATCCAGGACCGGTTCGTTGTCCTGGACGATTTTCAGGGCCTTCTTCACCCGGGCCATTTTTTCCGCGGCCCCGGCATCCAGGGGGGAACGTTCGATTTCCTCCAACGCATCACCCATCTTGCCCAGAGCCCTTTTGGCGGTGTCCAGACTACAGGACACCGCGCCCAGGGGCGTGTTCAGCTCATGAGCGATTCCGGCCAGAAGATTCCCCAGGGCCGCCATCTTTTCCCGGTGCTCGAAGGAGTCGGCCATAACCTGGAATTGACGTTCCCGCTGCCGCAGACGCACGGTCTGCACCACGAACAGGATCAGGACCAGGACTAGGCTCGAAATCAGAAGGAAGTCGATCATCTCATTCATCACCCTTCCTGGGGACCGGGTTGGCGGCTATTTTTTTCAACTCGAAGATGGAATGGATCTCGCCGGCGGTCAGGTGTCTGATTCCGCCGGCGGGGAGATCACCCAGCCGGATGTTCCCTATCCTGATACGCCGGACGAACACCACCTTGTGGCGCAACGTGTTCAACATGCGGCGGACCTGCCGGATCTTGCCTTCCCGCACGATCATGGTGACGACGGTCCGGTCGTTCAGGATTTCCACGACCTTCACCGACAGCGGCCGGAACAGGCCCAGGTTGGGCAGGTGAACCCCGGCGGTCATGACCGAGATCTCCAGGTCCGTCAGCTCGCCCTCCACCTGCACCCGGAATTCCTGGTCCAGGACCTTGGAGCCGGTCACCAGGTTGTTCCAGCTGCCGTCGTTGGAGATGAGCAGCAGCCCGACGGTCTTGCCGTCCAGCCGGCCTGCGGTCTTGAGTCCCGGGACGTTGCGGGGAAAGAAATCCGAAACCAGCCTTCGCTCCAGGCCTTCGCTGGGGGAACAGACCACCCGGACCGGCTTGTTGAAGGCGTAGTAACTGGGCTTCAGCAGGGCCAGGGGCTCGCCGTCCAGGTAGATTTGGCTGCCGGCCTCGAGCATCCGGAACGGATCAAGGATGATTTCGTCACCGACGGTGATCCGGCCCTCGGCCACCATCGTGCCGGTCTGTTTCCGCGTGCCGTAGCCCGCTTTCATCAGGGCCCGGGCCAGGCCCATGGCCCGGGCGGGTTTCCACCGTTCAGGGGAAGGGGGGGGAGACGCCGCATCGTCCTGCTGTTTCTTGGCCATGGCCTTCCAGTTTCCGTTGTCCTGAACAATGTTGCACGTCTAATTAAGCGTTGCCCACGTGAACATGATCAGCACGTAGGTCAGCAAAAGAACCACTCCGCGTCCTCGGCTGATCTTGCCTTTGCCCAGGCTGATCATGATAAACACAATGACCGTCAGCACCAGCATGCAGATCATCTGGAACTGCAGGGGTGTCGGCTGCAGGGGAACCGAGGGGATCGGTGACTGGACGCCTTTCGCGTCCAGATTCCAGAACAGACCCACCGGCCCGGCCACCGCCAGGATATTGAAGAGATTGGATCCCACGATGTTCCCCAGGGCCAGATCATCTTCATTGCGCAGAGCCGCCACGATGGTCGTAGCCAGTTCGGGCAGGCTCGTGCCCACGGCCACCAGCGTCAGACCGATCAGGGTTTCCGAGACTCCCATGCTCACGGCCAGCCTCAGAGCCGAGGATACGATGAAATGACCGCCGGCCGCCAGCCCTCCCACGCCGAGGATCGTCATTCCCGCGCCCCGCGTCAGTTCCCGCATCCGGTGGCCCGGATCGACAGCCGGCAGCTCCGCGGGCACATCGGTCATCACCGCCCCGCGGTCCCGATGTGTCAGGGTCCACCACATGAAGGCGATGAAACACGCGACCAGCAGGCCGGCGTCCAGGCGGCCGAGGCGGCCCTCCCAGGTCAGAACCGTGAACAGCAGGGTGGCCCCCAGCAGGAAGGGAACTTCCTTGCGGGACAATCCCCGCTCCACGATCACCGGGCGCAACAGGGCGGCGATGGCCAGGATCAGACCCAGGTTGGCCACGTTGGAACCGATGACGTTGCCCAGGACCAGCCCCGTATTCCCCTTGAAGGCTCCCACGAGGGATACGAACAATTCGGGGGCCGAGGTCCCGAAGGCCACCACCGTCAGCCCCACCACCACGGTCGGCACGTGTAACACCGCGGCCACGCGGGAACCGCCGCCGACCAGCAACCAGGCGCCGCCGACCAGCAGTCCGATGCCCGCGGCGAAGAGAACGATCTGCCAGACCAGGCCTGTCACTCGTTCTCCGGATGGTCAGGGACCATGGCCACGGCGCGCACGGGGGAAGCCTCGGTTCCCTCCAGTTTAAGAGGCATGACCAGCAACGTGAAGCCCTCCCGGGGCAGAGCGGCCAGATTGGCCAGGTTCTCGATATTGATCAGGCCGGCTGGGGCGCAGATGTCGTGAGCGGCCCGGCCGCCTAACGGATCGAGGCTCGGAGTATCCAGCCCCACTCCCTTGAGCCCGGCGCCGGCCAGCAACTCCGCCAGTTCCGGGGAAAGATACGACCACTCGCGATAGTAGCGTTCGGTGCCCCAATGCCGGTCCCAGCCCGTATCCAACAATACGAAATCCACGGGTGCCAGATCGACCCCGCCGCACACTTCGGGTCCAAGGACCCGGGGCGACTCGCCATTCCCGGCCCGGATGACCACTCCCTTTCCCACGAACCGGTCCGGGGGCAGGCGGTCAACTCCCGGCTCGCCGGCCAGAAAATGAAGGGGAGCGTCGATATGGGTGCCCACATGACACCCGAATTCCAGGGAACTGGACATGTGGCTGTCGGGGCCGTGAAGACTGTGGCGATGGATATTCAGGGGCTGACGGTCCTCTGGCCACTGGGCCATGTCCGGCACGATCGTGTGGGTCAGATCTATCAATTTCAAGGGGTCGGCTCCGTGGGCGGCAAAACGCGGGTTCGGGACGCGCGGTTCGCTCAGCCGGAATGAAAGGTTTCCACGTGAATTTGGCGGCGCAGGTCACCGATCTCGAAATCCGAGGCGAAAATGATGCGTTCGGCCCCGTCGAGCAGTCGGTCCACCCGGGATTCTTCATTGGAAACGGCGCTGACCGCCAGAAAGCACCGCTGGATGAGATCCGGAGGACCCACCTGAGCCACGGCGAAACTCTGATTCTTCAGCTTCTGCACCAGGGCGCGCAGGGGCCCCCGCCGGTCCTTTAGAGTCCGGGCCGCGATCATCACCAGATCCGCCGTCAGGGTTCCTGAATATGTCCGCACGTCGTCCATGTGTCGCCTCCCGGCTGCAGTCCCGCAAAACTAAGGGAAAACAGGCGGATTGTCATGGATGAATACTCGTCGGCTGCCTGACCGGGCCATGGTTGGGCTCCCTCGTCTTCCCTGCCCCGACCCAACCCGTCCATCCCACAGCAAAGCACTGCCACCGCTTCAGATGACGGCGTTTCGACCGATCGGATCGAGCCTTCCATCCCAACTCGGCATTCTGGCCCGATTCCTGCAGATAAGTGCCTGTCATGGAGAAACTTCGGTTCCATTTTACCACCGATCCCGGCTGGACCGCGAGAGTTGTGCTGTTCGTCGCGGTCTTGTGTCTGGCTAGCGCGGGCTGTCAGGAGAGGGTCGATCACCCCGGTCCGGGTCTGGGCACCGGCGTGCCCTTGACGCCCTACCCGATCGTGGAACGGGATCTCGCCGCCATCGACGACAGCGGCGTTCTCCGACTGATCACCAACTACAACTCCAACAGCTATTTCATCCACCGCGGCGGGCAGGCCGGGTTCGATTACGAACTGGTGTGGCGTTTCGCCCGCGAACGCGGCCTGACCTTGGAAGTCGTCATTCCCGAGCCCGGCGAAGACTTCGTCACCCTCTTGAACTCCGACCGCGGCGATCTGGTCGGCGCGGGCGTGGTGCCGAACGCCGGCCTCGAACGTTGGGTCACCTGGACCCGACCCACGGATTTCATACGCAAGGTTCTGGTCCTGCCGACGGATTCCCGACGACCCGCCGATTACCGGAGCCTGGCCGGGCTGAAGATCACCTTGCCGGCGGGCGACCCTTTCCGTGAAGAGATCCAGAACCTTAAAAAGGAAATGAACATCCAGTTCTTCGTGACCACGGGTAGGCCCGGCGACCAGGCCGAGGATCTGTTGGCACTGGTCAGCCGGGGTGAACTCGAGGCCGTCGCGGTGAACGACAACATCGCCCGCAGCGCCCTGACCTACCTGCCGAACCTGAAACTGGGCGTCCACCTGGGCGAACGCCGGCCCACGGGGTGGCTGGTCCGGAACAACAGCCCCGAACTGAAGGCCGCCCTCAACAGGTTCCTGAAAAAACATCTCAACGTGAACAGCGCCGGCCGCACCCGTCGCAGCAAAATGTACGGCACCATCTATGACCGGTATTTCGAAAATCCCCTGACCATCAAGAAATTCCAGGAACCCGCCCACCGGCCGGATAAGAGCGGGGTCATCTCGGAATATGATGATCTGATCCGCAGCCGGGCCGAAGCGATAGGGCTGGACTGGCGCATGGTGACGGCCCTGATCTACCAGGAATCGGAGTTCCACCCCCAGGCCCGCAGCAAGGCCGACGCCCGCGGGCTGATGCAGGTGCTGCCCCGGTTCGCCGGCGACCAGGCCGACAGCCTGTTCCTGCCCGAACCCAACCTGACGGCGGGCTTGCGCATGTTGAAGAGGACATTCAACACCTACGCCTACCTGGATTCCCTCGACCGGTGGCGCTTCACCCTCGCCGAATACCACGCGGGTCACGGCCACGTCACCGACGCCCGGCGTCTGGCCATCGAGATGGGCCGCGATCCCAACAGCTGGGAGGAATCCCTGAATATTACCCTGCCCCGTCTCATGGAACGGAAGTATTTCAGCAAGACCAGGCACGGCTTCTACGGCGGCGGCAAAACGGTCGAATATGTCGAGGAAATCATCAACCGGTACCGGATGTATACCCGG
>CBDURF010000020.1:0-29913 GCA_965369705.1 uncultured bacterium
CGGGATGTCCGGCCGCAACCTCAAGGACGTGGACCTGGGCATACCCCTGGGCAGGATGTCGGTGGTCACCGGGGTCTCGGGGTCGGGCAAGAGTACGGCCGTGCACGACACCCTCTACCGCGCCCTGGCCGCACTGAAGCATCGTGCCCGCCGCCGTCCCGAGCCTTTCCGGGAAATCGTCGGCGCCGAACACCTCCATTCCGTGGTGCTGGTCGACCAATCCCCCATCGGCAGGTCGTCCCGGTCAACGCCCGCGACCTACACCGGGATCTACAACCACATCCGCCGGATCTTTGCCCAAACGAGTCTGGCGCGTCTGCGCGGGTACGATTCAGGCCGTTTCAGCTTCAATACGGCCGGCGGCCGTTGCCCGGTCTGTGAGGGCGCGGGCCGGCGGCGGTTGACGATGGATTTCCTGCCCGATGTCGAGGTGATCTGCGAGGAATGCGCCGGGCGGCGGTTCGACCGGGAGACCCTCGAGGTCCATTTCAAGGGTTGCGACATCGCGCGGATCCTGGAAATGACCGTGGAAGAGGCCCGCGACGTGCTGGCCAACATTCCCGCGTGCCGCAAGATCCTGGACGTGATGCACGGCGTGGGCCTGGATTATCTGCGGCTGGGCCAGCCGGGGAACACACTGTCGGGGGGGGAGGCCCAGCGCATCAAACTGGTCAAGGAACTTTCGCGGGGTGGACAGCGACACACCCTCTACATCCTGGACGAACCCACCACCGGGCTTCATTTCTGCGATGTCGACCGCCTGATGCACGTTCTGGAACAGTTGATCGCACATGACAATACGGTGATCGTCATCGAACACCACCCGGAGGTGATTCGCCGGGCGGATCACATCTTCGACCTGGGACCCGAGGGAGGAGCGGGCGGCGGGCACCTGGTCGCCAGCGGTAATCTGGACCAGATCATGGCGGTGGACGGGTCCTACACCGGCGCCATGCTGCGGGGACTTTTCACCTGATCATTTCGGTCCGCCCGCCCGGCTAATTCCCTTGGCGAAAACCGGACCCGGGGTTAGATTTGACCCGATCGTCGGCCGGGCGGATGTCCCCCCGTACCGAGCGCCACCCATCCCGCTTACTGCCCTGGAGTCCCTTCCGTGAGCGAACCCACCAATCTGAAATCCACGCCCCTGACCGCCTGGCATCGCCAGCACGGCGGCAAGATTGTGCCCTTCGCCGGGTTCGAGATGCCCGTGCAGTACGAGGGAGTTCTGGCCGAGCACCTCTGCGTGCGGGAAAGAGTGGGGCTGTTCGATATCACCCACATGGGGGAAATATTCGTTTCCGGCCCAGGGGCCGAGACATGGATCGACGGCCTGGTCACCAACCGGGTGGTCGGTGTACGGACCGGGAAGATCGTCTACACCGCCATGTGCAGTGAGAACGGCGGGGTGCTGGACGACATGCTGATCTACCGCCTTGGGGAAACCGAGTGGTTGATTGTCTGCAACGCCGCCAATCACGCCAAGATCGGAAGCTGGTTGGAGAAGAACCTTCCCGGCGCCGGTGTGGAACTGGACGACCGGAGCGACCAGGTGGCCATGATCGCCGTGCAGGGCCCGGACAGCAGGGAACTCGTCCTCCGGCTCGACGCCCTGGCCGGCAAGGCGGGCGAAGTGGAAGCCCTGGATTTCTATACCGCCTTCGCCCACGCGGGACCGACGGGTCGGTGGATCGTTTCCCGCACGGGTTACACCGGCGAGCACGGTTATGAGTTGTACGTTCCCAACGAGGACGCGGTCGCCATCTGGGAGGAACTGCTGGTCCGGGGCGAGGATCTGGGGGTCGCCCCGATCGGCCTGGCCGCCCGCGACACCCTGCGCTTCGAGGTCTGCTACTGTCTCTACGGCCACGAGCTCGAAGAGGACATCACCCCCCTGGAGGCCGGCATCGGCTGGGCCGTGAAACTCAAAAAGGACGACTTCGTCGGCCGGGCCGCCCTGGTCCGGCAGAAGAAAGAGGGGATTCCCCGTCGGATCGTCTGCCTCGAAATGACCGGCCGCGGCATCGCCCGGCAGGGGGCCCGCGTCCTGTGCGGGGGCAAGGATATCGGGCTGGTGACCAGCGGCACCTTCAGCCCCACTCTCAAGAAACCGCTGGCTCTGGCCCTGGTGGACGCCGCCCTTCCCGAAGGGGATCTGGCGGTGGACATCCGCGGCCGCGAAATCGCATGCCGCATCGTTTCTTTCCCGTTTCTGTCGGCCCGGACCAAGGGTGATCCGCGGGCCGAAAGGACGCTGCCTTAGGGACAGCCAAACCTGCAGGAGGCCCATGACATGGTACCGGACGATCGGAAATACACCCAGGAACACGAGTGGATCCTGATCGAGGACGGCCTCGGCACGGTCGGGCTTACCGATTTCGCCGCCGGCGAACTGGGTGACGTGGTATTCGTCGAAATGCCCGAGATCGGGGCCGAATTCAGCCAGGGCGACACCGTGGGCACAATCGAATCGGTCAAGGCCGTCGCCGATCTGTACCTTCCCGTTTCCGGTGAGATCGTCGCGGTCAACGAGGCCGTCGTCGACAATCCCGAAATGGTGAACAGCGACCCCCTGGATGAAGGCTGGTTGCTGAAGGTCAGGTTGAGCGATCCCACCGAGATTGATCAGCTGCTGGACGCCGCGGCCTACGGCGAACTTCTGGGAGGCTGACCAGGACATGCCTTACGTTCCGCATTCACCCGCAGACATCCGGGCGATGCTCGAGGTCATCGGCCGACAGGAGATCGGAGATCTTTTCGCCCACCTGCCGGAAGACGTGCGCCTGAGCCGTCCGCTCGACCTCTCCCCGGGGCTGACCGAGGAGGAGGTCCGGCGCTACTTCAGGAAGGCGGCCGCGGCCAACCACGGCCAGGACGAATTGGTGTCCTTCCTGGGGGGCGGGGTGTACGACTCGATCATTCCCGCCGCCATCGACGCGATCAGCTCACGCAGTGAGTTCCTCACGGCCTACACTCCCTACCAACCCGAGGTTTCGCAGGGCACTCTGCAGGTGATCTACGAATGGCAGTCCTTCATCTGCCGGCTGACGGGACTGGATGTCGCCAACGCCAGCATGTACGACGCCGCGACCGCCCTGAGCGAAGCCCTTTCGGTCGCCCTGGCCGCCAAGCGGAAGAAGGCGGTCGTGTTGCCGGCGACCCTGAACCCCCGCTACCGGCGCGTCGTCAAGACCATGATGGCGGGCGAAGGTGTCACGGTCATCGACGCGCCCGCCGGGCCGGCGGGCACCACCGATCCGGCGGCCCTGGCCGAGGTCATGACCGACGACGTGGCTGCCTGCGTGATCCCGAATCCCAATTATCTCGGACTCGTCGAACCCGTCGATGAGCTTTCCCGGGTGATCAGGGACGCCGGCGCGATTGTGGTGGCGGCCGTCAATCCGGTGGCGCTGTCCCTGCTCAAGACCCCCCTCGAATTCGGAGCCGAACTCGCAGTGGGGGAGGCCCAGCCCTTCGGGATCGCACCTTCCTGGGGCGGCCCCCTGCTCGGGTTCCTGGCCTGCGCCGACAAGCACAAGCGGCGCATTCCCGGCCGTATCGTGGGCCGCACTACCGACAGTCGCGGCCATGAGGGTTACGTTTTGACCCTCCAGACCCGGGAACAGCACATTCGCCGCGAAAAGGCCACCAGCAACATCTGCAGCAACCAGGCGTTGAACGCCCTGCGGGCGACCGTCTACCTGGCCATGCTTGGCGCGGGGGGACTGGCTGAACTGGGTGAAGCCAACCTGACCCGCATTACCGCCCTGCGCCGACGATTATCCGGCATCCCGGGCGTCAGCCTGCCCTTCGGTGGTCCTGTCTTCAATGAAACCGTGATCCGGCTCACCAGACCGGCCGCGGATTTCCGCGCCTTCGCCCGGGACCAGGGCGTGCTGGCGGGCATTCCGCTGGAGGGGATCGCCGGCTGCGTCGCGGGGGATCTTCTGGTCTGCGTCACCGAAAAACGCACGGCCGCTGAAATTGAGAACTACGGCCGGCTGCTGGAGGAATTCCTGTCCGGCGCCACCGATGGAAGGGAGGTGTCCGCATGAACCGGGACAACATGAACCAGGGTGAATCGACCTCCCGCCGTTGGAACGCCAGCTTGCCCGATTCCCTGTTCAACAAGGGCGCCGTCGGCCGCCGTGGCCTGACCTTCCCCGCCTGGGACGGCGAACCGGTCGCCGCCGACCTCGCGGATGCTCTTCCGGTGGCCATGCGGCGCGTCGAGCCCGCCGACTTTCCGGCCCTGAGCGAACCCGAGGTCATGCGGCACTTCACGGAGCTGTCCATTCTCAACCATCACATAGAGCGCGGCATGTATCCCTTGGGTAGCTGTACCATGAAGTACAATCCACGGGTCAACGAGCAGGTGGCTGCCCTGTCCGGACTGGCGGATCTGCATCCCGAACAGGGTCCTGCCGATATCCAGGGATTGCTGGGTGCTCTCAAACACCTTGAGGAGGCCCTCTGTGAGATCACCGGGTTCGCGGCGTGCAGTCTGATTCCCGCCGCGGGCGCCCACGGGGAATACCTGGGCATGTTGGTGATCCGCGCCCTGCACCTGGCCAACGGGGACACCGACCGGGACGAGATCCTCATTCCCGATTCGGCCCATGGCACCAACCCCGCCTCCGTGGTGATCGCCGGCATGAAACCCCGCACCATTCCTTCGCGCGCGGACGGTCGCAATGATCTGGACGCCCTGCGGGAAACCGTTTCCGACCGGACCGCCGGCATCATGATCACCAATCCCAACACCTTGGGTCTGTTCGAGAACGACATCCGGGAAATCGCCGACATCGTGCACGGGGTGGGTGGACGCCTGTACATGGATGGCGCCAACATGAACGCCATCATGGGGAAGGCCCGGCCCGGCGACATGGGTTTCGACGTGGTGCACCTGAACCTGCACAAGACCTTCAGCACCCCCCACGGGGGAGGCGGACCCGGCGCCGGACCCATTTGCGTGACCGAGGAACTGGCGGCTTTCCTGCCCGGGCCCAGGATCACCGTGGCCCCCGGCGGTATCTTCGATCTGGCCGAGGTGCCCGGACCCGACGACCAGGCCATCCATTCCTACTTCGGCAACGTCGGGGTCTGTCTGCGCGCGTTGGCCTACATCCTGCGCAACGGCGGTGACGGCCTGACCCGGGCCACCGAATGCGCGGTGTTGAACGCGAACTACCTTCTGGCCAGGCTGCGGGACATCCTGCCGGTGGACCATGCCGATGGGTGCATGCACGAATTCGTGGCCAGCGGCACCCGCTGGAAGGATGAATTCGGGGTTCGTACCCTGGACATCGCCAAGCGCATGCTCGACTACGGCATCCACGCGCCGACCATCTATTTTCCGCTCATCGTGGAGGAAGCTCTCATGATCGAGCCCACCGAATCGGAGTCCAAGGAAAGTCTCGATCTGTTCGTGGACGTCATGCGGGCCATCTACCGCGAAGCCGGCGAGGATCCGGCGGTGCTTACGGGCGCTCCGCACACGACACCCATCGGGAGGCTGGACGAAACCCGGGCCGCCCGCCAGCCCGACCTGCGCTGGCACGGTCCCTGCAACTGCTAGATGGGGTGCTTGCGGGTTTTCTACGACGGGGCGGCCACCGGCGCCGTGAACATGGGTCGGGACGCCTCGCTCCTGGCGGGGCACAAGCCGGGCGATGATCCGATCCTGCGCCTTTACCGGTGGGAACCCGCCGCGGTGACCATCGGCTATAATCAGGACGGCACCGATTTCGATGAAGCCGGCATCCGGGCCGCCGGGTACGACCTTGTCCGGCGACCCACCGGCGGCCGGGCCATCCTTCACGCCGACGAATTGACCTACGCGGTGATCGGAACCTCTCCCGGCCCGGTGTTCGGCGCCTCCCTGCATGAAACCTACTTGAAGATCAATCAGGCCCTCCTGGCCTTCCTGGCCGACCTGGGTATCGCCGCCGACATTTCCGCGGGCGAATCACGCGAGGCGGCCCGGGGGTTGGTGTGTTTTCGGAGCGCCGGCCGTCACGAGATCAGCGTGGGCGGGCGGAAGATCATCGGGTCCGCCCAGCGCCGCACCGGAGGTGTCTTCCTGCAGCACGGCTCCATTCTGGCCGGACCCCGGCATCTGGAATTGTCGTCCTTCCTCCCGCCGGACGTGAACCGGGATCCCGGGGAACTGGCGGCAGTGACGACCGATCTGGGCCGGTTGCTCGGCGCTCGGCAGACGGGTGCCGATCTCGAGGCTCTGGCGACCCGCCTGGCGGGGGCTTTCGCCCGCATCCTCGGGTTGGATATCCAGAACCGATAGCATGGGAATACGCCCGGAGCGAATTCCCGCCCGCTCCGGTCGTGCTTGACCGTCCCGGTTCCGGCTCCCTACAATCAACTCCGTCGGTTATTTCAACTTGAAGGGATGAGATGATTTCCTGGCTGGCGCGCAGGGTCGCCGTTTCGGCGTTGTTGATTTTCGTTCTGCTATCGGCGGTGTTCTTCATCGTGCGTCTGGCTCCGGGTGATCCCTTGGACCAGGTCGTGGAGGAGGATCTCGGTCCGGACAACCGGGAACTCATCCGGCGGCAGCTTGGTCTGGATAAATCCCTGTTCCAACAATACCTGCACTGGCTGGCCGCCTCGTCGAGGGGCGACTTCGGCACCAGTCTCAGCCAGCAGCGTTCCGTCGGGGGCATCATCGGCGAGGCCCTGCCCGCCACCCTGCTGCTGACGGTGACCGCCTACGTTCTCCATCTGCTGTTGGCCCTGGCTGCGGCCATGGTCATGGCGGTCCGGTCGGGCCGGGCCCTGGACCACTGGATCCAGGGGGTGGGACTAACCTTGTACTCCCTTCCCGCCTTCTGGCTCGGCCTGATGCTGATCATGCTCCTGAGCCGCAAACTGGGTTGGTTTCCCGCCGGAGGGATGCATGCGCCCGACGCCCGGTATCTCGACTGGTGGGCCTGGCTGGCGGATCTGCTGCGCCACCTTGTGTTGCCGGTTGCCACGCTGGCCCTGGGTTCATTCATGGGTACGGCGCGCTATCTGCGGACCTCACTCGCCGAGGTGCTCGTCCAGGACTACATCCTGGCGGCCAGGGCGCGTGGACTTTCCGAGCGCAGGATCCTGTTCCGCCACGCTTTGCGCAATGCCCTGCTGCCCGTGATAACCCTGCTGGGGCTGAGCCTGCCCTTCCTGTTGGGAGGAGCGGTGGTCGTGGAAGTCGTTTTCGGCTGGCCGGGGATGGGCCGGGTCGCCATCGAGGCCATCTGGGCGCGCGACTATCCGGTGATCATGGCCACCGTGCTGGTGTCGGCGGTGACGGTTGTCGCAGGTTCCCTGCTCGCCGATATCCTCTACCAGTGGGCCGATCCCCGGGTCCGCCACGCCGGGGAGGAGGTGGCGTGACCACGCGGCCATTGACCCACCGGGATTGGCTGACTCCGGGCGACCGTTGGTGGACCGATCCCCGCCTGCGTCCTGGTCTGGCCATCACCCTGGGGCTGGGTCTGCTGGCGGTGCTGGCTCCCCTCATCGCGCCGGGTGATCCCGCCGCCCTGGGTGCGGCCGCCGACCGGCTGTCGGCGCCATCAGTCAGCCATCTTCTGGGTACCGATCTGCTGGGTCGCGATGTCCTGGTGCGCCTGGTGCACGGTAGCCGGGTTTCATTGCTGGTCGGTTGGGTCAGTGTGCTGGTGGCGGTTCTGTTGGGGACGGCGGTGGGACTGGCCGCGGGCATGGGGCCGCGCTGGCTCGACCGGCTCCTGATGAACACCACGGATGTCTTCCTGGCCTTTCCCCGCATTTTCCTGATTCTTCTTCTGGTGTCGCTGACGAAACCGTCCCTGCTCCTGGTCATGACGGTGCTGGGCTTGACCGGCTGGATGGGGGTGGCGCGGCTGGTCCGCGCCGAGGCCCTCAGTCTGCGGGAGCGGGATTTCGTGGCCGCGGCCCGGGGGCTGGGCCTTTCGTCCTGGCGCGTGGCGATCTGGCACGTGCTTCCGAACCTGTTGCCCACCGTCATCGTCGCGGCGACCCTGCGCGTGGGCAGCGCCATTCTGGCCGAATCGTTCCTGAGTTTCCTCGGGCTCGGCGCCCAGGAACCCACCGTCAGCTGGGGCGCCATGATCCAGCAGGGCCGGATCTATCTGTTGGATGGGTGGTGGCTGACGACCTTTCCCGGCCTGGCCATCGCCCTGACGGTTCTTGGTTACAACCTGTTGGGCGAAGGACTGCGCCGGCGATTGGACCCTCGGGGCCGTGGGGAGGGTCGCGATGGGTGACCTGCTCCGGGTGGAGAACCTGCGGGTATCGTTTCCCGGTCCTGCACCGGGTGAGAGTTGGGAGGTCCTGACCGGGGTCAATCTCGTGATCGGACAAGGTGAGGCGACGGCTCTGGTGGGACCTTCGGGTTGCGGCAAGAGCCTGCTGACCCGCGCCTTGCTGGGACTGCTTCCCCCTGGCGCGTCCTGGGCCGGAGCGGTCCATTGGCGAGGTGAACGATTGCGCGACCCGTGGGGCCCGCGCTGGCAAAAGGTTCGGGGCGGAGGTATGGCGCTGGTGCTCCAGGAACCACAAACCAGCCTCAATCCCGTCCTGACGGTGGGGGACCAGATCGCCGAAACGGTTCGCGCCCACCGAGGGGTTTCCCGGGACGAAGCCCGCGGTCGCGCGGTGTCCCTGCTGGCCGAGATGCTGGTTCCGGATCCCGCCGAGAAGGCGAATTGCTATCCCCACCAGTTGAGCGGTGGCATGAGGCAGCGCGTACTCCTGGCGGCGGCCATGGCCTGCGACCCCGCTCTTTTGATCGCCGATGAACCCACCACCGCGCTGGATGTCACCGTCCAGCGGGAGATCCTGGCCTTGATCAACCGGATTCGCCGGAAGCGGGATATGGCGCTGCTGTTCATCACCCACGATGCGGAACTGGTGCCCCTGGTGGCGACGCGGCGGGCGGAGATGTCCGCCGGCCGGATCGTCGCGGTGGTGGATCTGGACCGGGAAGTCGCCACCAGCACCGCGGACGGCCCCTCGACCGCCGAGCGGAATGCAGATGTTTCCATCCTTCCGCTGGGTGGGACAAGTCCGGTGATGAAGGCCGTGAATCTCGTCGCCGGCTACGGAATTCCCAGGGGAGGGAAGGCTCCGCGCGCCCGGCGAGCACCCGCTCCGGTTGATGGAGTCGATGTTGATCTGTTTCCCGGTCGGGCCCTCGGACTAGCCGGCGAATCGGGCTGCGGCAAGACGACCCTGGGCCGGGTCCTGTCCCGTCACCTGGTTCCGGTGGAAGGCTCGCTCGAACTGGAGGGAGAAGATTTCCTGTCCTCCCGGGGGAATCGTCTGCGGCATCGGCGCCGGCGCGTCCAGATGCTGTTCCAGGATCCGGCCGGATCCCTCAATCCCCGCCACGTGATCGGCCGCGCTCTGTCCGAAGCGGCGGAAAATAACGATCCGGCCCTGGTCAGGGAACTGTTGGCGGAAGTGGGGTTGTCCGGGGAACTGGCGAACCGTTATCCGCATGAACTTTCCGGCGGTCAGCGGCAGAGAGTGGCCCTGGCCCGTTGTCTGGCGGCGGATCCCCGGGTGCTGATCGCCGACGAGCCGACCAGTGCCCTGGACCGGGAGTCGCGGGACCGAATCCTTACCCTGCTGCAACGGACCATGAATCGCCGGGGCTTGGCCTTGTTGCTCATCTCTCATGAATTCGCGGTGCTCCACACGATTTGTGAGCGGGTGGCCGTCATGTACAAGGGGATGATCGTGGAATCCTACCGGGCTCGGGAGCGGGCCGGCATTCGGCATCCCTACACTCTCGCAATGATGGCGGCCGCGCCCGCTGTCCTGAACCGGGATGACCGGTGGTGGTCGGAGCCGGGTAAGGGCCCGGGAAAAATCACCAAGCCTTCACTTGGAGGTTGTCCGCTGGTGGGTCATTGCCCATTGCAGAGATCACGTTGCATCAACGAGTTGCCACCTCTGGTGGAGGTGGCCGAGGGTCATTTTCTGCGCTGCCCCGAAACGCAGGAAGGTGGTCCTTCACAATTTATTGACACGTAATAGGCCAATCTCTATATTCAAACACCAGTTGCGGCACGGGTTACCTTTTCTTGAGATTCAGGTCCCCCAAGTGCCTTCTAGGACCGGCGGAAACGCCCTTTTCAGCAGGCACCCCACACTGCCCGGCTTAGGTTCAGTGCATAATTTTAAACATCAATCCAAAGGTTCCCTGCGGAACCCCGCTACGGCCGGATTAGTTCCCTCGGAAAGGAGCGACAGTATGCTCCGGCGTTCCCGGTGCTCATGGATTCTGCCCCTTGTTCTTTTCCTGCTTCTTGTTACGGCGACAATTCCCGATGATGTGTCTGCGCAGGGCGCTCCTGCCACCATCAAGGGAACCGTCAGGGATAAGGAAACCGGGGAGCTTCTCGATTATGCCAACGTTCTGCTGGTCGGCACCACGCGGGGAACCATGTCTCTCGGCGGGGGTGTTTTCTACTTCAACGGCATGGCTCCCGGCACCTACACGATCAAGGTTCTGTACCTGGGTTTCGCACCCATGGAACAGACGGTCACCGTCCAGTCCGGAGACATCAAGACCTTGATGTTCGACCTCGAGACCGTGATTGTCGAGACCCTGCAGGCTTTCGACGTCGAGGGCGCCGAGTACATGGTCGAGGTCAAGAGCGCGGTCACCGAACATACGGTGAGCTCGGAGACGTTCGAGAAGTACGCCATCGACTCGGTCGACGACGCCCTGTCCAAGCAGGCCGGCGTGGTCATGCGCGCGGGTGAGCTGTACGTGCGCGGCGGCCGATCGGGCGAGGTTTCCATGCAGATCGACGGTGTGTCGGTCGATAATCCCATCGGTACCGGTTCGCTGGAAGTGTCCGCCCTCGCCGTGGACAACATGGTCATGGCGACCGGCGGCCTGGACGCCAAGTACGGCAACGCCCTGTCCGGCGTGGTGAACATCACCACCAAGGAGGGCGGCGAAAAGTTCGGCGGCGGCTTCCGCTTCCTTACCGACGACTTCGGTCGCCAGGACAAGACCTTCACCAACTACGACCGTTTCGAGTACGGTTTCGGCGGGCCCACCCCCTTCAAGGGCCTGACCTATTTCCTCGCCGGCGACCTCATCTTCACAGACACCGAGAACACGTCGGTGGCCCACCGTCCGGAATACAAGGTCAAGCTGGGAGACACCACCTTGTTCAAGTTCCGGCGCCGCCAGTTCAACCAGGCCAAGGGGTCGATCAAACTGGGCTACACCCTCAGCGAGGACAAGAAGGTCACCGTCGAGTATTCCTACTCCACGACCCTGTCCGAGCGTTACGCTCCCAACTGGAGCGTCGAAGGCTACGCCAGCCGGATCATCTACATGCCCGAGGTCTTATACCGACCGCGCTTCAACGACTGGGTGTCCATCGGCCGACCCATCCCCGTGTACTACGGGCCTTGGTACGACGATCTTCAGAACGGCATGCTCCAGACCGCTCGTACGGTCATGGTGGTCGACATGCGCAACTCCAGCGAACGGCGGACCGCCCTGCCGATCATGGAAGTCCGCAGCGCGACCGACAACCGGATCCACACCGTGGTGGCCCATACGGAATTCGACGGGTTCCGCTATCCCTATTCCTCGTTCTCCACCGTGGAGGAAGACAGTTCCTACACCCCCTTCAATTCAGCCAACCGCCTGAACCAGCGGAAGGACATCGGCCAGGTCGGCAAGATCGTGTGGCGGCACAATCTGACCGAATCAACCTTCTACACCGTCCGGCTCGGCCTGGTGGCCTTCGACGCCCGCAGCGACGTCCAGGGGAAGGATCCCTGGGAATACAACCACGGCGGCATCCGCAGTCCGGGTCTGTTCTTCGGGCAGCGCAATCTCTACCTTCAAAGCACGGACTACTATACAGATCCGCTCAGTTCCTACTTCGTGACCGCCAGCGACAACTTCACCTACTTCGAGGAATACAGCCGGACCTACAGTCTGGGCTTCGAGTTGGTAAGCAACCGCTGGGAGGGGCACCTGGTCGAAACCGGCGTGGGTATCCGTTACAACGACCTGGAACGGTATGCCATCGTCTCTCCCGCCGTCATGCGCCAGAGCCGTTTCACCGGCGAATGGACCCAGGGCGGCAATCGCAACATCTTCCATACCTACAACCCCGAGGGATACTGGTACGCCCAGGATCGGTGGGAGTACGAGGGGATGGTCGTGAACTACGGTCTGCGCTGGGACATGTTCTCCCCGGGTTCGGCCGCGGCGATCGAGCTGACCAATGAGGATGTCGACGCGAACGTGATCAAGTACAAGACAGCGTTCCAGCCGCGACTCGGTTTCGCCTTCCCCATCACCGAGCGTGACGGGTTCCACTTCCACTACGGGCGCTTCGTGCAGTTTCCCAACCGGGAATTCCTGTTTGCGAGCCAGGACCCCGTGGGCAACTCGGGAACCCTGGGCAATCCCAACCTGGAACCGGAAACAACGGTCCAGTATTCCGCCGGTATCAAGCACCAGTTCACGGACTTTATCGCCGGTCAGTTCTCGCTCTACAGCAAGGATATCTACGACCTGATCGCCTCCACCCAGGTGACCGACGAACAGACCGGCCAGACCCTGGACCGTTACATCAATCAGGCCTACGCTTCCGCCCGCGGGATCGAGCTCACCCTGGAGAAACGGTACAGTGACAACTACCAGTTCAACTTTAGCTACACCTATTCCTTCGCCGACGGCGTCGCCTCTGATTCCGATTTCGGGTCGAACCCGGACGGTTTGGAGTTCCTGCCCAATCAGGAACTCCCCTTGAACTGGGACCAGCGCCATACCATGAATCTGATGTTCCTGCTGGCCGAACCGGGCGTGTGGTCCTCGTCCTTCTCTTTCTCCTACGGCAGCGGCTTCCCCTGGACGCCGTTCGACCGGTTCGCCAAGAAGCAGGATCCCTTGCTGGGGAACAGCGAGCGGCTGCCCGCCACCTACTCGCTGGACATCCAGCTCGAACGGAACATCAATTTCTACGGCAAGCGGCTCTCGCTGCAGTTGCAGGCCTTCAACCTTTTGAACCAGGACGTGGTCGTCAACGAGGGCGGTGGGGGCATTTCCCCGCGCATGATCAACGGCGCGGCTTATGGCGGGTTTTCTCATCTGACGGAGACCGGGAAATTCGGGGCTGCCCTTCTGCAGGATGCCGACGGCGACGGCGAGGATGAATTCATCCCCATCGTCGATCCGCGGACCTTCGGGCGGCATCGGTTATTCCGCTTCGGGATCGGCTACTACTTCTAAATTGGGGCATACCTGCCGGGCCGCGATGGCGGCGCCGGTTTGGAAAGGAAAGCAATGTCAGGTGCCATCAAAAGAAATGTGAGGTGTGTCCGGCGGATCGTGCAATGGTCCGGCTTGGTGTGCTGCCTCCTGCTGATGGTCAGCATCGCGGTGCCAGCCCAGGCGTGGATGGATACTGAAAACGATCTCCTGGAGATGGGCTTCAACCCGAACGGGATCTTTATTTATCAGGGTGAATACGTCATGAACGTGGGGGAAGTTCAGATCAACATCACCAATTTCGGTCTGATCGGGTCCACCTACTCCAGTACGCGTCCCTGGTCCGACGCCCCCTCCTGCCAGTGGCCTTCCGGTTCGGGCAACGAATACCTGTGGGCTTCGGGTCTGTGGGTCGGCGGCGTCGTGCTGGGTGAACGCCTGGTCTCGACCGGGGGCAATGCCGGGCTCAGCGAATGGACTCCCCTGGATGAGCTTGAAGCCACGATCTACGAAGCCATCGCGACCAAGCTTCTGCGGCCGACGGGCAACCCCGAGGCCAGCGGCCGGCGGGATCCCATGCCGGGTCCCGACGATGATGGCGACGGCCTGGTGGACGAGGAGATCCTCAACGGCAAAGATGACGACGGTGACGGCAAGATCGACGAGGATTTCGGCCAGATCGGCAACCAGATGTTCGTCCTGACGAACTACGATAATACCCGTCTGTCGATCGAGAACTTTCCGGATCATACCCCGATGAACCTGGAGATGATCCAGACGTCCTTCCAGTGGGAGAACGACCAGGTGGACGACTTCGTCGGGTTCGACTACACCATCAACAATGTCGGCGTGACGGACGTCGAAAAGGTCTACATCGGTTTCTTCTCCGACAGCGACATCGGTCCGCGCGGCATGGGCGGAACGGCCGACGACGACATGGCGGGCTCCTGGCCCATGAATCACGGCAGCCCCGGGCTGGTGCGGGCTTCCGACGGCAGCTTCGTACCCATTCAGGTCGGGTTCATGTACGACGACGCCGAGAGTGGTCGTCTGGAAGGATATTTCGGCGTTGTCTTCTTGGGGCACGATGTCGACCCCAGTGGGGTTTTGGCGCCCCCGAACGTCGGCATGCGGACCTTCCAGTCCTTTTCCGGCAACGCCAGCTTCGAACAGGGCGGCGATCCGACCAACGACGACGAGCGCTACCAACTGCTCAGCGCCGAGGTCGAGGACTGGGACAACGACACCCTGCCCGGCAAGAAGGCGGATTTCCGCTTCCTGGTCTCGGCCGGGCCCTTTGCCCTGCTGCCGCCGGGTGAAAGCCTCACCTTCCAGGTCGGCATGGTCGTCGGACCCGGTCTCGGTGACCAGGCGGGCGGCCGGGGTCTGCTCGCCCATTGCGCCGAGGCGTTCCTGACCTGGCACGGAATCTATGTCGACAGGATCCTGCAGGTTCAACCCAGCGACGGCACTGCTTCCTTCAATCCAGGCATCCTGGGCAGGGAGACCCTTTTGTGTAAAGGGCCGGGACATATCGATCCCACCGCATTCGACAACTTCACGCCCGACTACATGGATGCCTCGTGTCTCGACGAGGAATGGCTGGTGAACCAGCCCCGGTTGACTCCCTCGGACTACTTTGAATACGTGGTGGACGAGAAGACCTTGGAATGCGCCATGTTCAATATGGACAACTGCTTCGAGTGCGCTCGTCAGAACGGTTTTATCTGCCAACCCGAGGATTTCATGGGTAATGACCCGAAATGGACCTGCAACGATCCCAACATTTCCGATTCCAAAAAGGCCGGCTGCACCGGTGTGGATGGTGCGGAGACGCAGATCCACTGGCTGGTCGGCATGGCGCCGCCGCCGCCCGGCATGCGGCTGTGGTCGACCGACAGCCGGGTCCATGTCTACTGGGACGACAGCCCCGAACATACCAAGGACATCCGTTTGCAGGAAGTCGATTTCGAGTCCTACCGCATCTGGCGGGCGGACAACTGGGACCGGCCTTTCGGTTCCTCCCTGGTCAACGGGCCCGAGAGCTCCCTCTGGCAGATGATCAGCGAATTCGACGTGATCAACAGCTTCCTGACCCAGGTGAGGGTGGACGGCGTTGTCATCGAGGACACCCTGCCCCTGGGAGCCAACACCGGGCTGGAAGTCATTTCCTATCGGCCCATTATATTGGATGATCCCCGCTTCGAGGATTTGGACGTGGCCATGCAGGAAGTGGTGGACAACGATCCCCAGGGCACGCTGCGGGCCCGGCCGGACATCCGTAATTCCGACGGCATTGTCATTCCCCGGTACCAGGGTCTGGTGGCCTGGGAGACCTATACCGATGCTTTGGACACTTTCTTCGCGGTGACGTCACGCGCCGCCGATTCGGAAAACGGGGTCACTGAGAAACTGGGTACGAAATACTACGAATACGTGGACCGGGATATCCACAACGGTTTCATCTACTTCTACTCGGTTACCTCGACCGACCACGAGCTGTTGCGTTTCCGCAACCGTGACGAGGATGACCCGCTCGATGTCGTGGGTCCGGGTCTGATCGGCGATCCCGGGTCATCGTTCAGCAACACCGTGCCCGGTACCCAGGCCCAAACGGCCGAGGAACGGGAAAAATTAGGCATCAACATCTACGTGTATCCCAACCCCGCCACGCGGGAAGCCTTGGCCGAGTACCAGGAACTCAACGCCAACGGCGATGACCCCACCGGGGTCCGGGTCACGTTCACCAACCTGCCGCAGGCCATCAACACGATTCAGATCTTCACGGTCAGCGGCGACCTGGTTCAAACTATTTCCCATAGCGGTTTGGAGGGTGCCGGCCACGCGAGCTGGAATCTGATGAGCCGCAATGGGCAGGAAATTGTCAGTGGTGTCTACCTGTATTCCGTGCAGTCCGAGGATTCCCGCTTCGAGGATTTCGTCGGCAAGTTCGTTGTGGTCAGGTAACCCCTGATGATAGGGGCAGATTTGTGTCAACTCCGTCCGCGGACGGATCTGGAGGTTTCCATGAAACGCATCGCGATTCTGACCACCTTGCTGCTGGTGATGCCAACTCTGGCCCTGGGCGCCGGGTTCGCAAAAGTCGGCACCTTCGGGGGTCAGGAACTCAAGATCGGCGTGAGTGCGAGGGCCACGGGCATGGGATCAGCATTCACCGGAGTGGCCGATGACGCCACGTCGGTGTTCTGGAATCCCGGCGGCCTCGTCAACGTACGGGGCAACGAGGTCTCCCTGAACCACGTGGCCTGGGCGGCCGACACCAAGCTCAGTACCGCCATCGTGGCGTTCAACCCGCGGTCCATCCCCGGGACGTTCGCCTTTTCGGTGAGGTCCTTCTGGATGGACCCCCAGTTGGTCCGATCCGCGTACAACCCCGAAGGGACCGGTGAAACCTTCGACGCAGGCACGACGACCTTCGGTTTGACCTACGCCCGGTTCTTCACCGACAAGTTTTCCGCGGGTGTCACGCTGAATTACCTGCACATGGGATTGGCCGAGGCTGCGGTGAACACCGGTTCGCTGGATTTCGGCATCATGTACCGGATCGGCATCAAGGATCTGAAGCTCGGGATGACCATCCAGCACCTGGGCGGCAAGTTCAAGTTCGACGAGCGCGAATCCAAGCTGCCGGTGTCCTTCAAGGTAGGAGCCAGCTTCAACGCCTTTCGCAATGACAAGCAGCGTCTGACCGTGGCCTTCGAATTCCAGCATCCCTCCGACAACCTGGAGAGGGCCAATGTCGGTCTGGAATACGGGCTCAACGAGATGTTCTTCGTGCGGGGCGGGTATAACATCAACTACGATACCGACGGGCTGGCCTACGGGTTCGGCGCCGGACTGCCCACCGGCGAGACCACGAAGATTTCCGCTGATTACAGCGCGGTGGACATGGACGCCATGGGTTATGTACACCGGTTCACGGTTTCGGTCACCTACTGATCCTGAAGAATGGTCCCGGTCGACCTTCATGACACAAATCAGGACATCGGTACTGCCCTGCCGCCCCGTGAATACGGGGCGGCGCTTTTTTACGGCTTGACTGGCATTTTCCTCGCGAATTCCTTACCATCATGGCAATCGGGCAAGTCCGATGCCGGTCGAGGGGGATCGGTTGGTCACCACAGCAAAGGCCTGGTCATGGCAGTAGAGTCACGCCGCACCTGTCGGTCTGTCTACTCGCATTCATTATTCCGTCTCCTGACATTGCTGCTGCTCATGCTTCCCGGCGTGGCTGGGGCCATGCTTCATCCTCTCGACGGCGCGGGCAATTTCCACACCTATGTGGATGTCGTCAACCGCTGGGTCGCCGAGGACAGGCTTGATGTCCTGATCCTGGTCGAAGTGGCGAACGGTGATCTCAAGTACAACGAGGAGAACGGGGGATATGTCGGGCGCTTGCGCCTCGAGGTCCAGCTGGAATCATCCGACGGACAGATCATTTCGCAGAAACGGCATATCCGCACCAAGACCCTTTCGGCGGTCGAATCTTCCTCCCGAACCCTGTTCCAGGTTTTCGGCCTGGTCCTGCCAGACGTCTCTTTCCGTTCCGGCCGGTTCAGCTGTCAGGTCTATGACGTCAACCGCCGACGGGAAGGACTCTTGAACCAACTCACCAAGCGCAATTCACGCAGCGATTGCTCCACTGCCTGGGCGGCCGAAGATGGTCCCAGGACTCCAGAGGGCATCGCCCTGGAGGATCCCCTGTTCCTGGTGCAGGCCCCGTTTGCCGACTGGAACCCGGAGAACACCGCACAGGCCAGCGGCGAAGACGGCTGGCTCCACGACTATATGCATCCCTCGCGCCGCTACGGCCTGGAGCAGGACCGCCTGCAGATCTTCCAGCCGGTGTGGCCGCGGGCCGGCGGCATCGCTCTCGACGAGGAGAACCTGGGCCTCATGGTTCAGGTGGTCAGCATGGACATGGAATACGTGATCAACGACACCATCAGCTTTGACCGGCGGGGGAGGGCCGCCTTGGCCGCTGGACGCCCCGCCGCCCTGTTCTATGAGCTGGACGTCAACCTGTTGCCGGAAGGCGCCTACCGGATGAGCCTGGCTCCCCTGGGCGGTCAGGGCCGGGGTTCTCTGGTTGAATTCGATGTGATCTGGCGGTTGGAGGCCCTCGGCCGGCACAGGAGTCAGATTTTGGGCGAAGGCCGGACCGTCCTGGAGGGCAAGGCGCTGAAGAAGTTCCTGGCCGCCAGTCCCGCCGAGCAGGAAAAGCTGCTGGACGATTTCTGGGAAAGCCTGAACCCTGATCCCGAGAGCCCCGTCAACGAGGTCTATCTCGAATTCCAGTACCGTCTGGCCTACGTGCGGAAGTTCCTCGGCGGGTTCAGCCAGTTCGGAGCCAACGATGAGCGGGGCGAAGTATTCCTGCTCATGGGACCGGCGGACGAAGTCCAGCTCCATCACATGCCCATGAACTTCCGCGACCAGGACGACGCCCGGATCAAGGTCTACCAAAGATTCGCTCCCGATCGCGAGGGCACCGAGGCCAAGGGCGGCAGCGCCAGTGGGTCCCAGGGCGTGGACCCCTACCAGGACTCCGGGGGTATCCCCATGCCGTTTTCCCGGCGCGCGGAAGCTCAGCGCCAGACCCAGGTTTTTTCCCCGACGCACAACTTCGCCTTCGAATTGTGGAAATATGACGATGTCGGGAACACCTTATTCTCCAACAGGTTCTCTCGAAAGGGCATGGGGCAGCGGTTTCTTTTTGTGGACCGGACCGGTTCTGGGCATTACTCCCTGGAATCCTCGAACGTCCTGCAGGGAGAAGAGTGATCCCCCAAGTTGAAAAGGGTTTGACTTGGTACCCCCATCTACACTAATTATATCGAGCGACTAGACTCCAATGACCGGGTGATTTCAGGGTCCCACGGCATTAATTGCCGCATATGGCGGACCCGCTGGAAGCGGACAGGCAGATCCCCACCTGCCTTTTGTTCGTTATCCCGGCACCAGTCTTTCTAAGGGTCCCAATTTCTGGAAAGGGAGACTTGCACAATGGCTCGTCACGGTATGTTGAATAATGCCATTTTCCGGCTCACCATCTTTGGGGTTCTGGCCCTGCTGCTCGTCGCTCCTGTGCTCGCGCAGGACGAGGCGGCCGAAGAGCCGGGCGAGGACAAATTCGCCAAGATCCAGGCCACCAGCGATTCCCTGGGCTTCGGATCCACGGCAGCGGACTCCCTGAGGGAAATTCCCCAGATCATCGAACCGATCGGCGGGTTGTCGGGCATGGTCGACCGCTCACCAATTGGCAAGACCGGGGCGGGTGAGCTGTTCGTCAAGGGCGGCGTCTTCATGTGGTGGCTGTTGAGTGTCGCCCTGGTGGGCTTCGTCTTCATCATCGAACGCATGTGGACCCTCAGCCGGGCCCGCGTCAACACGCGGCGGCTCATCGGGACGATCATCACCACGCTCCGCAATGACGGCGTCCAGGCCGCCTCCGAGGAATGCCAGAAGGTGCGCGGCCCCATCGCCGCCATCCTGTATGCCGGTCTGCAGAAAGCCGACAAGGGCCGTGACCAGGTCGAAAAGGCCATAGCCACCGCCGGCACCATCGAGATGTCCTTCCTCGAACGCGGGCTGATCTGGGTCTCCTCCGTGACCACCATCGCCCCGCTGATGGGCTTCCTCGGAACGGTGTCCGGTATGATCAACGCCTTCGAAGCCATCGCCGCCAGCGAGCAGGTCAACGCCAAGCTGGTGGCCTCAGGTATCTCCGAGGCCCTGATCACCACCGCCACCGGTCTGATCATCGCCATCCCCGCCACCATCGGCTACAACTACTTCGTCTCGACCATCGACCGCTTCGTCATCGAGATGGAGGAGACCGCCGCTGAACTGATCGAAGAACTGGAGCGGATGAAGGGCTGAGCGGAAGATTGACCTGGAATTTGCGGACCCCGGCGCAGCGGTCGGGAAGGAAGGTGAATCGATGGCTGTCATGAAGAGAAGGAAGAAAGAGGCGATGGGCGAGTTGAGGATGGACTCGACCGCCGACGTGGCCTTTCTCCTTCTGATTTTCTTCATCGTGACGACGATCTTCGCGGCCGAGCAGGGCCTGACCCTTGTCCTGCCCGGCAAGCAGAAGGAAAAATCCGACACCGTCAAGGTGAAGGAAAGCAACATCGCCACCCTTTTCGTCATGGAAGACAACAGAATCACCCTCGACCGCAAACCCATCGAGGTCAACCATATCCAGATAGCCATCGAGGATCGCATCCTGTCCAATCCCAAGCTGGTGGTCCTGCTCAAGATCCACCCCAAGGCGGACTACGGCAGGATGATCGCCTGCCTGGACGAATTGCGACTGGCGAACGCCAACAAGGTTTCCCTCAAGACGGCGGAAAAATAGGAAGGAGGCGGGACGATGGATTACGGCCGATCTACGCATAAAGGAACCTTCATTCCCACCTCTTCCATGGGGGACATCGCCTTCCTGCTGCTGATCTTCTTCATGGTGACCACGATCTTCCGCGAAGAGTCGGGTCTGCCCGTGGAACTGCCCCGGGCCGAGGCCGGCGAGGAAGTGAACCGTGAACTGGTCTCCAACATCTACATCAACCGGGTGGGACAGATCTCCATCGACGACCGACTGGTGCAGGTCAAGCATATCACCGACATCATCGGCACCAAGATCGGTGAAAACCCCCAGTTGATCGTGGCCTTCAAGACGGACACCTACACGGATTACGGCATCGTCAGCGACGTCATGGAGGAGTTGAAGGAGGTCAACGCCGTGCGCGTTTTCTTCAACAACGACATCGAGGGCTCGCCAGGCCAGAAGTACTAGGAGCGGCATGTCCAGTCTTCCCGCAAACAATGATGCTCAGAACGGCATCCGGATGTCGGCCAACGACGAGTTCAAGGCGCAATACAACAAGTATATGCGCTGGTCGGCTCTCGTCGCGGTCCTGCTGATGCTCATCGGTGCCATGATCTCACCCACCTATGTGCCCAATCCGTACAAGTTGCGGCAGGAAGAATTCGAAGTCGTCGAGCTCGATGATCAGGAAATCATCGAACTGCCGCCCCCGCCGATCGAAGCGCCGCCCCCACCCAAGGTGATCGAGGCCGCGCCCGACGACGAGGTCGATGACGACGTGGAAATCGCCGACACTCTCATGGATCTCGATTCGGCCATCACCGGCAGCATGATGGATTGGGGACCGGCGGGCGACGAGGGCTTCGTGGCTTCTTCCACGAACCCCAAGATCACCCACTTCGCCAAGCCCCACTACCCGGAAATGGCCAGGCGTGCACAGATGGAGGGCACGGTGATCGTCAAGGTCCTGGTGGGAGCCGACGGCAACGTCAAGGACGCCCAGGTGATCCAGGGAGTGAACCCGCTGCTGAACAATGCGGCCCTGGCCGCAGCCCGGAAATGCAAGTTCATCCCCGGCAAGCAGCGGAACATCCCGGTGAAGGCCTGGATGGCGCTGCCTTTCAATTTCCGGCTTAACTGACCCCGGTTGCTGCTTTCCCGGCGAACTTTTTCTATCAGGGCCGCGTCTTCAGGACGCGGTCCTGTTACTTGGAGGGCATCCGGTTCCCGCGGTCAGCCGGTGCGTTCGGAATATTTTTCGGTTCGCCGGGTAATTGTTCCGGTCGGGGCGCAACAGGGAGCAGGTTTTCTGCGTAGAACCTCAGGTTAATTTGTTGGAATCGGGGGCGGGTGGAACTATGATCGTCCTCGGAACCGTGAAGAAATGATGGCCTTGCCCGTAGTGGGCGGACGGGGCCGCTGGTTTATTCCGGGAGAGTCACCATGTATCCTGTCCGAGCGGCAAGTTTTCGTAATACGCCCTTCTTCGTCCTGTGGATGGTCTTCCCGATCGTCCTGGCGGTTCTGATGGGGACATCCCTGCCCGCCCGGGCACAGGAGGGTCCTGAGTCGGTGTCGGATCTTCCCGTTTTGTCGCTCAGGACCTGCATCCGGCTGGCCTTAAGCGATAGTCCCACCCTCATGGTTTCCGACGAGCGGCGCCACATCGCCTCCCAGGACGTCACCGGCGCCTGGGGACAGTTTCTGCCCACGATCAGCCTGGGCTACGACTGGCAGAAAGCCGAGCGCACGGATTTCGACCAGGCCCAATATGACGCCGGCCCGGTTATCAATATCCTGACCGATAATCCGCTTGTCACCATTCCCTATCCCACCCAGATATACACGGGCCAAGGTGACGATACGATCATCACCACCTACAAGGGGTTCAACAGCCAGGCGCGGCTGAATGTCTTCCAGGGGCTCTCGAAGTTCAGCCGGCTCAGTAGCGCCAAGAACCAACTCAAGGCCGCGGAGGCCACCCGGGGCTATACCAGGGAACTGGTGGTCGAGGATGTGACCGCCGCCTACTTCAACCTTCTGCGCTTCCAGCGGCTGCTGGAGGTGGCCATCGAGACGCGGGATCAGACGCAGCTCGAATTGGAGAGGACCGAAACCTATTTTCGGCTGGGCAGCGCCGCCAAGAGCGACGTGCTGCAGCAACGTGTCCAACTGGAGAACTCCAAGCTGGACGTGGTGGTAGCCGACAACACGGTCAAGAAGGCCTTCGCCGACCTGGCCTATTCCATGAACCGTCCTCTGGCGGCGGGTTTCACCATCGATGAATCCATTCTCGACACCGATTACAATGTGCCCGACGTCGAGGCTCTTTACACCGAAGCTCTGGCCGATCGCCTGGATCTCATCAGTTCGGAGCATAACCTCAAGGCCCGCAACAAGGACGTGACCACGGCCACCGCAGCCGCTTGGCCGAGTCTGGACGTCTTCGCCAGCCACAACCGCTACGAGAACGATTCGCCTTTCCGGTTCGGTTCCCAGCGTTCGGCCAGCACGACCTTCGGCTGGTCGGCCTCCTGGAACATCTTCGATCGCCTGCAGACCTGGACGGGCCGCTCCCAGGCCAAGGCCAACGCCCGGATCGCGCAATACATACTCCAGCAGGCCAAGCTCAACGTCCAGGTCGAGATCCGGCAACTCCACAACTCCCTGGTCGAGGCCCGCGAGAGGGCCCACGTGAGCCGGGAGACGATCATCCAGTCCGAGGAGGAGCTGCGGCTGGCCCGCGAGAGGTTCCGCGTGGGAGCGGGCACGACCCTGGACATCATTCTCGCCCAGGCCAACCTGGCCAACTCCCGGGCCCAGGAGGTGCAGGCCATGTGCGATTTCCTGATCGCCCAGACGATGATGTACCGCGCCGTGGGGCGGACCAACGCCTGGGCCGGTGAGCAACAGCCATGAACGGATCCGCCGAAAGGCCCCTGATTTCCGTCAAGGATCTGCATAAGATCTACCAGGTCGGCATGCAGACCGTGCCTGCGGTCCAGGGCATCGATCTGGTGGTGAGCCGCGGAGAACACCTGGCTATCATGGGTTCGAGCGGTTCGGGGAAATCCACCCTGATGAACATGCTGGGTTGCCTGGACACGCCGACCCGGGGCACATATTACCTCAACGGCACGGAGGTGAGCACCCTCAGTGACGACCAGCTGGCGGAGATCCGCAACCGGGAGATCGGTTTCGTCTTTCAGACCTTCAACCTGCTGCCCCGCAGCACGGCGGCCCAGAACGTCGAGTTGCCCTTGATCTACGCGGGCGTAAAGGCCGGTGTCCGGGCCGAGCGGGTCGCCGCGGCTCTCGAAGCGGTGGGTTTGACCGATCGGCGGGCCCACAAACCCAACGAACTGTCCGGCGGCCAGCGACAGCGGGTGGCCATCGCCCGGGCCCTGGTCAACAATCCGTCGCTGCTTCTCGCGGACGAGCCCACCGGCAACCTGGATTCGACGACCAGCGAGGAGATCATGCTGATCCTCGACGGTCTCAACGCCAAGGGCCACACGGTGATCATCGTCACCCACGAAGAGGAGATCGCGGGCCGCTGCCGGCGGGTGCTCCGGCTTCACGACGGCCGTATCGTCAGCGACAAGATCCAGGCTCCCTTGTCCTGAAGGCCATCCTCCGACGGTTCAAGTCGGGCGGGATCCGGTCGAAATACCCCACACAAGCCCGAATACCGGCTGATGTTTCTTTCCGAGACCTGCAGCCCATAATACCGGTGCGGCCTCTGGCTGGGACCGCGGAGCCTACGGATGTATTTCTTCTATTTCTATCCTCTGGGACTGGATCGCCGTCGGACGCGACTCCCGGTGTTGTCCGGTTTACTGATGGCGTCGATGGTCGTTGCCTTCCTGTGGGTCCGGTATTTCCCCGACCGGGGACCCTGTTCGCCCTATGAACTGGTCTTCCAGCCGGGCAGCGGTTCGCCCCTGACCGCGCTCACCGCCATCTTTCTGCACGGGAGCTGGATGCATCTGTTGGGCAACCTTCTGTATCTCCAGGTTTTTGGACCACCTTTGGAGGACCGGCTGGGACACGGGAAATTCCTGATATATTTCCTGATCATGGGCGTGGGCGGGAACCTGGTCCATGGCCTGACTTCGGCATTGGACTTGCTCGGGCAGGGTGGATCAGGAGTGATGGGGGCTTCCGGCGCCATTGCCGGTCTGTTGGCGTTCTCCCTCCTCCGCTTCTACGACGCCAGGGTGGAGGTGGCCTGGTGGGTGCTGGCGCCGCTGGGCGGACACAACAAGGCGGGCCGGTCCCGGATTCCCCTGGCCGCCGCGGTGGGTTTCTGGCTTCTGCTGCAGGTCGTTCAGGCTCTTCTGGCGACCGAAACCGGCGCCAACGTTTCCTTCGGGGCCCACTTCGGCGGGTTTGCTCTGGGTCTGGCCCTGGCCTTTCTGATGGGCGGACTGGAAGCCGGTCGGACCGAAGCGGTCGGTGCTCGCGCCGGGCGGTATTTCCAGGCCGGGCAGTTCCACGCCGCGGTGGGCGCCTGGACCGAGTACCTGGTCCGGTCACCGGGGGATCTGACAGCACGGCTCGAACTGGCCCGAGCCCAGAAGCTGTGCCGCCATGACGGGAAGTCGTCGGACAATTTTCGGCGGGTCTTCCAGATCCTGCTGGAGGCCGGCCGGATTCCCGAGGCTCTGGAGGTCTTCGAGGAGGCCAGCCGCGGATTGGACGGCCACTGGCTGGCGCCTGCGGACCTGGCCAAGGCGGCCTACTACAAGGAGAAGCAACTCGACTACACGGGAGCCCTGAAAGCTTACCGCCAACTCCACGAGGCGTATCCCGATCATCCAGAGGGCCAACGGGCCCTGGTCCGGGTCATCGTCCTGTACCACGGCAAGGTGGCGGACTCCGACCAGGCCCGTCAGTGGCTGCGACGAGCCCGCTATCAGATGCCTCCCGGAAGCTGGCGGGAGTATCTGGAAAGGGAGTTCAGGATGGAAGAAGAGCCGCGTGAAGCTGTTCCGGAAGGCTCTGCGGCAGGTCACCCGTCACGAGAATCCTGAGCGCCGAGCCGTCGGCGCGCATCCGCCACGGGGGGCAGCCAAAATCACGCAGCAGGTCGGAAACGTGCCGCTGGACCTCGAGCCAGCTGTCGGGCCTGCCGCCTGCCAGGCTGATGCATCCCAGATCATCCTGCCAGACTACCGTTCCTTTGACCGGACCGGTGGTCGGCTCCAACGCCTCACGCAAACCGTCGAGGGCCGCTCCCCGGGCCAGGACCTCCCAACGAAAGCCCTCCCCGCTGTCGAGCCATTCCGCGACCGTGTCTGACGGGTCGATCCTGTCCAGGAGAAGGTCGCGCCACCGCCGGCCCAACTGGTCGTCGTCGGTGGCCAGCCGGAGCCTGGTGATGTTGCGATCCACGTTCATCACAAGGGGTCGGTAGCGCATCTCGCGCTGGCAGGGGCCGGGTGCGTGACCGGGATCTGGAACGGCGGGGGCCGCGGGGCCGATGGTCGTGCCGGGACCGTCGTGAAGACTGGAGCGCACGGAGAGAGGGACCTTGTGAACCGCGGCGTATTCCACGGCCCTGATGTGAACGACGCCGCAGCCGGAGGAAGCTATCTGGCGCATCTCGTCCCAGCTCAATTTTTCATGACGACGGGCGTCGGTCACCAGGCGGGGGTCGGCGCTCATGACGCCGTCGACATCCTTGAGGATTTCACATCGGACGGCCCCGAGAGCCGCCGCCAAAGCAACCGCTGTCGTGTCGCTGCCGCCGCGGCCGAGGGTGGTGATCTCCCGCTCGCGGCTGACTCCCTGAAATCCGGCGACCACCACCGTGAAGCCGGCGGCCAGGGATTCGCGTACCCTGTCGCCCTTGACCTCGAGAATCCGGGCGTCGTTGTGGCTGTTGTCGGTGATGATCCCGCACTGGCTCCCGGTGTAGCTGATGGCCGGGCAACCTTCGCCCGCCAGGGCCATCGACAGCAGGCTCATGGTGATGCGTTCGCCGACCGAGAGCAGCATGTCCAACTCCCGGCGGGGAGGGGAAGGGTTGGTTCGGTGGGCCAGATCGGTGAGCTCGTCGGTGGTCTTGCCCATGGCGCTGACCACGACCACCACCTGGTGGCCCTGGTCGCGAGCCCGGCGGATATCCTTGGCGACGGCCTGGATCCGGTCGATGTCGGCGAGGCTGGATCCGCCGTATTTTCGGACCAGGACACTTCCGGCGGGGTTGGGGCTGGGATTGGTCAAATCTGATCCTTTCAAAAGGAATCCGACCAGAAACGGGGTAGCCGGCCCGAAATCGAGGTGACGTCCGGCGCTCCTCAGGACAGGAAATCATGTTCAAAAGCAATAAGATAGTCCAAAATAGGGTTCCGTCCCGCCCTGCTTCGCGACCGGCCTTTGGATCGGAGGAGCGTGACCGGGAATGGCGGCTGGGACGGTTTGGACCCGAAGGGCTGACCGATCGGGAACTGATTTCCTGCGTGCTGGGTCCGGGCGGCCGGATTTCCGCCGTCGAAACGGCCCGAAGGTTGCTTGAATCCTACCCGGGACTGGGGGAACTGGCGGCCGAACGCCCGGCGTCCCTGGCCCAGGGTTTTGGCCTCGGGCCGGTGCGGATCATGCGGTTGCTGGCGGCTTTCGAACTGGGATTCAGGGCCGGCGGCCCCCCGCGGAGGGCCGGATTCGCCGTTCGTAGTCCCGTGGATGTCCATCCGTTGCTGAGGGAAGAATTTCGCGGTCTTGACAGGGAGAGATTCCTTGCGCTTTATCTCGATACGAGGCATCGTGTCGCGGCGGCCGAAACGGTCTCCATCGGGTCGTTGAACGCCTCTCTGGTCCATCCCCGGGAAGTGTTCAAACCCGCCGTCGCGATGTCGGCGGCCGCGGTCATCGTGGCGCACAATCATCCCTCGGGCGACCCCAGCCCAAGCGGTGACGACCTGGATCTGACGGCCCGGCTTGACCGGTGCGGAGATCTGCTGGGTATTGCACTATTGGACCACCTCGTGGTGGGTGACGAGGAAATCATCAGCATCAGGGAATATGGTTGGCCGAAATCTCCCCTTGAATGATTCGGCGCGGCCCTTCCGGAAGGATTCGGAAAAAATGTTCAAACGTCTCCAGGGGATTTTCACCAACGACATTGCCATCGACCTCGGGACCGCCAACACTTTGGTGTACATCAAGGGCAAGGGCATTGTCCTGAACCAGCCTTCGGTCGTTTCGCTGGACAAGGACACGGGCAAGGTCTATGCGGTCGGCGCCGAGGCCAAGGCCATGCTGGGCAAGACTCCCGACCGGATTTCCGCCATCCGGCCCATGAAGGACGGCGTGATCGCCGACTTCGAGGTCACCGAGTACATGCTGCGGGAGTTCATCAAGATCGCCCAGAAGAAGCGCCACTTCATCGCTCCGCGGATCGTGATCTGCGTGCCATCGGGCATCACAGAAGTTGAGAAAAGGGCCGTGCGCGACAGCGCCAAGCACGCCGGCGCCCGTGAAGTATTCCTGGTTGCCGAACCCATGGCGGCGGCCATCGGTGTCGGACTGCCCGTGGATCAACCCAGCGGCAACATGATCATCGACGTTGGGGGGGGGACCACGGAAATCGCGGTCATCGCGCTGAACGGCATCGTTTGCGACACCAGCATTCGGGTCGGCGGGGACGAGATGGACGAAGCCATCGTCAACTACATCAAAAAGAACCACAACCTGCTGATCGGCGACCAAACCGCCGAGAATATCAAGAAGACCATCGGCTCGGCCTATAAATTCGACGAAGAGCGGGAGATGGAGGTCAAAGGACTGTACCAGGTCTCGGGCGTGCCCAAGACCCTGAAGATTTCCTCGATGGAGATCCGCGAGGCCATGATAGAACCCATCCAGGCCATCTGCGATGCTCTTAAGCAGTCGTTGGAACAGACCCCTCCCGAACTGGCCGCGGACATCAAGGACCGCGGCATCGTGCTCACCGGCGGCGGTGCCCTGCTCAAGGGACTACCGGAACTTTTGCGTGATCAGACGGACCTGCCCATCAACCTCATGGATGACCCCCTCTTCTGTGTGGTGTTGGGAACAGGCAAGATCCTGGACGATTTTGAACGCTACCGGCCGGTCATCATGCGGAGCGGCCGGAACTAAAGAGTGGGCCCCAATTCATGATGGGCAAATCTTTCAGCTTTCCCCTGCGGGGCGAGATTCTGACCCTGGTGGTCTGTGTCGCCCTTTCCGTGACCCTGATGATCCTGCCGTCCGACACCCGGATCCTCGTGGCCGACCGCCTCGGCCTCGTGCTGACGTCACCCTATTGGCGGGTGCGGGATTTCGGACAGGACGTGTTTCGGATCCGGGACGACAATGCCTGGCTCAAGAATCGGGTGGCCGAACTGGAGCTTCTGGCCGCAACCGGTGAACGCATGCAGGCTGATGTGGGCCGCATGGCCGGTCCCGCCCTGGACCCCGGATACGATGGTGATCTGGTGCCCTGCCGCGTGGTCATGCGGCAGCGTGCCCGGTTCGCCACCATGATCAAGGTCCACAGTTTGATTCCGGTGGCCTGGCGGCCCTGGCAACCGGTGATATCCAGTGCCGGCTACCTGGGTCGGTTGCGCTCGGTGGTCAACGACCGGGAGGCCTGGGTGGAACTCTTGACGGCCCCCGACTTCGCGCTGGGGATCGAGATCGAAAGGACGGGACTCCTTGGTGTGTTGCGGCCCCGGGGCGACCGTTTCGTGGTGGAGATGATCGGCCGGGACGAAGACGTACAACCCGGGGATACCGTCATCACCTCGGGCATCGCGGAGATTCGGGAGGGAGCCGCCGACCCGGGCGGCGTGGCCCTGACCCCGCGGGGCTTTCCGGTCGGCACCATCGTGGAGGTATCTTCACCTTCGGACCAGATCTTCAAACGGATCGTGGTCGATCCCTCCGCTTCCTTCGATTTCAACGAAACGGTGTTCGTCGTCACGCCGCTGGCTCCGGGGCCCGGGATCGAACCGGGAGGGGCGCCGTGAGGCAATATCTGCGCTTGGTCCTTCTCTGCTTGGCGATAGCCTTCGTGGGCGGCACCATGGTGGGACCCCTGATCGCGATCGGAGGCGTGGCGCCTGATTTCACGATCATCGCCCTGGTCATCCTGGCCCTGGCCGCCGGCCCCGGTCCCGGCACCGTCGGCGGTTTCCTGCTCGGGTTGGTTCAGGACCTATCCAGCCCGAGCCTGCTGGGGGTGCAGGCTCTCTGCAAGACGGGGCTGGGTTTCGGGCTCGGCAGGCTGCGGGGAAGGCTGGTCCACGGGATGCCGTTGGTTGAGGGCACC
>CBDURF010000021.1:0-29675 GCA_965369705.1 uncultured bacterium
ATTCCCCTCGGAGAACACAGGCGACCGGTCCCACCCACAACAAGCCCCTTTGGTATTTCTCCATATTTCCCCCTTAAGCAGGGTCCGAATATGGTAAAATCCTTGTTAGGGATTCATGGCATCCATGGATTTGCCAGACCGGGCATTGGACCGGGTTGTTTTATCCCAGCCAAGGGAAAAGGTGTATTTCCAGTGCGTATCGCGAGTACCATTTCCATCTCTGCATTGTTCCTGCTCTTGATTCTGGCGGCAAGCTCCTCGCAGGCCTCCGACCTCGTCTGGACCCATTTGTCCACCGATATGGGCGATTTGCCTTCACCCGGCCCGGGCGATCAGCAGACCGGGTGCCATGTCCTGGACATCGACGGCGACGGGCGGAACGATTTCGTCATCGCCGAAAGAACGCAGTCCCCGTCGATCGTCTGGTACCGTCGCACCTTCACGGGTTGGGACCGCTACGTCGTCGAGGACCAGGTCATGCCCATGGACGCCGGGGGGCATTTCACCGACATAGACGGCGATGGGGATCTGGACCTGTCGTTCGGCGGGGGATACGACAACAACGAGATCTGGTGGTGGGCCAATCCGTCACCCGATTTCCACCCCGACTCGACCTGGACCCGCCGCGTCATCAAGAACTCCGGATCCAACAAGCATCACGACCAGCTGTTCGGCGATTTCGACCGGGACGGCCGGGATGAAATGATCTTCTGGAACCAGCTGGCGGGCGGCAAGCTCATGCTGGCGGAGATCCCCGCGGATCCGCTCCAGTCCGAGCCCTGGTCCTTTGCACCCATCTTCACCGGGGCAGACAATTCGGAAGGCCTCGCGGCCGCCGACATCGACCTGGACGGTCGCCTCGATATCGTCGGGGCCGGATACTGGCTCGAGTTCGACGGCGCCGGCGGATTCATCCCCCATCCCATCGCTCCGGACATGACCTTTTCCCGGACCGCCGTCGGGCAACTGATTCCCGGCGGCCGGCCCGAAGTGGTTTTCTCCCCCGGCGACAGCAACGGGCCCATGTTCTGGTACGAATGGAAGGGTGGGGTCTGGGTGGAAACGGTCGGTCTCGATCTGGTCTTCCATGGTCACTCCCTCCAGATCGCGGACCTTGACGCCGACGGCTACCAGGACATCTTCATCGGCGAAATGCACACCCCCGGCGCCGGGAGCGCGGCGCAGGTTCGCATCCTGTTCGGCGACGGTACGGGGAATTTCCTGTCCGAGACCGTGGCCACGGGTTACGGAACCCATGAAAGCCGCGTCGCGGATCTGGACGGCGACGGGGACCTGGACATCCTCGGCAAGCCTTTCACCGCCGGGACCCCGGGCCTCAATATCTGGCTTCAGGACGGAATTCCCGCTGCCCAGTGGAATTTCCGTGGGATCATCCTGGATCCGTCTCCCCACCCGGAATCCACCGGGGAGATCCTGGACCTGCAGGTGGCCGACATCGATGGGGATTCCTGGCCTGATCTCTGGCTGCCGGGCAGCGCCGGACAGGATAGCCTCTATCAGATGCACTGGTATCGCGGCCCCCACTGGGATCGTTTCCCCATGAATCCAGGGAACTTCGGTCCTGGGGCCTGGAGCGATCTGGACGGGGACGGCGATCTGGATCTCGCCGTCGGACTCGCCTCCGGCGTTCCGACGGTAGTGTGGTTGGAAAACACGGGCGACCCCACACAGCCGGACTGGCCCGAGCACGTAATCCACGGGAGCCTGTCCGGCGAGCCAGGGGAAATACTCCCGGCTGACCTGAACGGTGACGGCCGGGTGGATCTGGTCGTGCTCTGCGCCGACCTGGAGGCATGTTCACTACTTGCCCCCGCGGACCCTCGTGATCCGTGGACCCTGACGACCCTCGGACAGGCCGCCGCGGCCCGCTCGGGCTTAGACCTGGGCGACATCGACCGGGACGGCGATCCGGACCTCCTGTGGGGCAACGGCTGGCTGGAAAACCCGGGCGACCCGCTGCTCACCCCCTGGCCCGATCACCCCGTGGATTCGAACTGGCCCGCGGAAAACCGCGTCCTGCTGGAAGACCTCAATCGTGACGGCCGTCCCGATGCCGTCCTGGCCTCGTCCGCCGGCATCGAAGGTGTGACCTGGTTCGCAGCCCCGCCCGACCCCAAAACGGGGATCTGGACCTCTACCATCGTGGGCGACCGGGATTTTTCGGGCATCGCCAGTCTGCAGGTCGGTGATTTCGACGCCGACGGGGATCTGGATATCTTCGCCGCCGAAAACCGTGAGGGAGCGGACCCCGACAAGATCGTCATCTTTGAAAACAGCGGGGGAACGGCCTCCGTCTGGTTGGAAACTCCGGGTCCCGCGACGGGATCGCACCGGGCCAAGGCCGCCGACCTGGACGGCGATGGCGATCTGGACATCGCCGGCAAGAACCTGGACGGTACCCTCGGCGGATTGAAACTGGAACTGTGGGAGAATGCTCTCAATCCGAAACTGGAGTTGGACAAATGGCAGCGCCACGTGATCGATGCCGCCCGGCCCTGGCGCGCCATCTTCATCACGACGGGCGATATCGACCGGGACGGGTTGGAAGACGTGGTCAACGGCGCCTGGTGGTACCGCAACCCCGGGGAGGCCGCCGGAACCTGGGGCCGTTTCGACCTCGGTCTGCCCTTGAGGAACATGGCGGCCGTTTCGGATTTCGACCGGGACGGGGATCTCGACGTGCTGGGGACCCAGGGGATTCCCTGGGATCCCAATTCCCAATTCGTCTGGACCCGCAACGACGGCAGCGGAAATTTCACCGTCATCGAAAACATCCCCGACGGCAGCGGCTCCTTCCTGCAGGGAACCACCACCGCGAACTTCACCGTCGATCGGGATCTGACCTTCAATCCCGGCGAGGTGGCCCTGTCCTGGGAAAACGGGGGCGGCGGCATCCAGATGCTGACCATCCCGGCGGATCCATCCGGGGAAGCCTGGGCCTGGCGGAACATTTCCCCCACGACGCAGTTCGAGGGCATCCATTCCGGTGACATCGATCGGGACGGCGACCTGGACCTGCTCCTGGGCAACCTCTGGCTGCGGAACGACAGCCCGGACTGGACGACATTCGTCATCGAAAACACCACCGAGGAACCGGACAGGGTCCTCCTGGTCGATCTCAACCGGGACGGCCGGCTGGACGCCCTGGTCGGTTTCGAGGAATGGCCCGACGAACTGGTTTGGTACGAGCAACCCTTCGACCCCACCGGACCCTGGCCGCGGCACGACATCGCCACTCTCTTCGGGCCCATGAGCCTCGATGTGGCCGACCTGGACAAGGACGGCGATCTGGACATCGTCGTCGGGGAACACAACCTGCTGGACCCGGCCGCCAGCGCGGCCTACGTCTACGAAAACATCGCCGATGGGTTGATCTGGCAACCGCACCTGATCCACGTCGGGGATGAACACCACATGGGGACTCAGTTGCTGGATGCCGACAATGACGGCGATCTGGACATCGTTTCCTTCGGATGGAACCACGGTGAGGTTCTCCTCTATGAAAACCTGGCCACGCCCGGCGGGGCGGGTTTGCCGCTGTCACCGGCCGTGGTTCTGACACCCTCCGGCGGGCAATTCCCCTGCCCCGTAGATGTCGCCATGAACACCGGGGGCGCCGGGGCCAGCATCCGCTACACCTTGGACGGGTCGACGCCGACTGAATCATCCCTCCTCTATTCCGCCCCGGTGGTGGTGGACACAGACCTCACTCTGCGGGCCCGTTCCTTTTCCCTCGGCTTTCAGCCCGGAACCGTCGCCGAAGATAAATTCGACTTCTATCTCGACCTCGTTCCACCCTTTCTCGACCGGGCAGAATCGGCCGGCGTGCCTGACCACGTCATCGCCTACTTCACCGAACCCGTGGATTCGGTCACGGCCTCCCTTGCGACCAACTACGTCATCACACCCGAGGTGACCGTCCTGGACGCACAATTCGGGCCCGGTCTGGACAGCGTGGAACTTGTCACCTCCGGTCTGGTCGACGGCAAGAGTTACACTCTGGCCGTCACCGGGTTGTCCGACCTGGGCTGCCCTCCCAACCCACAGGCCCCCAACCAAACAAAATCTTTCGTCTACAGACCCTGGTCACGTCTGAACGAGGGTCTTGTCGTTCTCTACGACTTCGACGAGGGAGAGGGAACTACCGTTCACGACCTTTCAAACGTCGAACCGCCCCTGGACCTGATCATCGCCGATGCGGACGCCGTTTCCTGGTCACCCGGCCGGCTGGATGTCGTCACCGAAACCATCATCGAATCTCCCGGGGCGGCCGGAAAGATCAACTCGTCCTGTCGGGCCACCGGGGAAATCACCATCGAAATCTGGATCACCCCGGCGGATCTGTCTCTCAACGGTCCCGCCCGCATCGTCACGGTTTCAGGCGACCAGTTCACCCGCAATTTTACCCTGGGGCAGGGCGTCTACGACCAGGCCGGCGACCAGATCGACGCCCGCCTGACCCTCTCCAGCACCTCCACCAACGGTCAGCCTTCCCTCGCCAGCGGTCCGGGCACCCTGCCGGGAACCCTGGCGCATGTGGTCTACACCAGGGACATCACGGGCCTGGTTCGTCTGTACATCGACGGCCAGTTGATCGTGGAAGATATCCGCGAAGGCATCATGTCCAATTGGGTCACCACCTATCCCCTCGCCCTGGCCAACGAAATCGGCATGCCCGGCGACCGCTACTGGCTGGGCGGATATCACCTGGTGGCCGTATTCGACCGGGCCCTGACCGGTGAAGACGTGTTCCGGAATTTCTCCGCCGGTGCTTCAGGGCCTGTCGCATCCCCAGTCAGGCTACCCGCGGTCAGACCGTTCCGGTTGCATGCCAATGTTCCCAATCCCTTCAATCCCGTCACCCGGATCACCTTCGATCTATCCGCGGCCCGGGCGGTGGACCTGGCCGTCTTCGACGTGGCGGGCCGCCGCATCCGGCAGTTGCTCACGGCCGCGCCTCACCCGGCGGGACGACACTCCTTGATCTGGGACGGACGGGACAATCTGGGCCGCTCCGTCGGCGCCGGGGTCTACTTCTACCGGATCGTGGCCGGTCCCCACTTGGAAACCAAAAAGATGCTTCTACTCAAATAGGGTTATGTCTGCGAGAATACGGCGTATCGACATTGTTGCAGGACCCTGAACCGCGCTTTCATCCACGAGGAGTAATCCGTGATGACCCGTTTTTTTCGAATCGTTCCACTGGCCTGCCTTCTGGTCTGCGGTTCCTTCCTGCCTGGGGCTTCGGCCCAGGAACAGCCGGCACCCCCGCCGGACCCCACCAGCGGATCCGCGAGTTTCGGAGCGGGTCTCACGGCGAAATATCCCTACGAAAACTTCGGGGACAGCCACGACACCGGCTACGGCCTTCAGGCGATCATGGATTACCCGTTCATTCCCCTGCTCGATTTGACCGCCTCTATCGGCTGGAATCATTTCCCTGAATCCAACGACGGGGAAGCGATCGACATCTGGGAATTCGCGGGCGGCATGAGATTCCGGATGGGCGTCTTTTTCATGAGCGGCGAAGTGGCATACTACACGGAGATCGAAGAAACGAGTTTCCTGCCCGGGCTGGGCTTGCGGTTCGAACACTTCGAGGCAGCCATGAATGTCCGGGCCGTGTCGGGCGGAAGCTGGACGGGAATCCGCCTGGGTTACTATTTTTGATTCCTCCACCAACCCAACTGGGGACAAGAAAGCAGGCACGATGACGGAAACAACACCGGACCATGCCGCGCGACTGCCCGATGTGACCCTGACGGCCGCCGGTTCCGAGCGGGAAGTGAATCTTCGCAACATCGGTGTCCCGGTCATCCTGGTTTTTCACGGCCAGGACACCGGTGATGCCGCACTGGAGGTCAACAAGGCTGTGCGAAAACGGTATCCGGGGGTGGATGAGATTTTCATCGCTTCGGTCATCGATCTGCGCTCGTTTCCCACCATGTTCCGTGGCATGGTCCAGCCCGCCCTGGAAAAAGCCTATTACAACGCGGCCGGCAGGCTCCCGGCCGAAGCCGACCCCGCCGATCTGGTGGTCCTGTTGCCAGACTGGGAAGGGGCCGTTCACGACACCGTCGGGGTGAAGAATTCAACCGACCAGGCCGCCTTGGTCGTGGCCGACCGGGAGGCCCGCATCGTGTGCCGCGAACAGAGCAACAACCTGGCGGAGGCCGCCCTGACCGCACTCACCGGCCTGGACGGGGCCTGACCGCGGGAGGCCGGGTTTCGTCGCCAACGGACCGGGGAGGTTTCTGTTGCCCAGCCTGGATCTGCAGGACAAGTCCCTCCGCCTTCACCGATATCCCCTGCGCAGGGAAGACCCTCTTCAGCCCTGGGATGCCGCCGACGAGTACCTGCTGAAGCACGTGCAGGATGCGGGATCCGAACCAGAAAAAGCGGTTCTGGTGATCAACGATGCGTTCGGCGTCCTGGCGGCCGCCCTCCACGACCGCCGCCCGACCTCCTGGAACGATTCCTACCTCTCACGGTTGGCTCTGGAACACAACCTGGCGCTGAACGGTTTGAGCGGCGGGGACATCAACTTCGTCCCGGGGGACCGGACGCCCCCGGGTTCCTTCGACCTGATTCTCCTGAAGATTCCGAAATCCATGGCTCACCTCGGGGATTTGCTGTTGCGCCTGCGGCCCAGCCTGCGCCCAGGCTCCCTGCTCATGGCCGGCGGCATGATCAAGCATACCCCCGCCCGGGCCTACCGACTCATGGAGGAAATCATCGGTCCCGTCCAGACCAGCCTGGGCTGGAAGAAGGCCCGTTTGGCCTTCGCCACCCACGAGCCAGGACTCGACCCTCCGGAAAGCCTGCCGGAAAGCGAATATCTCCTTGAGGGTTTCGGATGGACCCTGGCCAGCCGGCCCAACGTGTTTTCCCGCGATCAGCTCGACCAGGGAACCCGCCTGCTCCTGAAACACCTGCCGACCAGCGAGCGACAACTGCGGATCGCCGATCTGGGTTGCGGCAACGGCGTCTTGGCCCTGGCTCTGGCCCGGCAGTGTCCCGCGGCCTCGATTCTCGGAGTGGACGAATCCTACCAGGCGGTGGCCAGCGCCCGTGACAACCGCAAGAAGGCCGGATTGACGGGGCGGGATATCCGCTTCGAGGTAGGTGACGGTCTAGCGGAAACGAAACCGGGAAGTCTGGAAGCGGTGATCTGCAACCCGCCCTTCCATCAGGAGCGGACCGTGGGCGATCATCTCGCCTGGCGCATGTTCACCCAGGCCAGGCAGGCGCTCGCAAGCGGAGGCGAATTGAGGATCGTCGGCAACCGGCATCTGGGCTACCATGTGAAGCTGAAGAGGCTTTTCGGCAACTGCGAGGTCCTGGGCTCCGACCGGAAATTCGTGGTGTTGAGGGCTATCCGGTGAGCCCCTCCTTCAGCGGTAAAGCGATTTGACGTCCCCCCACATCTTGTCTTCTTCAACCGTGTAATCCCCGAAAGTGAACACCGGGCGGTCGAAGCTGCCGGAAACGGGCAGGGCATCGACAAGAAGTCCCTCGGGCCCACCGAGATCCAGGTACAACATGTTGTTGCCCGAGCTGGTCGGCAGGAGGTAGTAACCTTCGGGATTGTTGCCCAGGGTCAGGACGCTGACGGTTGCCAAGGTCGTGCCGCCGCCCGAATCAACCGGCAGGCCCTGGACGTAGGCGACCACCAGGTTGTCGGTGCTGCCATGGAGGTTGATCGCGTCGAGAGGAAAGGTCACCGCGAGCAGGAAATCTCCCGTGGCCGGCACGATGGAGCATTCGAAGCCTCCAACCAGCTGGACGTTGCCGAAATCGCTGACGGGATTGATCAACACCAGGTAGAGGATCTGCTGGGAATTCGCGGTGATATCGATTTCGTCGATGGTTGCGGCCCGGTCGTAGAACAGGCCGAAGCGATTGTCGTCGAGGGCCGCCGCAGAGCCGGCAGCCAAGGCCACTGCCGAAAAGAGGACCACCAGAGCGAGGGATGTTTTCATGACCAAATCTCCACCAGTCAGGGAAGCGGGCGAACGAATCCGAATAACTGATGCTCACCTGGTGTGGAACGGCTTTGCCGCCGGCTGGGAATCGGAACCACGTCCCGGTCGTTCACGGTTGTGGATTCTGTGAGCCTGTCCTGATAATAGGGAATTGCCCGACAGCTAACAAATCATCGCCCCTGGCGGGGCCTCAGGGGATGGTGACGACCGGCCGGAAGCCCTGCTTGGGGCCATGGTAATCCAGCCCCTGCCCATCCACCCCCTGCGCCAAGCGGAAGGCCGACCGGGCGAAGTAGGGTGGCCGGGACCAGGCCCCGCTGCGCACCGCGAAGTAGATCGCGCGCGTGCCTCCCAACGGATCGGTGACCGGGCCGGTTTCGTATTTGTACCAATAGCCCTGGACCCACTCCAGAAACGAGCCGTGCATGTCGTACAGACCCCAGGCGTTGGGCATCAGTTGGGCCACCGGGTGGGACCCGGACCCGGAGTTACCCCGGTACCAGCCGATTTCCTCCAGAACCGGGTCGAAATCCCCGTAAGGATAGGTGATCTCCCCGTTGGCAAAGGCGGTCGTGCTGCCGGCTCGGCACGCATACTCCCATTCAGCTTCGGTCGGCAGGCGGTAGCCGGTCGCGCCATAGGGATCGCCCCCGTTGCACGACCAGTCGGCATGATCATAGGCCCGCGGCAGACCTTCCTTCAGGCTGAGCCAGTCGCAATAGGCGGCGGCGCCGTACCAGGTCATGCTCCCTGCCGGACGAAGTGGATCCATGCCGTACCCCACGTCGCGCAACCGCAGGGTGTGGCCCAGGAGCTGGATTTCACATAAGAGGCAGTCCAGATCCATCAACTTGGTTTGGGCTCCGTCGAGCGTGGTCCACAAAGACGCTTCGTCCGCCTGGGCCAGACCTCGGGACAGCGCCCAATTCCCCAGATCAACGAACTGCTGCATGGTGACCTCGGTGGCCTGCATGAGGAAGGAGCGGGTCAGGGTGACTTCATGCCGGGGATACTCGTTGCAAATCGCACAATCGCTGCCCGGCTCTTCGGGCGGGGCCCCCATCATGAAGGTGCCCGCGGGAATGGTCACGAACGTTTCCCAGATGGGAGGGATTTCGCGATACTCCCCGGTGAAAGTGGTCGTGTCGTGGGCCGCGACGTCGAGCTCGACGGGATTCGGGTCGGGGTCGAGCCATCCTCCCACCGCTCCCCAGGTCAGGATGTGGACTCCGGGGGTCAAACCGGACAGTGTATCCGCTCCCGTACCCATCTCCTGGGAGCCACCCGGGCCGGACAGTTCCCAGGGCGCCTGAAGGGTGTCCGGAATCGTGGCCACTACGACGGTGGACTTGGGCTCGGGTCGGTCGGGATCATCACTGCAGGCAGTCAGGGCCGCCAGCAGGCAGAGGGCAACCCAGCCCCCGCTCAGAGGCCACGCACCGCACCGGAAATTTGAGCCACGTCGTGACACGGCACTCCCAGGGTTGAATCGTGTACAACAGACCGGATAAGGATAACAAATGGACGGAAATTAAGAAAGAAAGGCGGGATTTCGCTGCCGGTCGTACGGCGCTCCGAACACGACCAGATCCGGTTTTTTCAGTGGACCAGGCGTCAATGAATGGTATGCCGTGATTTACGGGTTGCAATTGATTATACCCAACAATATTAATCTGAAAAATCCCAAAGAATTGGGGACCTCGGAAAATTTGTTTCAAGGAGAACAATTGATGTACCGGAGAGATCACCACATCCTTGCGATAACCCTGATCCTCCTGGCCCTGACGGCCGGATCGACCGCCGCGCAGGACGATGTCTGGGCCCCTCCCCCTCCGTCAGCCGCGGAAAAGGACTGGATCCGTCTCTCGTCGGGGGAATGGTTGTGGGGAACCATCGATCTGATGCGGGACGAATCCCTCGAGTTCGACAGCGAGGAGATGGACGTTGTCACCATCGATTGGGTGGATGTCGTCGAAATCCGGTCCGCCCGGATGATGACCTACGTGAAGCTCGACGGCTCCATGGTGACGGGCACCTCGACGATGAAGGGCGAAATCCTCCTGGTTGAAACATCCGAGGGGATCATCGAAATTCCCCGCCGACAAATCCATTCGATCCTGGAAGGGAGACCGACCGAACTCAACTTCTGGTCGGCCAAGGTCGGCGCGGACCTGAAGACCCGCACCGGCAACACAAACCAATCGGATTTCGGAGGCCGCATCTTCCTGAAGAGGGAGGCGGCCCGCTCCCGGATCGACTTGCGGTACCAGGGGAACTTCAGCAAGACCGACGACGTGGAGAATGTCAGGAACCACCGCGGCAACGCCGAATGGAAGGTGTTCATCTCCAGGAAATTCTTCGTGTCTCCCGTCAAGCTTGAATTTTTCGCGGACAAGTTCCAGAACATCGACCAGCGGTTGACGGCCGGCGTAGGTATTGGTTATTACCTCAGCCGCAGCAGCAAGGCCGACTGGTTCGTCGAACTGGGCGCGTCCTACCAGGACACCCGGTATCGGTCAGTCGAACCCGGCGAGGACGACAAGGATTCCAACGGGTCGATGCCCTTCCGCACCACCCTGGAAACCGACCTGAACAAAAGAACCGAATTGACGGCCGAATACGGGGTCCAGATCGGCATCGGACATGAGGCCAATACCATTCATCACACCTTCATCATGTTCGAGTTCGAATTGTGGGGGGACATCGATTTCGACGCTTCGATCACCTGGGACCATGTGACGCGGCCCAAGACGAACGCCGACGGCATCACGCCATTGAAGGACGACGTAGCCATGTACTATGGATTATCCATCGACTTTTGAGCCCTGAGGACACCATCGTGACCAAACCCCGTCACTTTCGCTCCCTCGTCGCCGGTTTGTCCGGCGCCCTCGGAGTGCTCCTGATCCTCGGCGGCGGTCTTCTGACCATGGGCCAACGTGTGGTGAAAATCGATCTGCGGATCCGCGAACGGCTCATCGGGGAGGATGAAAGCCAAAGGGATCTCTTCCTGTGCCACGGTCTTTGTGAATTGGGATCTTCCCGCCTGATAACCGTTCTGGTCCAGTTCAGGGATTTTCTCATTCTCAATCCGGGCGAGATCATCATCCTCATTTTCGAGGATTCCGTACCCGCAACCGCGGTCGCCGGCGCATTCGAAAAAAGCGGCCTGGTGTACCTGGTGTACCGGGGCCCGGCCCGGCCCCACTCCCTGACTGGTAGGATCGACTGAAAAGGCCCGCCTCCAACCGGAGGCGGGCCTTTTTCCTTTGCGACCGGAAACTAGGCGTCCCTTGCCTCCAACTTGAGCAGCTTCTCCCATTCGGAGTCCACATACTGCTGGCTGGTCTCGAGGATGTGCTCGTTGCCGGGCTTGAACAGGTGCTTGAAGCGACCCTGCTTCTTCATCCAGTCGGCGATGGGCTTCCGCTCCTTGGGCTTCTGGTTGATCTTGTACACCCCGTTCTCGACCTCGAACAGGGGCCAGAAGTTGGTCTCCACCGCTTCCTTGGACAGTTCGATCCCGATGGCCATATCGAAGTGCCAACCCACGGTGCAGGGCATCAGGATGTTCAGGAAAGCCGGGCCGTCGCAGGCCAGCGCCTTTTCCACCTTCATGGCCAGATCCTTCCAGTGGAAGGGTGTCGTCTGGGCCACGTAGGGGATGTTGTGCGCGACCATGATCTTGGTCAGGTCCTTGCGGTTCTGCTCCTTGCCCTGCTTGACCGAACCCGCGGGTGCGGTCGAAGTGTGGGCGCCCAGGGGCGTCGCGCTCGAGCGCTGGATCCCGGTGTTCATGTACGCTTCGTTGTCGTAACACACGTAGAGCATGTTGTGACCGCGTTCCATCGCCCCGGACAGGGACTGCAGACCGATGTCGTAGGTACCGCCATCGCCGCCGAAGGCGATGAAGTTCAGGTGGTCCCTTTCGACCGGCAGGTCGCCGTGTTTCTTCAGTGACCGGAACGCCGTCTCCACACCGCTCATCGTGGCGGCCGAGTTCTCGAAGGCGGTGTGGATGAACGAGGTCTTCCAGGCGGTGTACGGAAAGATGGTCGTGACCACTTCCATGCACCCGGTCGCCCCGCTGACCACCGTGTCCGGCCCCGCGGTCAGCATGATCTGCCTGAGGATGTTCGACCCCGTGCATCCCGCGCAGGCGCGGTGTCCCCCGGCGAGGAGGTCTTCGTGTCCTGTCAACTGCTTGAGATTAGTTGCCATGGTGATGCCTCCTTTCCTAGGACCTGATACCCAGGAGGTTGATGTCGTTTACCGTACCGCCTGCGGCGACCTTCTGCAGATCCTCGATAACGGTCGCGACCTGCTTCAGATCGAAGTCCCGGCCGCCCAGACCGTAGATGTAGCCGTGGATGGGGACCTGCTGACCGTACATGGCCGAACGGATCTCCATGAACACCGGTCCGCCCTGGCCGCCGAAGCTCGCGCTGCGGTCAAGCACGCAGACGGCCTTGCGCCCGGCCAGCTTCTCGGCGATGTACTCGTAAGGGAAAGGCCGGAAAGTGCGCATCTTCAGCAGACCGACCTTCACGCCCTTCTCGCGGTACTCGTCGATGACGTCCTTGGCGGTACCCGCACTGGAACCCAGTATGATCATCACCATGTCCGCGTCGTCCATCTTGTACTCTTCGCAGAAGCCGTAATGCCGGCCCGTCAGGGCGCCGAACTCCTCGCTGACCGCCTTGATCACCCCGGGGACCTTGTCGTAGGCCGCCAATTGGCTGGACTTGTGTTCGAAGTAGTAATCGGTCAAATCAAGGGGCCCGACCGTGATCGGATTCTCGACGTCGAGCAGCGAGTACTTGTGCTGGTACTTGCCGATGAAGTCGTAGGCCGCGTCGTCCGGCAGCATGCGCAAGGCGTCGGCCGTGTGGCTGATGATGAATCCGTCGTAGTTGACCATCACCGGCAGCCGGACGTCCATGTGCTCGGCAATGCGCCAGGCCATGACCCCGTTGTCGTAACTCTCCTGCGCGTTCTCGCTGAACAGGTGGATCCAGCCGGCGTCACGGCCACCCATCGAATCGCTGTGGTCACAGTGGATGTTGATGTTCCCGCTCAGAGCCCGGTTGACCAAACCCATGCAGATGGGCAGGCGCAGCGAAGCGGCGATGTACACCACTTCCCACATCAGGGCGAAACCGGCGCTGCTGGTGGCGGTGAACGTACGGGCGCCGGCGGCGGCGCTGCCCACCGCGGCGCTCATGGCCGAATGTTCGCTCTCGACCAGGATCATCTCCGTGATCGATTCGCCGTTGGCCACGAACTCGGCGTATTTGTGCATCATCTCCGTCTGGGGAGTGATGGGGAAGACTGCCGCGACATGAGGTTTGGCCTGCTTGAAAGCGTAGGCCACGGCCTCATTGCCGGACAGTGCCACGAGTTTCTGTTCCATGACTCGGATCCTTTCCGGCGGAAGCCTATTTTTCTTCCCGCACCATGACGAGGGCGGACCTGCCCTTTTTGGCGGGAGGACATTCGTGGGCGCAGATACCGCACCCCTTGCAGTGGTCCAGGATGATGCCCTTCATGATGGGCTTATCACCGGACGTGTCGATTTCGATGGCGCTGTCGGGACAGTAGATCCAGCAGAACATGCACTGGATGCAGTTCTCCTCGATGAATTCGGGCACGAAGGTACGCCAGTCCCCCGTCTTGTAGGTTTGCGTATTGCCCGCTTCCCGAATGATCCCGCCTTCGTGCAGGTCGTCGGTCTTGATGAAACTCATTCGGACACCAGCTCCTTGTTGGCGCGCTCCACGGCGGCCAGGTTCCCGTCGATGACGACCTTGGAGAACTTGCTGCCCAGCTTTTCAACCAGCTCACCCTTGAGCTCGTCGATGGTCATCATGTCGTCGACGGCCAGCAGGGCGCCGATCATGGGCATGTTCGGAATGGGACGCCCGATCGAATCCAGGGCGATGCCCGTGGCGTCGACGGTGTGGACCACGGCGCCCTTGACGCCCAGCTTTTCCTTGATGAAACTCGGGCTTTCAGTGGTGTTGACCAGAAAGACCGTGCCCTCGCCGGTGCCGGCGGTGACCCCGGCGGCGGGACTGTCCAGCAGCGAGGGGTCCAGGACGATCACGATTCCGGGCTTTTCGATCATGCAATGCCTGCGAATGGGGCTTTCGGAAATACGGGTAAAGCCCCTCATGGGGGCACCCCGGCGTTCAGGACCATATTCAGGGAATCCCTGCCCAAACTTGCCTTTCGACAGGACAGCTTCAGCCAGGAACATGGCGGCCGTCTTGGCCCCCTGCCCACCCCTCGCATGCCAGCGGATTTCAACCATCTGACTTGCCATCGGCAACACTCCTTTATTGAAAATCCAGGGCGTTGGTGGAAAACGAAGCTCCAAGGGTGTAAAATCGAGTACCCTCGGCAAACGAAAAGTAGCTATCTTGTCCGGATGAAACAAGAAAAACGGCGGACCAAATCTCGGTGTTGTTGATTATGAAAATCATTGTAACACAAGTGATTCGCGGCGACGACGAGACCCTCGAAGCGACACCGAAACGATGGGGGCTTGAGTGAAACGGGATGATTCACTGATCCTCGACATGATGCTGGGCGGAAACCCCAGCCGTTATGTCCTGGGCCCTCTGGCCTGCCTTGATCTGGGGCGTTTCGTACCACATCCACCGCCCGTGTACATCATGGATGGCAACGTGGCGGAATTGCATCCCCACTGGTTGGAGCAGGTCCAGGAAAGCTGCGACCACTACCGGCACGCGGCCCTGATCTTGCGGGGGGGCGAAGCGGCCAAGACCCTGGCCCAGCTGGCGGAAGTCTACGACTGGCTTGGAGCCCAGGAAGTTCCCCGGAACGGGACGGTCGTGGCCGTCGGCGGCGGGGCGGTGCTCGACCTGGCCGGAATGGCCGCGGCCACCTGGCGGCGGGGCGTGAATTTCGTCGCCATCCCCACCACCCTGCTGGCCATGGTGGACGCGGCCATCGGCGGCAAGACCGCCCTGAACGCGGCGGGGCTCAAGAACCCGGTCGGGGTGTTCCATCCCGCCGCGGGCATTCTGGCCGACTGCGGATTCCTGGCCACCCTACCCCGCCGGGCCTGGCGTGACGGCATGGCCGAAATGATCAAGACCGCAGTCATCGGGGATCCCCGTCTGTTCGCTCATCTGCATCACTCACGCGGGCGGTTGATCGAAACTCTCGGCTCCGGAAACCTGGAGGAACCCATTCCCGGCATCCTCGGGGCACTTCCCTGGCAACAGTGGATCGGCCAGGCGGCCATGGTCAAGGCCCGCATCGTGAACCGCGATTTCCGGGAACAGGGGCTGCGCCGGACCCTGAATCTGGGGCACACCCTCGGCCATGCGCTGGAGGCCTGGAGCCAGGACACGGACCGTCCTCTGAGCCACGGTCAGGCCGTCGCGGTGGGCATGGCCGTGGTATTCCGAATCGCCGCCGAGAGGGGCACCTGTCCCCTGGCCACGGCCGTCCAGGTGATCGAACTGCTGGAAACCTGCGGCCTGCCGGTCACCTATGTCTCTCCCCCCCCCGACGACCTGAAGCGCCTCCTGGCCGGAGACAAAAAACAATCCGCCCGGGGAGGCCTCCATTGGGTGCTTCCCGAGCGGATCGGTAAAATTGACATCAACGGACGGGTCGCTGTCGCGGAAATCACCAAATGGCTTGATTGACCCCGCGGGCTCGACCCGGTCTCGTTATTTGACCAGAACCATTTTGGCGGTCAAGGACTTCCCCTCCCCCGTCATCCGGACGAAATAGATTCCCGCGGCGGCCGTGTGTCCGTTACGGCCACGCCCATCCCAGACGGCCTGATGTCGGCCGGGGGCCAAGGTCCCGGCCACCAGATCCAGCACCAGACGTCCTTTCACATCGTAGATCCCCAGCCGGACCGGACCGGACCGCGCCACGTCGAAATGGATGGTCGTCCGCGGATTGAACGGATTGGGGGCGATGCGGGAGATGGCCATGTTCCGCGGAAGAACATCACCGACGGCCGAGGCGCCGCCGGTGGCATGCACCTTGTCGGAATATCCTCCGCCGTAACCACCGTCGTTCACCGCGGCCACCAGGTAGTACCAGCTACCCGCGGGCGGAGTGTCGTCGAAGGACACCGTGGGATACGGGACCGAGGCGAGGGCCTTCACCGGCGTGGGGATGAACACCTCCGCACTGTCCCGGTAGATGACGTAGCTGTCCAGGTCGGGTTCAATACCCAGGTCCCAGGTCAGGCGGATCTGGCCGCCGCCCAGATCGACCAGGACCAGACCACCCACCGCCGCCGGAGCCACGAAATCCGCGCCGGGGCCGCCCAGCAGGCCGATGTCCGCCCGGGAGCCGTCGGGGTCCACGCACAGGGGATCGATTTCGCCCCCGTCGATGCAGGGTGAATAGCAGGCCAGTCCGAAATCTCCCGCGGCCGCGTCGACGAACAGGGGATCCAGGCTCAGGTCGTGGTCCCCCGGCGGGATGGACATGTTGTCGCCCCCGATATTGCCCCAGACGTTGTTCCAGTCCTCCGTCACCTCCGTCCCAGTAGCCACCAGTCCACCGGAATCATTGCCGAACACCATATTGTTCCGGATCTGTAAATCACCCGCGCCCATCAGGAACATGCCGCCGACGCTGGACCCGACGTTGCCGTCGACCTGGCAGTTCTCCACCACTCCGGTGGCCGAAAAGGCACAGACGCCGCCCCCGATACTGGTGACGGTGTTGCCGCTGATCCTGGTGTTGCGGAAGATGAGATGGGTGCCCGTGGCATCCACGCCCCCGCCGTTGCCGCTGCCGCCCTGGTTGTCAAGCAGGGTCGTGTTGCGCAACTCCAGGGAGCCCCCCTCGGCAACGATGGCGCCGCCCCCGTTGAGAGCCAGGTTGCCTTCCATCAGGACCCGATCCAGAACCACCTGGCCTCCGTTAATGGCCAGGGCCCCGCCTCGGTTGTCAGCACTGCCGCCGTCGGACACGCTGTTGCCCGTGAACGTGCAGTCGGTGAATGTGACCACCGTGGTACCATACACGCCGACGGCGCCGCCGCTGCTGGCGATGTTCCCGGTGAATTCACAATTCTCCACGGTCGGTGCCCCGTCGATGAAGCAGATGGCGCCGCCGTAACCGATTTCGGAGCTGGGTGCGGCCCGGTTGTCCTCGAACACGCAGTTCCGGATGGTGGGCGATGCGCCCAGGCTGTAGATGGCGCCCCCGTGCCGTCCCCCCGTGGGCTGAGAGGTGATGCCGGCGATGCTGTTGTGGAACACGACCTCTTCGACACAGCCGAAATCTCCCGAGTCCCCCAAGAACACCAGAGCGGAACTGCTGCCCTGCCACCGGGTCGGATGGTTTTGCCTGTCCTGGACGCTGAAGGTCGGATCCCAGGATCCGAGAATCTTAACTTTCGTGCTGACGGTCACGGTGCCGAAGAAATCCCCGCCGGTCACCAGAACGGTGTCCGTGCCGGTGCAGGCGGTCACCGCGGCGCCGATGGTGTGGGCAGCGGTCGCCACCGTCTCGTAGGGTGGTGTGTTGCTTCCCGCGGTGGAGACGTAGCGAGTCTTGTGGCCCATGATCGTCAGTGGCGTTCTCGTGTAATCGTAACCTGTCTCGATTCCGGCGCTGGGAAAAATGACCAGACTGGCGAAGTTGGTGCCCACGTTCGGCACCATCCACGAATAGACGCCCGTGTTGGGGACGTTCTCCTCCACCAGGATGTCATGGCAGTACCCGCCGATCCCCAGCCAGATATCCACGGTGCCGACCGGATCTCCCCCCGTCATCCACAGTAGGTCGACCGGCTGGCTTCCGTACAAGGGAGTATCGTAGATAGCATGGTTGATGATGATGGACACCGGCGGTTCGGCGTACTGCAACTGGGTCACGCTGGCGCCGACCGAACCGGCGCCGTATTCGACGGTGATGTAACCGCCCACACCGAAATCGGTACCCCAGCTGTTCTTGATGAACCAGGCCCCGTTGCCGCCACAGCTCCGGTCGTCGTAGCCAACGATCAGCACCAGATGATTCGTGCCGGCGCCCGGCACGTCGTAGCAGCCGCCGCCGTAGGCTTCGAAAGCCGAACCGGCGTCGATGCCGGTGCAGACCGGTCCGTACTGCAGGGCGGCCTTGATCTGATTGACGTCGTTGCTGATGTGGTTGTAGCCGGTGATGGTCCCGTATTTCAGAAAATCGTCCTGGGTGCAGGGTGCGGCGGGAGGATCCATCGCAAGGTAGGGTGCGCAGTTCTCCAGCACGGCCCCGTAATTCTGGAAGACGTAATAGGACGCGGGGGCCCAACCTCCGCTGCAGCCGGACCCGTAGGGGTTGCAGGAAATGGACTGCTGCTCGGAAAGATTGGTCTCGATCCCGTAGTAGATCTTGATGAAGGCTTCCATTTCCCCCGTGGCCGCGAACGCCCAGCAGGACCCGCACGTACCCTGGCTCTTCACCGGGGTGATGCCGTCAACGTGTCGCCAGTCCAGGTTGGAGGGCAGGGTCCCCTTGTCGATGGGATAGATCTTCAGATGCTGCTCCAACACCTGTTGGTAGTCCGCGGGGGGATTGTAGCCCCGCAGATTGGCCCGCAATTCGGGAGTCAGGGTACTGGAAAAGTGATCATCGACCTCGAATTTCCACCCGTTCGCGTCGATCTGGCGTTGCAGTTCCTGGATGTCGGGGGCGTCCAGCCCGGCGGCGAGGACCGGCAGGGCCGCCACCATGATCAGGCCGAATAACAGGGCGGATCCCAGCAGGGACCTGGCGGTGCAGTTGATGGATCGCAACTTCTGCTTCCTTTCACACCCATGCGTTCATGGGGCATACATTACGATAGGCGGCCGGAATTCACTCCGGCGCCGGTTCCTCATCGTTTCGCATCAATATAGTAAATTCATTATCGGCAATCCATTTATCATTCTTGTCTGAATTATTTATTTTTTATCATTTAATTTTATGGCCGTTATTATCAATTTCAATACATGGAAACGGGATCCACATCGTGGATTACGTCCACCCCCTTGAATTCCTTCTTGAAACTCCGCAGGCAGTCCGCCAGCCAGTCTTTTTCCTTTTTGCCCAGGGTACCCTTGACCAGGATCTGGAATCGAAACCGGTCCTTGAGGCGGGGAAACACGGCGGGCGCCGGACCGAGCACCTCCACTCCAGGTCCCTGCAGACTGGTGCGGACGGCGTCGGCGAGCTGGCCAGCCGCTTCTTCGGCGTGACCCAGCCGACGGCTGCTGACCCCCAACCGCAGCAACCGCTTGAAAGGGGGATAGCCCAGGGCTTTCCTCATCGGCGTTTCCGCGGCGAGGAAGGCAGCATAGTCATGGGCGGCCGCCGCCTGGATGACGGGATCGTCGGGCCGCCAGGTCTGGAAAATGACCCGGCCGGCCTCCGTCCGGCCCGATCGCCCGGCCACCTGGGTCAATAGCTGGAAGGACCGCTCGGCGGCCCGGTAGTCCGGCAGGCATAGACCGTCGTCGGCCGCCAGGACCCCCACCAAACCCACTTTGGGGAAATGATGACCCTTGGCCACCATCTGGGTCCCCACCAGAATGTCCGCCTCTCCACGGGCGAAAGCCGTCAGGATGCGGTGGTGGCTGCCGCGGCGACGGGTGGTATCGTGATCCAGGCGCAGGATCCTGGCGTCGGGAAAATGGGCCTGCAGGTTCAGCTCCACCTTTTCCGTGCCGCCGCCGGCGGGCAGGAATTCCTCTGCGCCACAGTCGGGGCAAGTCTCTGGAATCCGACGCGTGAATCCGCAATAGTGACAGAGTAGCCGTCGAGGCCGCAGGTGGTAGGTGACGCCGATGTCGCAGTTCGGACACATGATCACCTCCCCGCAATCGCCACATTGCAGGACCCTGGCGAACCCCCGGCGGTTGTAATAGAGGATGGTCTGGCGTCCCTGCTGCAGGATCTCGGCCATGGCTTCGGTCAGGGCGGGGGTGAATCCCTCGAGGTTCCCACCCCCACGCATGTCCACCACCTCGACCGGAGGCAGGCTTCCCCCCAGGCGATCCGGCAGCTCGAGCAGCTCGAAACGTCCACTCAGGGCATTGACCATGGACTCCAGGTCCGGCGTGGCTGACCCCAATATCACGACGGCCCGGTTTTCCCGGGCCCGGACCAGGGCGGCGTGCCGGGCATGGTAACGGGGTTTTTCATCCTGCTTGTACGAAGTCTCATGTTCCTCGTCGACGATGACGACACCCAGGTTGCGAACCGGCGCGAACAACGCCGAGCGGGGTCCGACCACCACCTGGACCTCTCCCCTGGCCGCCTGTTCGTGCACCCGGCAACGCTGTCCGGCCGACAGTCCGCTGTGGATGGCCGCCACGCGGTCACCGAATCGGGCGGAGATCCGGGACAGGGTTTGGGGGGTTAGGGCGATTTCGGGTAACAGGTAGATAGCACTGCGGCCCGCGGCCAAGGCCCGGGAAATGACGGTGAGATAGACCTCGGTCTTGCCGCTTCCCGTCACCCCGTGCAACAGCAGGGCGCCGAAGGATTCGGCCGCCAGGACCCTTTCCGCGGCCTGCACGGCCCGGTCCTGGGCGCTGGTCAAGGTGATTTCCTCGGGATCCACGGAAGGATACGCGTTCTGCGACGATTCCCGCCCCCCGCCACGGGCCCGGGTTCCCGGCGAAGGTGGGTGAAAAAGGGGAACGACCTCACCCAAAGGCAGGGCGTAATAGGAGGCCAGCCAGTGGGCCAGACCCATTCGATCACCCGTGATTCTGTATTCCGGAGGCAGGACCCGGGTGACGTCCCGTAACCTGGCCCCGCCGATTTCCCGGACCTCCGGCGCCAAGTCGGCCACACCCACGACCAGGCCCGTCACTTCCCGCCGACGCCCGAAGGGAACCACCACCAGATCGCCCGGCTGCAGGCCGGGGTCTTCGCCCGCGCCTTCCTCCGACTGGTATCGGTAGGAAAACACCTGGGTCAGGGGTACGGGCAGAACGATTTCAACAAGCTGGCGCAAGGTAGCCTCAAATCCCATGCTGGAATTCACGATTGGCCGGCAAACCCGGATTATTGCCACCGGGAAGCGCTGGGAGCGCAGCGAGCAGCCATCGCTGCACCCCCCCGCCAAGGCGATGACATGGATAATCAGGGGCGAATTCTACCGCTCCCGGACCGACGCGTCCATCGCCGAGCCTGACAGGTCCCCGCGGGACCACCGGATTGCCGAACCCGGCCGAAGTCAATCGCTGGTCACGCCGAGCAGTTCCTGCACGGCGTCGATGACTTTCTGAGGACTGAATGGTTTGGTGATGTAGGCGTCGGCTCCGGCCTGGCGGCCGGCGTCCCGGTCATCCCGGCCCGTCAGGGCGGTCAACAGAATGACGGGTATGGAGGAGGTTCGCCGGTCCGCCTTCAAAGCCCGGCAGGTCTCCACGCCGCCCTGGCCCGGCATCATGACGTCCAGGATGATCAGGTCGGGCGCCGACTCGACGGCCAGCTTGAAAGCGTCCTCACCGTTCAGGGCGGAAATGACTAGGAATCCTTCGGCGTGAAGACTGAAATCGAGGATATTGCGGATGTTGTGTTCGTCGTCGGCTACCAGAACCTTGTACAAGGTCAACCCTCTCGTTGTTGGATGCAGGCCAGGATCCTGAAAGACAGGTCCGGGCCGGGTCAGGTCAGAACGGGAACCGGGGCGCCGCGATCCAGGGACAGCCGGTTCGGGTCGTCGGCCACACCGTTCTTGGCCTGCAGATCGATGATGCGCTCCCGACGGGCTTCGGTTTCCGCCAGGAAGACATCGGCCATCCGCGGGCAGTACTCCCGACCGATGCCGCCGCGGATAACGTTCATGGCTTCATCCAGATCCATGGCCGGACGCCAGGGGCGCGGACTCAGCAGGGAAGACATCGTATCGGCCAGCCTGACCAGGCGGGCTCCCAGGGGAATGGCCTCGCCGGCCAACCCCATCGGATAGCCGGTTCCGTCGTAGTTTTCGTGATGGTGCAGAATGAGCTGTCGCACCTTGGCGTCCAGTTGGAGTGATTCCAGGATGCTCAGTCCCGCATCCACATGCTTTTCGACGTGCCGCCGTTCCTCTGCGTCCAGCCGGCCCGGTTTGCTCAGGACCTGGGGAGGCACACTGTTCAACCCCACGTCGTAGAACTGCAGCGAAAAGGCCAGGTGTTCCAACTCATCGCCCGGCAACATGATCCGGCGGGCCGAGGCGAGGCAGATTTCCTGGCAAACTTCCAACAGGCTCTCGTGGCGCAGGTTCCCCACCGCGGTCGTGGACCTGAGGGTGTCCCGAATTGCCTCGAAATCCCGCGCGCCGTCCTGCCAGTTTTCGTAACGGGTCAGCAGGCGGGTAAGGCGGGGCGCCAGCGACTCCAGGAAAACCTGATCGTCGCGGTCAAGGGCGGTCCCATCGATCTTGTTGTTCACCGAAATGACCCCCACCAGATTGTCCCCGTCACGCAGGGGCACGCACAGCAGGGAAGGGGTGGAGTAGCGGGGCTCGTTCAGTTCGCGGCGGAAACGGGTGTCGCTCGTGAGGTCGCCGACCAGAAGGGTTTCTCCCGTTTCCCAGACCCGGCCCGCGAAGCCCGCCCCCTTCCGCACCCGGGCGCTCTGCACCACGGATTCCGGCAGGCCGATGGCCGCGCGGATGGTCAGGTGGTCGCCTCCCTTGTCCGGCACCATCAGGGTGGCCACCTGGATGCCGAGACTCTCGCTAACCCAGTGCATCAGCCGTTGCATCAATTCTCCCGCCTCGAAAGGCAGGCCCGTCAACGAATCCGGGTCCACCGGCTGCAGGACCGCCGGGCGCCGCGGCAGCAATACGGTGATCCGTGTCCCCCGGGGATCGATGTTTTCCGCCCAGATGCGGCCGTCGTGGTGGATGACGATATCCTGGCAGATCGCCAGACCCACCCCCTGGCCGTTGTGTTGGCGGGTGGCGGAGGAATCGACCTGGTAGAAGCTTTCGAAGATGTCCCCGAGCTTGTCCTTGGGAATGCCGATGCCCGTATCCTGCACCGTCAGGCAGACGGCGGTGCCCGTCTCGTGGAGCCCGATCCGCACCCGTCCTCCCTCGGGGGTGAACTTGAAGGCGTTGCCCACCAAGTGGGTCATCATCTGCCGGATGAGCAGCGGATCCAGGGGCAGGCGGATGACCTCCGACCCCGCGTCGAGGGAGAACTCGACGTTCATCTGCCGGGCGCGGCTCCGCCAGGAATCCTCCAGGTGCCGGACCAGGCCCACCAGATCCGTGTCCACCTGGTTCATGGACGGACGGTTGTTCTCCATCTGGCTCAGATCCAGGATATCGTTGATGATTCCCGTCAGCTTCACGCTTTCGTCGTGGATGACCTCCAGGAACTCGTCCAGGGATTCGGGCGACAGGGTATCCAGGTTCTTCTGCAGCAATTCTGAGTAGGCCGAAATGGAGGTCAGGGGTGTGCGCAGCTCATGACTGATGTTGGCCACGAAGTTCTTCTTCATGTCCGCCAGGCTTTTCAGCTTGTCCGAGGCCGCGGACAACTCGGCGTTGTTGCGGGCCAGATGATCGTAGACCTCTGCGGATTCGATGGCGGTGGTCGCCTGACGCGTCAGGAATTCAAGCTGGCGGATCGCCGACAGGGGGGGAACCATTCCGGAAGCAGGTTCGTCCAGTTCGAGATAACCCACGACCTCGCCCGCACCCGAAGCCAACGGAGCGATCAGACGAAGGCCCGGTTTCCAGCGACGGGAATCGGACAGCAGATCCAGGCCGCCGCGCGAACCTTGTTGGGCCTCTTCTACGGTGTCCAGCAGGTAGCAATTGGAATACCGGCATTCCTCCCGGATCATCTCGTCATAGTCCGTGGGCAGGACCTGGGCCCCGGCCAGCCTGGCCTGCTCCTGCTGGGCGGTGCCTGCGAAGGCCCGGGCCTCGAAGGCCCTTGTCGTGTCGGACCACAGGTACAGGACAACGCGCTTGAATCCACTGACCTCTTCCACCGCGGCGATCACCTTGTCGGCGAGTTCGGACAGGTTGCGCGTGGCATTGATGCGGGCCGAGACCGTCAGGATGGTTTCCAGGGTCCGTGTCCGATTGCGCAGGAGTTCGGCCTTCTTCTCCAAACGCCGGCGACCTGCCATGATCCTCAGCCACATCATGGCCGCCCACACCCCGATGGCCGTGGCGACCACCAGCAGCATGACCACGGGCGCCGGTACCGTCACGGCGGCAACGATTCCCATGAAAGGGGCGGTCAGGGCCGGTGTGGTTGCCGTCATCAACATTCTCAGTTTCCTCGGCGCGATTCAGAGCGGATTTCCAGCATGCGCGAAACCCGGGCCAGAAGCTTGGCGATGACGAAGGGTTTTCTCATGAACAGGTTGGCCCCGGCCTCCTTCATCCGGTGGCGCGTCTCCTCGTCCGCCTTGGCCGACAGGGCCACGACGATGGTGTCGCTGTAGCTCCGGTTCCGGCGGATGAGGCGGGTGGTGTCAACCCCGTCCAGTTTGGGCATCATGATGTCCATGATCACCACGTCCGGCCGGAAGGTGGCCATCTTGTTCATGCAGTCGATGCCGTCGTAGGCATTGGCCACCTCGTGCCCCTCCTGCTCGAAGGTCTGGGCAAGCAGGGTGGAGATGGGTTTTTCATCGTCCACGATGAGAACCCGCGGAAAATCCCTCATGGCCTCTCCTCAAGAGCCGGACCGGGCGGGTCCGGCAGCGGAGGGAACGTCGGTCAAAACGCCCTCGCTGTGAAGAATCTTGGTGAATTCGGCGACGATCCGTTCGTCGAACTGGGTTCCGGCGTGGACGAGGATCTCCTCGTGGGCCGCCTCCGGGGACAAGCCGCCGCGGAAGGGGCGGGAACTCGTCAGGGAGTACCAGGTGTCGATCACCGCCATGAGGCGGGAGCCGAAAGGAATGTCCTCCCCACGCAGACCTTCGGGATAACCTGTCCCGTCGAACCGTTCGTGATGATGGCGGATGATCTTCTCGATTGCCGCGTCCGGCAACAAAGGCCCCAGCAGATCCATGACCTGATCCACGTGGCAATTCACTTCGTCCCGTTCATCCAGGCTCAACTCCGATTCGCCCAGGACGATCTCCTCCTCCACCTGGGCCATGCCGGCGTCGTGCAGCACGGCGGCCAGTTGCAGCCGTTTGATCTCGGCCTTGTTCAGGCCCAGGCTGTCGCCCAGTTTCTCGGCCAGGGCCAGCGACTGTGCCGTGGCCGTGGGCACTCCGTTCCGACGGATCCGGAGCAAAAGCCTTACGGTGGCCGTCGTCCCGACCAGACCCGTTTCAATATTACTCAAGGCCGTCATGACGATCTCGGACAGGACGGACAGCTGGATCAGATCGATCTTGTCATAGGTGCCCAATCCCCGACGGCGCCCGAGGATGACACAGCCCAGGGCGCTTTCCCCCGCACCCAGCGGCGCGTACATCCGGCTGCCTTCCGAGATACACCTTACCGGACACCAACCGAGATCCCTGACCAGCGAACCCGGGTCCGTCACGGCCTCCCCTCGCTCCAGGAACCGGGTCCAGCCCGGGTTTTCGATCATGGGCAGGGGTTTGGCCGCCTCCAGGTCCAGGCCGAGGACGCCCACCGGCACCAGCGCTCCGTTGCCGTCCCGCAGAAGCATGACCACGGTGCGGGAACCCGTCATTTCGGCCAGGAAGGACAGGAGGCTTTCCACGAGGTGCGCACCCTCCTGCGGATCGACTGGCCGGCGCAGCACATCAGCCAGCGAAGCCATGGAACCCATTTCCTTGGGAACAAGGAAACGGAAATCGGATCCGCCTTCGGGGCGCCGTTCGACCTCGATATGTCCCCCGTGGAGATTGACGATATGCCGGGCGATGGTCAGACCGAGACCGTTCCCTTCCTCGGTGGTGGCTCCGCCTTCGGCCCTGTAAAATTCCCGGAATATGCGTCGGATGTCCTCCGGAGGGATGCCTGGCCCGCTGTCTATCACGCTGACCGAGACGGCCGACTCCCTTTCCTTCAGCCGGATGGTGATCTTTCCTCCGCGCGGTGTGAATTTCACGGCGTTGTGCAGGAGGTTCACCAGCACCTGGCGGATCAGGTCGGGATCCACTTCGGCCCGCGGCAAGCCGAGGGGCGCCTCGACGGTGACCACCAGGTCCTTGCGGGCGATCTTGGGATTTAAGGACCGGACCGTGTCCTGGACCAGGGGTTCCATGTCAATCGGTTTCAGCGCCAGCAGACGGGACCCGTGCTCCATGCGCGTGAAATCGAGGATCCGGTTCACCATCCGCAGCAACCGGCCCGCTTCGTTGCGAATGACGCCGAGGAATTCCCGGGCATGTGGGAAATCGTCGTCAGTCAACTGTTCGCTGAGAACATCCGTGTAGGCGGTGATCGAGGTCAGAGGTGCCTTGAATTCGTGGCTGGCCATGGCCACGAACCGCCCTTGCAGGCGGTTGAGCCGGGCCAGGGCCTTGTTTTCATCGTCAGCCTGGCGCAGACGTGCATTCAGGGCCAGAGCTTGGGACCACACCACGGCCACCGGCAACAAGTTTTTCACGAGGCGAGCCAACGATTCACGGACTCCTGGAAGCCGGTCGGGATCACCTTCCAGACCCAGCACCAACGCGAACTTCGCCTGCCCGCGCAAGTCGATCGGAGCCACCAGCCAACCGGCGCACGACACGGGTTCGAAACCGTGCCCCCCTTCCGACCAGGGATCGCCGCCCGGCAGCGGGCCCGTGCCCTGCAGAACCATCAAGTCGGCGTCCCCGTCAGCCGCCCAGGCCTCGGCGAGACCGGACCAGCGGTCGGACATGTCCACCCAACGAGGCTCATCCGTCCGGGCGGCCGGATCCCGGATCGTCACCAACCAGGATTCACAATTGCCACGGCTGGCGGGATCCAACAGGACCGTTCCAGCGGAATCCGCGGCCACCGCCGCGGCCCTTACCCCGGGCAACCGGGACCAGACCGCCAGGAAGGCCTTCGCCAGACCTCCAATGTCGTGCAGACCCTCGGCGGATTTGATCATGGACATGACCTGGTCGACCGGGTCTGCGGTCCGGGACATCGCTGCGGCGTTGTCGATGTATCCGCTCATGGTTTCCATCCGGTCAGGAGGCCGGATCGCCGGCAGGATCCTCGGTGGGATCCTGGTCCGCATTGATGGTGATCAGTTCCGGCTTTTTATCCGACGACCGTCGTTCCTTGACGATCACGCTGTGGGGTTTCGTCTTGCCGTATCGTTTCAACTCGACCAGGGTGTCGCTCAATTGGGCCGGATGATCGAAGCGGCCCCGGCATTCCCGGACCAGGGCCAGGGTCAGGGAGATCAGCGGAAAGCGCTCTATCTGCCCGCTGCGGCATTCGATTTCCAGGTAACCCTTTCGGAAATCCTCTTTGTCGTGGAGGTCCACCTTGCCTTCATCGAATTCATGGATGATGCGTCGGGCCAGCCGCTCGGCATCCTTCGAAGCGGCTACCACCACGAAATCGTCGCCCCCGACGTGGCCCACGAACTCACGACCCGAACCGTATTTCTGGGTAATGCCGATCAGGACGCCGGCGAGGAAGGAAATTGCTCGGTCGCCCCGGGAATAGCCGTACTTGTCGTTGAAGCTCTTGAATCGGTCCATGTCGATGTATATGAAGCCGAATTCCTGGTCCGCGTTGATGCGGTCCTGGATCTCCCGGTCGATGGCCCGGTTGCCCGGCAAACCCGTCAAGGGGTTGGCTTCGCGTTCGCGCCGCGTGGCCTCCAGTAGATTGCTGACCCGCAGCAGGAGTTCATCGTGGTTGAACGGCTTGATGATGTAGTCGTTCGCTCCGCCCGCCAGACCCTTGACCTTGTCCTGTCCCTCTCCTTTGGCGGTCAGAAGGATCACGGGCAACCGGGCTGTCTCGAACCCGGCGCGAATGATCTCCAGGACGGCAAAACCGTCCATGCGAGGCATCATGACGTCCAACAGAACCAAATCCGGCTGAAAGCTGGCCACGGCCTTCCAGGCCTCTTCCCCGTCTTCGGCCATATGGACCTCGAACCCCTCCTGTTCCAGCAGGAACTGCAGGATCCGTCTGATGTGCGGTTCGTCGTCCGCTACAAGAATTCGCGCTTTCGCGGTCATTTTCTCCCTCTTCGTCGGAACCCGGGCACACCATCCCACCATGATTCTTCTTTTGTATCGGCGGGTTCCTGTCAAACCGTATGCTTTTGTTTCGGGTTGGATGGATTTTCCGGTGAGAGGTTCGACAACTTTCCCGGCCGTCGGGCAGCGGGGAAACTGATCCGAATTGAAGGTGAAATCGGGTGGAACCGAGGGAAATCAGCGCCAGGAAGCGAGAGGCTTGCGCGGAAAGCTGTCCAGGTCCAGGCTGTCGCGCCGCCCGGCCGTGAAATGGCACCACCCCGCGTAGGCGATCATGGCCGCGTTGTCGGTGCAGTAAACCGGCTCCGGCGCCAGGAAATGGAGATTCCGGCGACCGGCTTCCTCGGCCACCCGTTCGCGCAGGCGGCTGTTGGCGGAGACCCCACCCGCCAAATAGACCGCGGGGACATGCTTGCGCCGGGCGGCCTGGAACAGCCGGTGACAGAGGGAATCCACGATGGCCTCCTGCACCTCGTAGCTGACATCGGCCACCGTTTGCTCCGACAGGGGACGGGGCAGGGCGTCGACCACCACCCGGACGGCGGTCTTGAGTCCGCTGAAACTGAAAACCGTACGGGGATCGTTCTTGAGGGGCCGGGGAAACGCGAAACTCCCGGGCGTGCCCCGCCGGGCCATTCGGTCGATGTGGGGCCCGCCGGGATAGGGCAGCCCCAACAGTTTGGCCGTCTTGTCGAAAGCCTCGCCGGCGGCGTCGTCCAGGGTGCCGCCCAGCAGTTCGTACCGGCCGACCTCCGGCATGTGGATCACCTCGGTGTGCCCGCCGGAAACCACCAGGACCACCGCGGGCAGGACCAGGTCCGCGGTCAGCGCATTGGCCAGGATGTGTCCTTCGATATGATGGATCCCCACCAGCGGCAGATCCGCGGCCAGGCATAGGGCCTTGCCGGTGGACAGTCCCACCAGGAGGGCGCCGATCAGCCCGGGCCCGGCGGTGACCGCTATCCCGTCCAGGTCCTTCAACGTGAGTTGTTGGCCTTCGAGCAGATAATCCACCAGAGGCAGCAGATTGACCAGATGGGCGCGGCTGGCCAGCTCGGGTACCACCCCGCCGAAATGGTCGTGCAGATCCACCTGGGAGGACACCAGGTTTTCCGCCACGCCGCCGTCGCTGTCATACAACGCCACACTCGTGTCGTCACATGAAGTTTCGATGCCGAGAATCCTCATGTCGCCGCTTTCTTAACCCGACGTTTCCGGGGTCACGGGCCAGATCAATTCCCGCAACCGCGCGGTCGCGCTGGCTTCCTTTTCCATCTCCTCGAAAACCGGGCCGATGGCCGCCGCGACCTCCCTGACCAGCACGCTCCGGTTGCTGCGTCCCCGGGCGGCCACGGTGCCCGCCTGGCCATGAATAAACGCGCCGAGCAGGGCCGCTTCCAGGGCGTCCAGGCCTTGGGCCAGCAGCCCTCCCACCAACCCGGTCAGCACATCCCCGGAACCGCCCCGGGCCAGAGCGTCGTCCCCGGTGGGATTGATGAACACCCGGCCGTCCGGCTTCAGAACCCGCACTATCTCCAACAGAATTTG
>CBDURF010000022.1:0-29588 GCA_965369705.1 uncultured bacterium
GTGGAATTTCCCGGTTGAGATAAGAACCGGTCGGCGAGACAATGTCCGTGGCGTCAGCGGCAAGCTCCAATGGGGATGGTTCGGGTGCATCCGATAGTCGTCATCATCATTTTCCTGGCCATCGGGATCTTTGGCTTCCTGGCCTGGCAGAAGGACAAGCAGCGGCGTGAGGCTCTGCGCCTGTGGGCGCAGGAGAGGGGATGGCGCCTGGCCCCGGCGAAGAGCAAGAGCATGCACCGGGACTTTCCTGCCCTGAAGGTATTCCAGAACGGGCATTCCCGGTACGCCAAGAACATCATCAAGGGGGAGTTCCACGGACGGTCCGTGACGATGATGGATTACCGTTACACCACCGGCCACGGCAAGAACCGGTCGACCCATAACCGGGGGGTGGTCATCCTGGCCTGCGATTTCCCCACGGTGCCCCTGTTCATCCGGCGGGAGAATCCCCTGGACAGGGTGGGTGAGTTCTTCGGCGTCGACGACATCGATTTCGAATCCTCCGCATTCAGCCGCAAGTTCTTTGTTAAATCCTCCGACCGGAAATGGGCCTACGACGTCATCCATACCCGCACCATGGACTACCTCATGAAGGCCCCGTCCTTCACCATCGAATTCGGGTTCGGGGAGATCGCAGTCTACCAGTCAAGCTGGTGCGGCACCGACAGGTACGAAAAGGCTCTCGAAATGGCGTGGGACCTCTATGAACTGATCCCGGATTATGTTGTCCGGCAGATGAAAGGCGAGGGCCGATGAGCTTGTACATTCCACTGGGCATCGTGGTTGCGATCCTGCTCTGGGCGGCCCTGAACTACAACTTCCTGATCCGCATCCGGCAGCAGGTCCGCGAATCGTGGTCGGGGATCGACACGGAATTGAAACGGCGGTACGACCTGGTGCCCAATCTCGTGGAAACGGTCAAGGTCTATGCCGCCCACGAAAGACAGGTGCTGACCGCGGTGACCGAAGCCCGGGCCACGGCCCAGGCCTCCACCGGAAGTCCGGGTTCCCAGGCCAAGGATGAAATGGAGCTCGTCGAAAGCATGCGCCGCCTGCTGGCCGTTGCCGAGGATTACCCCGACCTCAAGGCCAGCGGACACTACCTGGCCCTGCAGCAGGAACTGGCCAACACCGAGGACCGGATCCAGGCCGCCCGCCGGTTCTACAACGGCAACGTCAGGGATCTGAACACCAGGATCGAGGTCTTTCCCTCCAACCTGATCGCTTCACTGTTCAGTTTCGCCAAAGAGGAATATTTCGAGGTGGAGAGTTCGGTCATCCGCAAGGTGGTGGATGTGAATTTTTCCGGTTGATCCGCATCCCGCCGGGGAATCGACCACATAATCCCGAAAGGCCATCCGATGAGCACCGTCCGCTCTCTGTTCACTCCGTTCGCCGATCATGAGGAAGAATTCACGGTGGGACCCGACCTGGTCGCCGAGGCGGGTCTGGGCCCCTGGGCCGAACAGTTCAAACTGGGGACCGCCGGCTACCGGGATCTGCTTGATCCGGAGGATCTGTTCAACTTTAAGGTGCCCCTGAACGGATTGACCCTGGCGATAATTCTCGAAGCCCGGGCCAGGCTGGCGCGGGAAGTCGGGCTCAAGAACCTTCACGTGGGGGGCGAGGTTCGCCCGCATACCCAGGAATTCATCGATCTGGCGGCCCGGATTTACGCCGCCCACGGCATTGGCGTGCATCTGCCGCCCGCCGGCGAGCGCACGACCCCCATCTGGCTTTCCTCGTTTGGTGTTTTCTTCGACGAGCTGGACGGCGGGGATAACTTCACCGCCTCCCACAGCCAGAGCTACAAGGGCGGCTGGAAACCCATGGAAGCCGCCGGCGGGCAACTGCTGGAAATGGCGGGACAGATCGCCGACCGGGTCCGGGACCTGGTGAAGGAAGCCGAGGCCGGCGGCCTGACCATCGGTCTGGCTTCGGCCGAAGACGATCTCATTCAGCGTGATTTCGATCCAGTGGATGATTACGTGAGGGTGCTGCGCCAGGTCGTGCCCGCGGGTTTGCTGGCCGAGATTCCCGGGGCGATCCAGCAGGGCTTCCGCGCGGCTTTTTGCACTGAAGGCGGCTCCATGGGGCCGACTGCCCGGCGGATATTCGCCGCCCTGGACATTCCCGCCGGCGGAGACGCCCCGGTGTTCTTCACCCACGAGACCGAAAGCAGCAACTTTCACGGGATCGGTATCGTCGATGGGGTCAACCACGGTGTGGATCCCGGCAAGTGGCAGGTCTACAAGCACGTGGGCGCCCAGGAACTTTTGCGCGACCGGAAGTGCGACGTTTTTTTCATCTGGGATCCGGATGGCGACCGCTTCAACATGGTCACCGTCGCTCCGGTGGAACTGGCGGAACCGGCGGCGACCGCCGGCCTGGAAGTGGACCCCCTGGACGATGAGCGATGCCTGGTCTTCTTCAAACCCAACCAGATCTATTTCATGCTCACGGCCCTGAAGATCGCCTCCCTCGCCGAAGCAGGCGAATTGGACGACTACAACTGGATCGTGGCCACCACCTGGCCGACCAGCATGAGCATCGGGGAGATTGCCGTCTCCTTCAACGAGCGTTTTGGAGGCAGCCTGGGCACGTTCCGGGTGCCGGTGGGCTTCAAGTACTTCGCCTCGCTGGTGGGGGATCTGGAGGATCAGATCGCCGCCCGGTCATCCGATACGCAGGCCACGGACGTCACCGGTACGGTAACCGGGTTCGGCCCCAGACCACGGTTGCTGATGATGGCCGAAGAAAGCGGCGGCGCGGCCATGGGCTCCGCCGAACCGGTGGTCAGCCGCCATGGCAACCGGACCAGCCTCGCGCCCAAGGAAAAGGACGGCATGCAGATCGGAGTGATGGCGCTTTGTCTGGCCGCCCGACTTCGCGTTCAAGGCAGCAGTTTCGCGGGGCATTACCTGGAACTCCTGGACAAGTACGAAACCCGTTATCGCTTCTACGAGCGCCGCGACATCACCCTGTTCGACGAATCCCTTCAGGGAGCGGCCCGCATCGAGGCCAAGGCCGCCGGCAACACGCGCAAGGAAGCCACCGTGGCGTTTTTCGCCTCCCTCGAAGGAAAGGATCCCACGGAAGCTGCGGCCCTGCTTATCGACCGAATGCCCGAAGGCTCCGCTCTGCCAACCATTAGCCGCGTGTTCCACGCCGGTGACGGCACCTACATCGAATTCGACAGCCTCTGGTTCGAACTGCGAGCCTCAGGTACCGACGCCGTGCTCCGTTATTACATGGAAGGCCGCGATCCCGATCTCGTGGCCGAGTTGAACGAGGCGTTCACCCTCCTGACGATCGGTAGCGATGTTTGAGGCATTCCGGCACTGATCCGGGGTCTGCTCTGGATCGGGTGCAGAGGTGTCATGGAGGTTTCGGAGCCATGGATGGCGGAGAAGCCGGAATGCCAAGAAAGGCCGTCACAGGAAGTGACGGCCCTTCGTCCTCTGAACCCGATCCAGAGCAGACCCCGGATCAGTACCGGAACACCCCAAACACTTCCACCCCTTCGAATGCGGGTTCGAACTTGCATACGCCGCCCGAACACAGGAAACCGGCCTGCCGTTTACCGGCCCACAGGTTGAGATTGCCCCCATGGCTGATGGTGTAGGTGATCTGACCGGCGGGGAAGGGCCCTTCTTCCTCGCCGGGCTGACGCTGCTCCTCGAATTTGTTGTTGATCTCGAAGATGGCCGCGAATGCCCAGCGCGGCGCGGTTTCGTACTCCAGTTTGAACCACTGTTCGTCGTAGGAGCCCAGGTCGAAGCCATTCCCGCCGCCCATACGCACGTGCTGATGCTCGGCCTGCAGGGTCAGTGACCGCCTCGACGTGGCAAACCAGGTAATCTCGCCCATGACCGTCTGGCGCAGCCCCTCACTGTCCTGGTAGCCGTAGGCGCCCGCCAGGCGGAAATCGCCCACGCGATCCTTTAGGATATTGCCGTAAGCCAGTTCGTAGATCGTATCACCCGCATGATTCCTGATCCGGGCACCGCTGGCCAAAAGCGCCCAGCCGTTCTCCCCGGAATAGAGCAGGTCCAGGTTGTTGCCCACCTCATCGTCGGCGTTCAGGACGTGGGGCGCCCGGTTCATCAGGGTCCACGTGAACTCGCTGGCCAGGGCGGGTGGTCGGTTCAGGGCGGTAACCCCGTCGGCGGCGTTGATCAATTCAAAGCGTTCATAGTCGCTGGTTTCCCAGGACACCGAAAACGGCCCCTGGTAAAGGTTCAGGTTTCCGTAGAGGGCAGAGCCCTTCTCGAAGCGGTCATTCGGCCGGTCATAAAGCATATTCCAGCCGGTTTCGATGTAGAAGTCGCCGAAACCGAAATTCTGGCGGGCCCGCGCCGCCGAAGCCCAGTCCCGGTGGACCTTGCCATCGATATCCTCGAAGTCGTCCGACCGGTAGGTCATGCCGGTGACGGCGAGGTTGATCTTGTAGGGAAAGGAGTAGTTGAAATCGGCGGCGCGGATGTCCTTGTCATTCACCTTGGGAGTGCCCGAGAAGGCCGTGGCGGTGATATGGCCGCTCTTAAAGGTGCCGATGAGGCCGTCCAGGCGCGTGTCGATCCTGATGGTGCGGTCCTCGTATGAATTGAAGACGAGCCCGCGCCCGAAGAGACCGTAGAAATGACCGGCCCTCACGAAGACGTTGCCGTTGGAAAACTCGAAGAACCGGTGTTCGATGTTGTTGCCCCGTCCGCCCTCTTCGCCGGGCGCCTGGGAGTTGAGCATGATGCCGGTGCGGAATCCGCCGAACTGATAGCTGACGTCCAGCCAGTTCTCGAAAATTTCCTGGCGGGTCTCATCGGAGTAGGAATATTCAAACCGGTCGGTGGCCATGACGGCTTCGCCCCATTCCGGTTTGCCGGTATCGACCTCGCTGCCCTCTGCGACGTGGGTGAGGAGGGCCTCGATCTCTCGCTGCAATTCCTTCTCGTCACCTTCCTTGTAGCCGATGTGGCGGTAGATTTCCCGGCCCTGCCCGTCGAAAATTACGGTGAAGGGAAGGATGCCGCCCACCTGCATGAGTTGCTGGAGTTCGGCGCCGGTATCCAGCGGGACGATGAGATTATCGTAACCCTTGGCCTGGATGAAGGGTGCGACCTTGGCCACGGCCTTGGATGCGTCGGTGTTGACGGCAAGGAAGGTGACGCGCCCCGCGTATTCGCCCGCCAGGCGGTTCATGTGGGGCATTTCCTTGAGGCAGGGCTTGCACCAGGTGGCCCAGAAGTTCAGGACCACCGGACCTTTGCCCAGGGTTTCGTGGAAATTGATGATTTCCCCGGTGGCGGTTTCCAGGGTCCAGTCGGCCGATTTTTCCAGGGCGAAGGCAGGGGTCGACCAGGACGCCGCAACGAGGATCAAAAAGGAGGCGGCGGCGGTTTTCCGGGCGAACCGAGGCGAAAGGATCCGTCGAATCATTCCTGCTCCTTGTGGGCCCGTCTGGGGCCGAGCATGCACTGTCCAAAGATTGAATACTTGTCCCCAACGCTAACGAGCCAGGGTCATCTTCACCGTGCGGGCCTCGCCGGCCACCATCACGCGGGCCAGGTAGATGCCCGAGGCGAGGCTGTGGCCTCCCTCGTCGCGGCCGTTCCAGACCATGGCCTGGGGTCCGGGCTCGAGCAGGCCGCGGAACAGGTTACGGACCTGATGGCCCCGCAGATCGTAGATCACCACTTCGGTATTCATCGCCTGGCCCCCGCCCACCTCGAACTTGAGGCTGGTCTGGGGATTGAAGGGATTCGGCGTCACGTAGAGCGAGTGGACCAGGGGGGATTGGACATCGTCTCCCACGGCGGAAAACCGGGCAGTGATCCAGTTCAGGACCGACGCCATCATGTCGTTGCGTTGATTCGCCGTCGCCAGGCCTTCGAAGCCGAAAGCGGCGAAGAAGGTGCGTCCATTGTCATAGGCCGCCAGGACCGCCGCGTCCTGCCCGGTTGAATAGGTCATGGCGGTGGTCCCGTTGCCAAGAGTGATGATCTCGTCGGGGCTGGTGTTGTTGTCGGCTCCATCGCCGCTGTTGATGGCCAGGATCATGCCGTCGGAAACGGGGTTGCCGTCTATTCCGTAGACGAGGCTCGTGGCTGCGTCATCGGCCAGGAAGTCGACGCCCAACAGGTCCTGGAACCAGGCGTGGGAGGCGGCGGAGTAGAGGGGGCTGCCAGGATCGCAGAAATCGCGGGCCAGGTTCTGGCCGGTGAGGAACAGGTTGCCGCCGTTCTGCACGTATTCCGTCAGGCCCGAGCGGTCGGCGTCGGTCAGGCCCTGGCCGTTGGTGCCGACGGACCAGACCACCGCGCCGAAGGAGGCCAGATCGGTCCCCGTCAAAGCGCCCATCACCCCGCGGGTCCAGGTGGCGTGGCTGCGTTCGGTGGCCGCGATGGCATCGCTGAAGTAGATCTCGTATCCCGCACCGCCGTCCGCGTCGACGTTCAGCACGTCCAGACCCGAGGTGACGATCGAAAACTGGTTGGTTTCCACCACGCCGGCATCGCTCAGGCTTTCCACCGTGGCGATGGACGTTCCCCTGCCCTCCTCAAGGGCGGCCGTGATGGCGAAATCGAGGTTGGTTGATTCTCCGGGACCCAGAATGAAGGTGTGAACCGTATATGAGGGAGGGTAACAGATCGGCCCCTCGCAGATGGTGGCTTGCCAGAAGGCGGGCATGTCCTTGACCAGGGTGATCCGGAAGGAGTCGGTCAGGGCACTGGTGTTGGTAAAGATGGTTATGAAATCCTCGAGGATAAGCATGTCCTTGACCGCACCCTGGTGGCCGAAGGACCAGTCGAAGGAATACTGGGCCATGGCCGGGCCGCCGGTCAGGATGACCAGGGTAGTCACCAGGGCTATAACGACAAGGGCTGGGCGCGGGGTTCTCATCGGTGATTCCTTCCAGATGACGGGACGGGGGCCGCGGTGGAGCCCGCCTGCAGGACGGCGTGGCTGGTCTCGTGCTGGACAAACGCGAGGACGACATAGTTGTCGGGCGCCGAGGTGCCTCGGTTCAACATGACATCGAATTGCCGGGGAACCCCGACGGTCAGGGCATTCAGGGCCGGCAAGTTGTTGTCGAGGTCACGGAAGACGTTACGGAAGACATGGTGGAAAACCGTCTGGCCGTTGATCCCGGGCGCTGGATCGATCACGATTTCCTTCTCGTAGATGGCGACAAACAGGACATGACCCGTCAGGTCCAGGTCCCTGAGGGCGGTCAGGGTCACGGTGACCGGCACGGACGTAGAGCTCAAATCGGCGGTGACGTCGACCAGGAAGCCCGGATCGGACTCCAAGGCCGCCAGCACCGAATTTTCCATGGTGATCGCGTTGAGGGCATCGACCTGCCTGACGCCGTCGATATACAGATCCGGGGCTCCAGCCACTTGGTAAATGTTGATACGGCGGTCATTTTCAACCGGATTGGCCTGGTAGAAGGGGTCGGTAAATTGCGGCCAGGACACGCTGAATTCCATGTACAGGACCCGGTCGCTGGTGAAGGCCGGCTTGGCGACCATGGCGACCAGGTTGTCGGTCAACTCGGGGCATGGCCCGCAGCTGGTGTTGGCGAAGCCCTCCAGGATGACGGTCTTCCGTGATCTCGTGGTGAAAGCGTCGGCGGGAATGTCGATGATCTCCTTGTCGACGATGGTTACCTTGTACTGCTCGGGCGTGACCAGATATCCGTCCAACTCCAGGGACACCATCACCGTGCCCTGCTCAAGGCCGGCCACCGCCGCCGGTACGATCTTGCCGGTGTCCTCGCCGCCGACCAGGATGCGCGCCCCGACGGGACTTTCGATCCTGAAGCCGGTCTGGGAGAGGGAGAAGTGCACCTCATGGGTTTCCAATGGTCCCAGGTCGATGAGCTTTTCGTCCGCGTCGGGAACGAAATCGGCCAATACCACCGAGATGCGGTAGATGTCCGGGTCGCGCTTCAGGGTGTCCTGCGGGGCAAAAAGGGAGTCGCGGGTGGTACGGCCGGTGTCGATATCGTTGATGATGATGGCCGCGCCCGGCGGCGTGGAGGTGACGATGATGTTGCCCGGTTCGAACGTGGGCGCCTCGGCCCCGCAGGAAGCAAGCAACAGCAGTCCCGCCAAGCTCAACCAGAGCGTCAGAACCCGGCCAACGGAAAATTTCATCATATGCAAGACGTCACCTATTCCAAAATAAACCCGGTTGAAATGAACGCTGTCCGGGGTCGGAGAGGATTGGACGATTAATACCATACCAATTATATGTAATTATGTGGGAAAGCGTCAATTTTTCGGAGAATGAATGTATTGGGTCGCTGGGAATTCGGGCCGGGAACGTGGTATAATCAGGGGTGAAGCGGGGAAAGAACCGTGGCGGAAGGGTTGTTGAAGTTGCTGAATCAATTCCAGTTGAAGGTTTCCAGGGGATTTCTTGCGAGGGGCCTGGCGTGCGGGCTTCTGTTGTTGATATCGGCCTCAATTGCAGCGGCGGCCGGAAGCGGGGGAACCGGGGACATTCCGCGGGACGCCCGCGGCCTGCCCCTGTGGCAGCGCGCCGAGTGGAACGACTTCCCCGTGCGTCTGGAATTGTCCGGGCGGACGGAGCTGGCCAGGCTGCTGGCGGAGGTACCCCTGGCCTCGTTCAACCGGGAGCAGATTACCCCGCAAGCAGGCAGCGGGGATGCCGGGCGGTTGATCTTCGAACCCCGCGTCACCGAGGCCGAGGCAGCCGCACTGCTGGCCGCCGGTTACCGGTTCACCAGGCTGCCCGACCGGGATAAGGAATCCCGCTTGGCCACGGAGGAAGCCTGGGCCCTGCAGGGGCTCAAGACCGGGGCCGAACTTGAGCGGGATGCCGCGGGATACTACCCGACCCACGCCCAGATCGGGAATATCTTCGTCCAGCTGGAGATCGACTACCCGGACATCTGCCGGGTCTTCACCTGGGGCTACTCGGTGCTGGGCCGCGAACTGTGGGGGCTGGTGATCTCGGCGGATGTACAGAACACGGCGCCCGAGCCCGAAGTTCGCCTGAGCAGCACCATGCACGGCGACGAACCGCCCGGCATGGTCATGCTGATGAATCTCGCCGAATACCTGGCCGTCAATTACGGACAGTCCGGATACGAGGACGTCACTCATCTGGTGGATAATTACGAGATCCATATCATGCCGCTGCACAACCCCGACGGATACGTGGCCGACACCCGGGTCAACGCCCAAGGCGTGGATCTGAACCGCAATTTTCCTGATCCCGCGGGCACCCATTCCGGGCAGGCGACCGAAAACATCCACTTCATGGACCATGCGGACGCACATCACTTCGTCGTCAGCGAAAACGGGCACTCCGGCGCTCTGGTCGTGAACTATCCTTGGGATTACCAGTTCGCCCTGACCCCTGACGACGCGGCCATCATCCAGCTGAGTCTCGAATACTCGACCTACAATCTGCCGATGTACAACGGCGCCTTCGACCAGGGAATCACGAACGGTGCGGACTGGTACATCATCACCGGCAGTCTGCAGGACTGGTCGTATTTCGCCACCGGTTGCATCGACGTGACCATCGAGTGCAACAACGTGAAGTGGCCTCCCGCAACCCAACTCGACGGCCTGTGGGACGACAACCGGGACAGTTTCCTGCACTTCATCAAGGCTGCCCGGTACGGGATCAACGGCGTGGTGACCGACGCGGCGACGGGGCTGCCCCTGGACGCCAAAATCACCGTGACGGGCAACGCCCAGCCGGTTTTCACCGATCCGGAGCACGGCGATTATTACAAATTGCTGGACACCGGGATCTACGACCTTGTTGTCGAGACGGATGGTTACGTCACCGATACGATTACAGGAGTCGCGACGGTCTGGGGCGTGCCCACGGTGCTCGACGTGGCGCTGGATTTGGATCTTTCCGATGTCCCTGACCGGACGGCAATGGCAATGCATCTGGTCGCGGCCCCCAATCCCTTCAATCCGCGCACGACGCTCACGCTCACCAATCCCCGGACCGGCCGGGTCACCCTGGATATCTTCGACCTGCAGGGACGCCGTGTCCGCCGACTGTTGGACCAGCGGATGGAGGCGGGTCGGGCACGGGCGGTCTGGGACGGTTTGAACGATCAGGGCGATCAGGCGCCCAGCGGGGTCTACTTCGCGCACATGTCGAGCGGGGATCAGCGGGTCTCGGTGAAGGTGGTCCTCGTCAAATAGACGAAGCGGGTCCGGAAGGTGGCGCTACTTCCGGACCCGGGCTGATTCGTTCCTGGCGCCGAGGTCGGGTCTAACCTTCGCCGTGACCCTCGTGTTCGCCTTCGTCCTGGACCTTCTTGGCGCAACCGGCGCAGTACCACTTGCCGTCGATTTCAGTCATCTGATCTTCCGGCATGGCCGTCATCCCGCACCCCCCGGCGCAGTCGTGGGTCGCGACCGCTTCAGTGGCGGTTTCGGTGGTCGTTTCCACGGGCACCATTTCCTCTGCCGGAGCCGCGCTCTCGGCCTGGGAAGCATCGTCGCCGCCGTTTCCACAGCCGGCTATCAGCAGGACAAGTGCGAGGAAGGTGATCAGCGATGCTCCAAGAATCATGCGCTTGTTCATGAAGGGACTCCTTGTCGGGGACATTTCCGGGCCAACTTCCGGAATTCCATAGGTCGAACTAAGGCCAGCGTCCGATCGTGCCGAACATCAGGCCTGACGGGTTGGACTATACCATTCATTGAAGCTTCGCTTTCAGCTTCCGTCAAGGGAAAGGGTCAGGACGGGGAAGCGTCGTAGCCGCATTTTCATTGCCATCAGGGGGCTATGCGGAGAAAATGAGTGAGCGTTCGGATTACGGATCTCTTCGTGCGGGAATCGTCAGATCACATTGAGGGAGCAAGATAGATGAAAAGCGCGCTGGTTGTTTTGATACTGGTTATGGGGACCGGGGCCGCCGCCCTTGCCGATCCCGTCGATCCGGACGATGACGGGATCGGGATCTACTTCGATGAGGGAGCGATCGACGAAAGCTGGTGCGCCACAGCGGCCACCGGCAGTCAGGTCACCGCCTACCTGTGCCTGACCCGCGCCACCGATACGTCGGGATTCACCGCCTGGGAAGGGCGCATAGAGACTTCGGTTCCCGGCACCCTGGTCGGTTTCGCAATCCGGGGCGATGGAACCAATTCGGCTGTCGAGCCCGAATTCGTGGTGAGTTACGGCACACCGCTGCCTTATCAGCTTTCCACCGTGCTGTTGGAGATTACCGTGGACGTGGTCTGGGAGTGGTCGATCGGGTTGAGGGTCTGGCCGGCCGGCGTTCCCAGCGGCGGTGAAGAGCTGCCTGCCTACGCGACGACGGCTTCGGCCGGCGTCTACCAGACGCTGGGCTATTCCTTCGGCTGGGACCAGGTCACGAAGATTCCCAACTGGTGTGCCTCGATCAACGATGATGATTGCCTGACCAGACCTTCGGTCCCCGCCAAAGACGCCGCCTGGGGAGGTGTCAAGGCCCTGTACAGGTGAGGGTCCAGCAAAATGTTGTCCACGGAATTCAGGAAACTGATAGCCCCGCAAGCCAGGGTGTTGAACATCATCTGGGGAGCCATCACGTTTGCTCCGGTCCTCTACGTGGCCGTCGCCTGGTTCATGTTCGGTCAGGCCGCCGCAACGGATCTCGACGCGAGTGAGTTTCCGGGGATCGGCCGGTCGAATCTCAACCTGATCGGCGCGGTGACGCTCCTCATGCTGGGACTCGGTTCCACCTACTATGAACGGAAATTCCTTGGCGCGTCGGTCCTGGGGAAAAAGCTGGCCCGCGAGCCGGATTGGACAACGGCGGGACCCCAGGGGACACCGGGCGCGACGGGTGACGGAAAAAGAATCTTCGACAATCTGTCCGATTCCGAAAAGCGCCTGGCCTGTCTGTGGCCCCATTACCAGACGACCATGATCGTGGTCTGGGCCTTGCGCGAAGCCATCGCGGTGATGGGTCTGGTCCTGGCCATCCTGCAGGAGGATTTTCGGGTCGTGATTCCCTTCGCGGCCGCTGCGGTGATCCTGATGATCGTGAAGCTGCCGCGCCCCACGCGGTTTTTCGCAGGGATCCGGGTTAACCCCTATCCCACCGTGTAGCCGTCCGCGTCGATCACCTTCTCGGCGATCAGATCATGCAGATGCGTGCGGTTGACCGGATCGTGCTTGGTCAACCGGCGCAGGCCCGCGAGCATGGTGCGCAGTTCGTCGCCTTCGACGGTGGCGGCCATGATGTTGCGGCCCCAAGTACCGACCCGGTCCATGGCGTCGTGGATGTACAGGGTGACCATGTCGGCCATCAGCTTGGCGGCATCTTCGCCGTCCTTGTCCGCCTTCTTCAAGGTCCGCAGCAGGGCGCTTTCGCAGGCGTAGGCCTCCATGATGATGTCCGCCACGTCCGCCAGCACCTCCTGCTGGTCCTTCAGGCCCTGGCCGAATTTCTGGGCGGCCATGCCCAGGGTCGCCAGGACGACCTTCTTCATGTTGGCCACCAGCTTGCCCTCGGTCTCCAGGTATTCGGGTTCGCCCGGTTCCGTGAACGCGGGCAGGCCCGTCAGTTCGCCGGCCACCGCCTGGGCGGCCTGCAGGAAGGGCAGTTCGCCCTTCAGGGCCTTCTTCATGATCATGCCCGGCACGAGCATGCGGTTGATCTCGTTGGTGCCTTCAAAGATGCGGTTGATGCGTTCGTCGCGGTACAGCCGTTCCAACGGGTATTCCTGGCAGTAGCCGTACCCGCCCAGCATCTGCAGGCATTCCTCGGCGGCCAGGGCGCAGACCTCGGTCGCGAAGACCTTGATCATCGAGCACTCGATGGAGAACTCCTGGACCTGCAGGATGCTGGCCCGGTCGTAACCGGGATCGTTCTTGTCGAGGGTCTCGATGGCGATATCCAGCAGGCCGGCCGTGCGGTAGACCATCGATTCGGCCATGAACATGGCGGTGTTCACGTCGGCGATCTTGCTGCGGATCAGTCCGAACGAGCACAACGGCTGTCCGAACTGGTGGCGCTCCTTGGTGTAGGGGATGGCCGCCTGGAGGGCCTGCTTGCCGCCCCCGACGGTGCTGGCGCCCAGCTTGAAGCGTCCCACGTTCAGGATGTTGAAGGCGATGTGGTGGCCCTTGCCGATCTCGCCCAGCAGGTTCTCAACAGGCACCTTGACGTCCTCGAGAGTTATGGAACGGGTCGAAGACCCCTTGATACCCATCTTCTTTTCCTCGACCCCGATGGTCACGCCTTCGCTCCCGAGGTCGACGATGAACCCGGTGAACTTGTCCCCGTCGATCTTGGCGAACAGGATCACGATTTCCGCGTAACCGGCGTTGGTGATGTACTGCTTCGAACCATTCAGGACGTAGTGCTTGCCGTCGTCGGTCAGCACGGCGGTGGTGGCCGCGGCCAGGGCGTCCGACCCACTGCCCGGTTCGGTCAGGGCGTAACAGGTCAGCATCTCACCGGTGGCCAGCTTGGGCAGGAACCTCTGCTTCTGCTCTTCGGTGCCGAAGTAGACGATGGGCAGGGTGCCGATGCCCGATTGGGCCCCGTGGGTCACGGCGAAACTGCCGGCCGCGGCGATGTATTCGCTGATGATCATGACCGTGGCCTTGTCCGAGCCCATTCCGCCGTAGGCTTCGGGAATGTCCGCCATCAGAAGTCCCATCTGGCCGGCCTCTTTCAACAGGTCCTTGCCCAGCTCGGTCTTGCCCTCGTATTCGAGTTCTTCCTGGATCGGCAGGATGATGCGTTCCACGAAATCCTGGACGGTCGTTGCGAACATGCGCTGGTTCTCGCTGAAGTCTTCCGGAGTGAAAATGCTCTGCGGAGAACTCTCGGTGAGCAGGAACTCGCCGCCGGTCGGGTAACTCTTGTCGGCCATCATGATTCTCCTTTGCGGAACCGCGGTTTACCCGCCGGTCATATCCCTTCAGATCGCTTCGAAAATTCCTGCCGCGCCCATGCCGGTGCCGATGCACATGGTCACCAGGGCGTACTTGCCGCTCCTGCGCTTGAGTTCGTGCAGGGCGGTCGCCGTCAGCTTGGCCCCGGTGCACCCCAACGGATGGCCCAGGGCGATCGCGCCTCCGTTGGAGTTTACCCGGGGATCGGCCGGATCCAGGCCCAGACCCTTGCAGACGGCCAGGCTCTGCGCGGCGAAGGCTTCGTTCAACTCGATGACGTCCATCTGGTCCAGACTCAATCCGGTCAGCTTCATGACCTTCGGCACGGCTTCGACAGGGCCGATGCCCATGATCTCGGGCGCCACGCCGGCCACGGCGTACCCCACGAACCGGGCCAGGGGTTCAGCGCCGATCTCCTTGGCGATTTCGGGGGTCGTCAGCAGCGAAGCGGCCGCCCCGTCGCTCATCTGGCTGCTGTTGCCCGCGGTAACGGTTCCGCCCAGCTTGAAAGCGGGTTTTAAGCGGGCCAGGGCCTCGACGGTGGTGTCTGCACGGGGGCCTTCGTCCACCTTGAACTCGACTTCCTGCAGCACCGGTCGCCCGTTCTTGCCCTTACCCGGCAGCGCCGCCATCACCGGCACGATTTCGTCCGCGAAGCGGCCTTCCTTGATGGCCGCCAACGCTTTCATGTTGCTGTGGTAGGAAAATTCGTCCTGGGCTTCGCGCGAAATGTCGTCGCGCACGGCCAGATTTTCCGCGGTCAAACCCATGTTGGTCAGGAATTCCGGGTGCTCGCGGGCCATGTTGGGGCTGGGCATGTAGCGCAACCCGCCGATGGGTACCAGGGTCATGGTCTCGGTCCCGCCGGCGATGACGATATCGTCCATGCCCGCGGCGATCTTCATGGCCCCGTAGTTGATGGTTTCCAGGCCGGAACAGCAGAAGCGGTTCAGGGTCATGCCCGGCACGGTCACCGGCAGGCCCGCCATCAGGGCGATGTTGCGGCCCACGTTCATGCCCTGCTCGGCTTCGGGCATGGCGCAGCCCATGATCACGTCTCCGATGCGGGCCGGATCGAGGTCCGGATGCGAGGCGACCAGCTCCTTAACCACGGCGGCGGCCAGGTCGTCCGGACGGGTGTGGCGCAGCGTGCCTCTGAGGGCCTTGCCGACGGCGGTCCGGCGGGCGGCGGCAACGACGACTTCTCTCATGATCAACCCTTCCTTTGGTTCCGCATTTAGTTCCGCGATTAGTTCCGCGATTAGTTTCGCGATTAGTTCCGCAATGGTTTACCGGTCTTGAGAATGTGCTCCACGCGCTCAAGGGTCTTGCGTTCGCCCAACAACCGCATGAAGCCCTCGCGTTCCAGGTTCAGCATGTCGTTTTCGGTGATGGTGGAGCCCGGCGGCACCACGCCGCCGCTGAGGACGGTTCCCAACTCCACGCCGATTTTCATGTCGTGTTCGGAGATGTAGCCGCCCTGCATCATGTTGTAGAGCACCGCTTCGGCCAGGGCGATGCCCGAGGTGCCCATCACCGGAATGGCCTCGTCTTCAGCGGGGGAGGCGTAGTTGCCCGCCGCCAGGGCCAGGGCCAGATCCTTGGCGTCGGCCGCCAGGTGGTCGCGGTTCATGGACCAGCTGTCGCCCGGTCTGAGGAAACCCAGGTCCCGGGCCTCGGCCGCGCTGGTGGCGACCTTGGCCATGCCGATGGTCTCGAAGGTCTTGCGGAAGGCGGGCTGCAGGTCGCGCTTGTCCATCAATTGCGCGACGTTGCGTTGGTAGAGCCTCAGGCAGCCGCCGCCGGCGGGGATCACGCCCGCGCCGAATTCGACCAGCCCGATATATAGCTCGCCCGCGCCCCGCACCGCGTTGCCGCCCATGGTGACTTCGCATCCTCCACCAAGGGCGAGTCCGGCGGGAGCGGTCACGACCGGTACGGCGCAGTGCTCAAGACGGCTGGTGGCCGCCTGGAAGGCGCGGACGATCATGTCGATGTCTTCCCAGTTGCCCTCCATGGCTTCCATCAGGAGCATCATCAAATTGGCCCCGACGGAGAAATTGTCCGCCAGGTTCGTCACGACCAGGGCCTGCCAGTTCTGTTCCGCCTCACTGCAGGCGGTCATGATCATGTTCAGGGTGTCCTGGCCGATGGCGTTCATCTTGGAGTGGAATTCCAGGCCCAGAATGCCGTCGCCCAGATCCAGCATGCTGGCTCCAGGGTTGCGCTTGACTTCCTTGTCCTGGCTGCGCAGGAATTCGAAATCGAAGACCCTGGGGTCGGCGGGCACGGCGGTGAAACCACCAGGTTCGGCGGTCGGGCTCTGCAGCATGCCGTCTTCGATCCGGTAAAGGTTTTCGGCGCCGCTCTCGTACAGGGCGTCCACCCAGGCGGGCAGCGGCAGGCCGTCGGTGCGCATTCTATCGGTGACCTTGCGGAAACCGAGCGTGTCCCACACCTCGAACGGTCCCAACTCCCAGTTGAAGCCCCAGCGGACGGCCTGGTCGATTTCGGCGGCCTGGTCGCAGATTTCGCCCACGCGCATGGCGCTGTAGCTGAAGCTCGCGGTGAGCATCTTCCAGATGGCCTGACCGGCCTTGCCTTTGCCGAAGGCCAGCATCTTCAGGCGTTCAGGCAGGTCGTCGATGCCCTTGGCCATGGCTATCTCGGGAAATTTAACCTTTTGCTTGTCGTGGTATTCCAGTGTTTCCAGGTCGAGGGTGAAGAACTTCTTCTCGGGCTTCTTTTCCATCTTGTAGAAGCCGCTGCCGCTCTTGCGGCCGAGCAGGCCCTTCTCGACCATCCGGTACAGATAGTCCGGCACCTTGAAGGTTTCGCGGGCCTCGTCGTCCGGGATGAGGGGATAGATGTTGTCCGCCACGTGGACGAAGGTGTCCAGGCCCACGAGATCCGCCAGCTTGAAGGTCGCGGTCTTGGGGCGACCGATGGCCGGGCCGGTGAGGGCATCGACTTCCTCGATGGTCAGGCCCATTTCATTCATGACCTGCACCGTGGCCATCATGGCGTGCACACCCACGCGGTTGGCGATGAAGTTGGGCGTGTCCTTGGCCATGACGATGCCCTTGCCCAGCCGGTCGCGCGCGAAGGCGGCCACGAAGTCGACGACTTCCGGGTCCGTGTCCGCGGTCGGGATCAGCTCGAAGAGCTTCATGTAACGCGGAGGATTGAAGAAGTGAGTGCCCAGGAACCGGGGCTTCAGGTCAGCGGGCAGGATGGCCGACATTTCAGCCAGGGACAGTCCGGAGGTGTTGCTGGTGAAGATGGCCCCGTCCGCGATATGTGGCGCGGCGTTTTCCAGGACGATCTTCTTTATCTTCATGTCCTCCTTGACGACCTCGATGACCCAGTCGGCTTCCTTCAGCCGCGGCAGGTCGTCTTCCATGTTGCCGGTCTCGATGAGCGACAGAAGGTCGGTGGTGAACAGAGGGGAGGGGCGGGCCTTTTTCATGGCGGCCACGGAGCCCGCGGCGATGCTGCTGCGGGCTTTCGGGTCGTCACCGGCGTCCTGGGGGACGATGTCCAGCACGAGGGAAGCAATTCCGGCGTTGGCGAAGTGGGCGGCGATCGCGCTGCCCATGACACCGGACCCCAGCACGGCCACTTTCCTGATCTGCCTGCGCATGTTCCCAGCCTTTCATTGGCCTGATGGCGTCAACCATGGGTATTCGGATTAAATGAATGACTATTCAGTATACTACCCGTGATCGGCGGAAGTGTCAATGGCTTTAGAGCAAGATTGTCATTTAGGCTTGTTGAGGTTTAATTGTGTGATATAATCAGATTATCGGTGGATTCCAGTGGCGGCGGCCCTGGCCGGCCGATGCAGTAGAACAGTCCATTTCAATGAACAAGGCTTCATGAATCATGGCCCGTAACAGCGACGGCACGAAAAGGGAAGCGATCCTGGACGCGGCGGTCGTGGAAATCGCCCGGCACGGGTACTACCAGACCACCGTGGCGATGGTCGCCCGTCGGGCGGGCGTGGCCGACGGCACCATCTATCTCTATTTCAGCAACAAGGAAGAAGTCCTCTTTTCCCTGTTCGAGCGGGCCATGGGACGCTTCATTTCCGAGGGTCGCTCCGAGGTGGACCAGGAGGCCACTGCCACGGAAAAACTGGTCCGGATCGTGGAACTGCACCTGACCCTGGTGGGCAAGGACCGGGATCTGGCCATCATCTCCCAGGTGGAACTGCGCCACAGCCTCCACTTCATGGACCAGTTGTCGCGCAACCAGGTTGGGGAGTACCTCACCATCCTCGGGCAGGTAGTGGCCCAAGGCATGGAGGAGGGGAGTTTTCGCAAGGATCTGGATCCGGTCTTCGCGGCCAAGGCCATATTCGGGGTGCTTGATGAGATGGCCACCGACTGGGTGCTGTCCCGCAGGAACAAGCGGCTGGAAAGCCAGGCCAAAGCGGTGGTCGATTTTCTTCTTGGGGGTCTTTCCCTTTAGCTCCACACATAGGACCAAGGACCTATATCCTCTTTCCGTTTTCCTGTAATAAAATAACCTCCGTTAACATAGACATTTCGCCGCCAAAGGAAAAAATGCATCAATCCGATCAAGGTGCTGGCAGAGGCCAACATGGACCAGATAATCGTCATCCAGCTCATTTCCCGTTCGTTTCCGGTCGGGGTTGTTGACGACCCACAGAGTTTGATAACCAGTTTTTATGGTACTACAGATGGGACTTTGGGGAAAGGCCCCGGAAAGTTGATCTCCTTGACCTGCCGGCCTTGACTTTCCTCTCAACCGCTGACCACCTTTGATTTTCGGGCCAGGAATGAATCCCTGCATCCACCCAGCACTGACCGGGTTGTTCGGAGACTGCCGTCATGAGCGACAAGGGCAAATTGCTGAACGACTTCGCTGTTCCCTCCCTGGAGAGGTGGCGCGAGGAAGTCGAGCGTCTGCTCAAAGGCGCCCCCTTCGCCAAAAAGATGTTCACCAAAACCCTGGAAGGTCTGTCCGTAGGCCCCATGTACACGGCCGAGGATACGGCTGACTTACCCTGGGGTGACGGCCTGCCGGGGCAGGCTCCTTTTCGGCGGGGCACCCGAGCCGCGGGCTTTCATGCCGCACCCTGGCTGGTGGCCCAGGAACTTCCCTTCCCCACCTGCGAGGCCTTCAACCGGGCGCTGCGCCATGATCTCCAGCGAGGACAGTCTGCAGTGAATCTGGTCCTGGACCGGGCCGGACACGAGGGTCTGGATCCCGACCAGGCTTCCTGTGATCTGGTGGGTGTCGGTGGGACATCCCTGGGTTGCCTGGCCGACCTCGAGACCGCCCTGGAAGGGGTTGATCTGGCGGAAACACCCTTCCTCGTGCAGGCAGGTTCCTCGTTCCTGGCCGTGAGCGCCATGTTCATCGCCCTGCTGAAAAAGCAGGGCATCGACGGCGGTCTTTTGCGGGGCTGCGTGGGCAGCGACCCCATCTTCGGCCTGGTCAAGAATGGCCGCATCTCCGTATCGCTGGAGCAGGTCTATGATGAACTGGCCGTCCAGGCGCGCAACGTCGAGGAGCGCGCGCCCGCACTTCGTTCCCTGCCCGTGTTCGAGGATCCCTGGCACGAAGGCGGCGCCGACAGCGCCCTGAGCCTCGGGCTTACCCTCGCCACGGCGGTCTTCACGCTGCGGGCCCTGGAGAAACGTGGCATCGAGCCAACCGCCACCGCGGCCCGCCTGCAATTTTTCGTTTCCATCGGCAGTGATTTTTTCATGGAGATCGCCAAGCTCCGCGCGCTGCGGATGCTCTGGTCTGACATCCTGACGGCTTGCGACTGTCCGACCGAGGCCGGTCGCGTGCCGATCCACGCCCGCACGAGCCGGCGCACCCAGTCGGTTCTGGATCCCCACGTGAACATGCTGCGCGCAACGACACAGGCCATGTCCGCTGTCTTTGGCGGGGCGGACAGCCTGCATGTGAGTTCCTTCAACGAATCCTTCCGGGGGCCGGACGAATTCAGCCGGCGCATCGCCCGCAACGTGCAGTTGATCCTGGCCCAGGAGTGCCGTTTTGATCAGGTGGCTGATCCGGCGGGAGGGTCGTGGTACGTGGAAACCCTTACCCGGGATCTGGCCCGCGCCGCCTGGGAACATTTCCAGACGATCGAAAAGGCCGGGGGCATTCTGAAGGGTCTGGAGTCGGGGCTGGTCCAGGAAATGGTGGCTGAAGCGGCTGTCAGCCGCGCTGAACGACTGGCCACACGGCGTGATGTACTGATCGGGACCAACCAATACCCGGATCCCTCAGACGCGCCTGATCCGGACCCGAAAATGGACCACGAGGAGTTCCATCGGCAACGGAACGCGGCCATGGAGGCCCAGCGCACGTCGAGTACGCAGGAGGGTCATCTCCTGGTGCTGGCCCATCTGGAAAAAATCATGGAAGCCGGACCCGACAGGATGATGGAACGCATGATCGACGCGGCCAGCGAAGGCGCTACCCTCGGTGAACTGACCGGCGTACTGCGGTGTGACGCCGTCTCGGATCTGGAAATCGAGCCCATTCCCCTCAGGCGGGACGCCGAACCGTTCGAAAACCTGCGCATCCGGGTCCAGGAGATGGGGCGGAGCAATCCTGACGGCGCCCGTGTCTTTTTGGTCTGCCTGGGTGATACCGCCCGGTACATGCCCCGCCTCCAATTCACTCGGCGCTTCTTCCGGGTCGGAGGTTTCGAGGTTGTCGAACAGGGATTTTTCAACGATGCCGCTGCCGTGATCGAGGCTGCCCGCCTTGCCGGCGCCAGGACGGTGGCACTGGTCGGACTGGACGACACCTACACGGCAATGGCCGCTGAGGTGGCCTCGAACCTTGGGAAACCGGATCCGGCGCCCACTATCTTCCTCGCCGGTCAGGCCGAGATCGCCGGGGTGGATGAAACCGTCCATGCCCGCAGTGATGTCCTGGATGTCCTGGGCCGCCTGACCGCAAGGATGGAGGGCCGGTCATGAGCCGCATCCTCGATTTCAGCGGTGTCCCTTTCCGTGATCCCAGCTCCGCGACGAATGCTGATGCAACCCGTTGGCAGGACGAATTCGCCGCGCAGGCGGGGGACGATACGACCTGGAATACCAACGAACGGATTCCGGTCAAACCCTTGTATACCGCAGCCGATGTCGAAGGCCTCGAACACATCGGACATGTGGCCGGCATGCCGCCTTTCCTGCGCGGTCCCTACGCCTCGATGTACGTGACCCGGCCCTGGACCGTGCGCCAGTACGCCGGTTTCTCGACAGCCGAAGAAAGCAACGCCTTCTACCGGCGCAATCTGGCCGCCGGTCAGATGGGATTGTCGGTTGCCTTCGATCTGGCCACGCACCGCGGGTACGACAGCGATCATCCCCGGGTGGTGGGCGACGTGGGCATGGCCGGGGTGGCCATCGATTCGGTCCTCGACATGAAGACCCTGTTCGAGGACATCCCGCTGGACCGCATGTCGGTTTCCATGACCATGAACGGCGCCGTGCTGCCGGTGATGGCCTTCTACATCGTGGCCGCGATGGAGCAGGGGGCCTCTCTGGACCAGCTGGCGGGCACGATCCAGAACGACATCCTCAAGGAATACATGGTCCGCAACACGTACATCTACGGCCCGCAGTTCAGCATGCGGATCATCGCGGACATCTTCGCCTACACCGCCGAAAACATGCCGAAGTTCAACAGCATCTCCATCAGCGGGTATCACATGCAGGAGGCCGGAGCGACGGCCGACCTGGAGCTGGCCTACACTCTTGCCGACGGCCTGGAGTACGTGCGCACCGGACTGAAGGCGGGACTGGATATCGACGCCTTCGCACCCCGGCTATCATTTTTCTGGGCCGAGGGCATGAATTATTTCATGGAGATGGCGAAACTTCGCGCCGGGCGTGTGCTGTGGGCCAAATTGATCAGCGGGTTCAACCCCAAGAATCCCAAGTCGATGGCCCTGCGGACCCATTCGCAGACCTCGGGCTGGTCCCTGGCCGAGCAGGATCCCTTCAACAACGTGGCGCGTACCTGCATCGAAGGCATGGCCGCGGCGCTGGGCGGCACGCAGTCCCTGCACACCAACGCGCTGGACGAAGCCATCGCCCTGCCGACGGATTTCTCGGCGCGCATCGCCCGCAACACCCAGCTTTACCTGCAGGAAGAAACGAAGATCTGCCGCACGGTCGATCCCTGGGGAGGTTCCTGGTATCTCGAGAGCTTGACCCATGAGATCATGCACAAGGCGTGGGCCCACATCCAGGAGGTGGAGGACCACGGGGGTATGGCCGCCGCCATCGGCAGCGGGCTGCCGAAGATGCGGATCGAGGAGGCGTCGGCCCGCCGACAGGCCCACATCGATTCCGGACGAGAATCCATTGTCGGGGTCAACAGGTACCGCTTGGCCAAGGAGGACCCCCTCGATATCCTCGAGGTCGACAACACCGAGGTGCGACGGCAGCAGGTGGCGCGCCTGGACAAGCTGAAGGCCGAGCGGGACAATCAGAAAGTCACTGCGGCCCTGGACGCCTTGACCAAATGTGCTGAGACCGGGGAGGGTAATCTGCTGGCCCTGTCGGTGGAAGCGGCCCTGCGTCGGGCCACCCTTGGCGAAATTTCCGACGCCATGGAAAAGGTCGTCGGGCGGCACCAGGCGGACATCCGCACCATCAGTGGAGTCTACTCGGCTGAATACGGAAAGGACGATGAGATCGACACCGTCGAAAGAATCGCCGCAATTATTCGCGCCTTCGAGAAACACGAGGGTCGGCGGCCGCGCATCCTGGTGGCCAAGATGGGCCAGGACGGACACGACCGCGGGGCCAAGGTGGTCGCCACGGCGTTCGCCGACCTCGGCTTCGACGTCGACGTGGGTCCTCTGTTCCAGACGCCCGAGGAGACCGCCCGGCAGGCGGTCGAAAACGATGTGCATATCGTGGGCATGAGCAGCCTCGCCGCGGGTCACAAGACCCTGCTGCCCCAACTGGTGGCCGAACTCAAGAAACTGGGCCGTGAGGACATCCTGGTGGCTTGCGGCGGGGTGATCCCCGCCCAGGATTATGAATTCCTTCGCGATCATGGCGCAGTAGCTATTTTTGGTCCCGGCACGGTGATACCGGTGGCGGCGGAGAAGCTGCTCGAAGAGTTGAATCGGCGTCTGGGTTATTGATCCGGGCCACGTACCCCCAAGTACCCTCAGTCCAGACGAGGTCAATGTGAAATTTCCCACTGTTCGTTTTCGTCCGGTCGCCACTTTGGCCGGTACCGCTGCTCTCGTCATTCTTGCCAGTTCGGCCTTTGCCCAGCCGCCGGGTGAAAATCCCGCACCGGATGTCTTCTCCCGCCTGAAGGACGCCGGCGTGGCCGCCGATCACGAAGGGGCTGATCACCTGGTCGTGTTCACCGAAGCGGTCAACAACGTCAAGCCCTCCGGCGTGACCTACGTGGACGGGTACGAGTTGACCAAGGTGCTCACGCCGGAGGGTTGCCGGGACCAGTCGGTCCTCACCTGGCACTACGATCCCCAGAGCAGCCACGTGGAGGTGCTTGAAGTCAATATCGTGCGCGATGGAGAACTCATCCCGGTCGACGTAACCGCCATTCACGATCTGCCCGCGCCCCAGGCGGCGATCTACTGGAACGACCGGATCAAGACCCTCCAGCTGCCCCGTTTGAGGGTGGACGACGGCATCGAGGTGACAACCTTCCGCAAGGGCTTCACCTATGCCCTGCTGACCCAGGGTGGGGGAGCGGCTGCCGGCGCTGCCGAAGCGCCGGAGGACGAGCGCTATATCCCACCCATGCCCGGCGAGTATTTCGACATCGTGCTGTTTTCCGGCGGCGCGCCCATCCTGGAAAAGCGTTACGTGCTGCGGCTGCCGGCTGACAAGCGGCTGCACGCCGAGGTCTACAACGGGGCGCTCTATTCGAGCGTCACCTACGACGACGAGATCACCGAATACGCCTGGTGGGGGCTGGATCTGCCGGCGCAGGCCCACGAACCGAGACAGCCGTCCGGCAGCGATATCTTCCCCAAGGTCGTCATGGCCACGGCCAAAAGCTGGGAAGCGAAGAGCCGCTGGTTTTTCGACGTGAACCGCGATCAATTCGAAGTCACGCCCGCCATCCAGGAGAAGGTCGACGAGATCCTGAAGGACCAGGGATTGACCCGGGCCGACGAGGAGCGCAAGGCCAAGGCCCTGCTGCACTGGGTGGCCCAGAACATCCGTTACAGCGGCCAGACCATGGGTGAGGGGGAGGGATTCACGCTGCATTCCGGGGAAATGATCTTCGAACAGCGCAGCGGCGTGTGCAAGGACATCGCCGGGATGCTGGTTACCATGATGCGCGCCGCGGGCATGGATTCGTACGCGGCGATGACGATGGCCGGCAGCCGCATCGACGAAGTGCCCGCCGACCAGTTCAACCATTGCGTCACCGCGCTCAAGCTCGAAGACGGCACCTTCCGCATGTACGACCCCACCTGGGTGCCTTTCAACAACGACATCTGGTCTTTGCTGGAGACCGAACAACACTACCTCGTGGGTACGCCCGAGGGCGAGACCCTCAACCGCATCCGTTACAGTCCATCCACTGAATCGCCGCTGAAGGTGACCCACGAAGCCAAGCTCGACAAGGAAGGCACCCTGTCCGGGACCTTCAGGTTCGAGGGCTTCGGGGCCATGGACAGCCGCCTGCGGCGCCTCGTCAACGGGACCAGGAAGAAGGAACTGGTCGAGCGGTGCGCCCGGCTCCTGGCCCCGGTCAGTAACCGGGTCGAAGGTATCGTCGCCAGGCATCATCGGGTGGATGATTTCAGCGGGGACATGTGGTTGGAGATCGAGTACCGCATTCCATCCTTTGTTCGGCCGGTCGCCGGCGGGTTCGAATTCACGAGTCCCTTGATGCAGGTGGTGCTGGCCGACGGCAACCTGTTCCGCTCCGGCGGCACGAGCTGGGCCGAGGAGCGGGAAACCGACCTGCTGCTCTGGTACACCCAGTTGCTGGACGGCGCTGAGGCCATCAGGATACCGGGCGGTTACACGCTGACCGATCCGCCGGAGGCTGAAGACATTGATGAGACCTACGCGGCTTTCAGCGGATCGGTCGAACAGAAAGGGAGCAAGCTGGTACTGACGCACCGGGCGGAAGTTCGGCGCCGACAGATTCCTCCCGACGGCTATCCCGGCTTTCGTAAGGCCATGGAAGCCGTGCGAAACTGGGGCGACCAGACCTACCGCATCGAGAAGGGGGGCAAGTGATGAAAACCCTGAAGATCATCTCGTTGTTGATTGTCATCATGTCACTTGCGACATCGTCCAGTGCGGCTGAAATGGGGGTTTCCGGCAGCTTCGATCTGGATGAACTCTGGGCGCGGGTCCAGGCCGACCATGACTTGTCCAGGGAGGAGGCGGTGATCCTGCTGGAGAGCCGTCAGGTCACCCTGGGCACCGACGGGACCCTCGCCACACGTGTTCATAGGGTGGTCTGGGTTGGAACGTCGGTGGGCATCCGCAGCTATGCCGACCTGCGGGTTCCCTGGAACACCGCGACCTCGGAATTGAAGGTCGAGATCCTGCGTACCTGGCGCGATGGCCGCTGGTGGCCGGATCCCGCGGTCATCAGCGAAACGGCGGTGGTCCACACCCTGCCGTACGCCCTGAACCGCGCCGACGACTACATAGCCATGCGCGAGACGATGCTCCTGCATGACGGGGTGGAACTGCCCTGCATCATGGAGACGGCCTACACCATCACCGAAACCGGCCTGCCGGGCGCCGACGGCCTGTTCGTGATGCCCCAGCGCGATCCTTCGGCGCTCACGGAACTGCAGGTGACTGTTCCGAGCGGATCGGTGTTTCAATATGAAATGTTGAACGGCGTGGTCGAACCGGCCGTGTCTGAAAGTGAGGGCGTTGTGACCATGACCTGGCGCCTGAACCATGCGCCCGCCCTGCTGACCCCCCTCACTGATTCTCCGGCCGCGTATGAACCGGCGGTCGTCTGGTCGACCTGGTCGGATTGGCCGGCGCTGCGCGATCACTGGCGCTCGCTGTTCGACGAGGCCGCCGTCCTGGATGAGGCGCTGGTTGATTCGGTGCAATCCTGGGTCGAACCTGAACCCAGCCGCTGGAGTCGGATCCAGGCGGTGACCGATCAGGTGAATCGGAACGTCCGGGGCGTCCACTACTCCGACCGTTTCTGGCGGTTCACCCCGCGTCCGGCCGTTCGCACCTGGAACACCGCCTACGGCCATCCGCTGGACCGCGCGGTGCTGACCGCGGCGCTGTTGCGGGAAGCCGGATACGAGGTCACCCCGATTTTCGTCGGGGCAGGCCACAGCCTCGTCGGGCCGGACATCGCCCGGCTGACCGGATTGGGGGCCCTGCATCTGAGCATCAAGGGCGACCCCGCCGGCCTGTACGATCCCGACCGGGGCGTGGTGTCGGGCCAGGCGCCGTTGATCGGTCTGCCCCTGTGGCGCACCGATCAGTTCGTCGAGCCCTTCCTGGGCAATTCCCAGTGGCCGAACCGCCTGGAGGTGACCGTGACCCTGGAACCTGGTGACGACGGCCACTGGCAGGGGTCGGGCCAATTCCACGCCGCGGGCGTTTTCTGTCCCCAGGGCGACATGGCGGGCATGGAGGACGGCGCCCGCGATTTCCTCGCCGAGGTGATCGGCGCCGTGATTCCCGGCGCGAGCTTGAATCGGGCCAACCCGGAAATCTTTCATCAGCACCAGGTCATTTTTGGATTCGGTGTCGATGTGGAGATGCCGGAACCCGAGGATTCCGGCAGGACGCGCCTGGTCATCGGCACACCGGGCAATGGTCTGATGAGCAGGGTGGAGGGCGTCCATCTTTTCGAGGAGGAACGGAAGTCTCCGGTCATACTGGCCGGGCCCATGGAGCAGTCGGTGAAGATCAGGCTCAAGGTCGGCGAGACCGAAGCCGCCCACCTGCCGGATCCCGTGTCCCTGGTGAATGAAGCCGGGGAGTTCACGGTCACCACGACACGGAAGGACGGCTGGATCACGGTCACCCGCGAGCTCAAGTTGACGGCGGATATGTACCCGGCGGCCATGTGGCCCCGGTTGCGGGCCCTTTTGCTGGAGGAAGACGACGCGGCCAACGGCGCCATCCTGCTGGATTGAATTCCCCGGCACAGGCGGCGGCCCCGGATCTTTCGGGGCCGCCTTGTGTTGACGGTCGGGCGGATTTGAAACTAGTATTTGCAAAGACCCCTTCTCCAACGGCAAGCGAGCCATGAACAGACAGGACAAGAAAAAGCAGCCGGCCCCACCCTCGGCCCTGAGCATCCGCAAGGGCGTCGACGGTGGTCACGACGGCCTGCCCGGCCATTCCACCGGAAACGGCGGCGTCGAGGGCGGGCCCCGGCGACGCCTGTTGTCGGCGCGGGAATACATCGACGGCGTCCTGTCCGGAGACCGGGTCCTGCTGGCCCGGGCCATCACGCTCATCGAATCCAACGCGCCTGCCCACCAGGAAGTGGCCAAGGAGGTCTTGACCGCTCTGCTGCCCGAACGTTGTGAATCGATCCGGGTCGGCATCACGGGAGTTCCCGGCGCGGGCAAGAGCACCTTCATCGAGGTTGTGGGCACCGGCTTGACGGCGCGCGGCCACCAGGTCGCCGTCACGGCGGTCGATCCTTCCAGCAGTCTGACCGGAGGCAGCATCCTCGGCGACAAGACCCGCATGGAGAGACTGGCGGCCGATCCGAACTCCTTCATCCGGCCCTCGCCGACCGGTGGCACCCTGGGCGGCGTGGCCCGCAAGACCCGCGAGACAATCATGCTGTTCGAGGCCGCCGGATTCGACGTGATCCTGGTCGAGACGGTCGGCGTGGGACAGAGCGAGATCCAGGTCCGCTCCATGGTGGACTTCTTCCTGCTGATCCTGCTGGCCGGGGCCGGGGACGAACTGCAGGGCATCAAAAAGGGCGTGGTGGAGATCGCCGACGCCATCCTCGTGAACAAGGCCGACGGCCAGGGATTGGCGGCCGCCCGGCGGGCCCGTTCCGAATTCGAGAGGGTACTGCACTACCTGCGGCCGGCCACCGAGGGTTGGGCGACCGGGGCCTTCAACTGCTCCTCCGCCACCGGTGAAGGCGTCATGGAAATGTGGGCCGTGGTGGAGAAGTTCGCCCAGCTGACGCGCGGCTCCGGTGTGTTCGACCGGCGCCGCTCCGAGCAGGAACAGGCGTGGGTCCGGGCCCTGGTCCGCGAAGGTCTGGAGGATCTGTTCCGCTGCTACCCGGGTGTTTCCGAACAGATGGCGGTCCTCGAGCAGCAGGTCGCCCGGGGCGAACTACCGGCCACGGTGGCGGCCCAGATGCTGCTGGATATGTTCCGAAACGATTGACCGTCCTTCGGAACTGGTCCCGGATCGTCCTTCATACTAGATTCTGGTGATCTATTCCTGCTGGTGCTTTTGCCAGACACCACTTTATCCGGGAACGGAACCATGAACGAAAAGAATACCGGGACACTGCCGGTCGTCACACTGTTCGACACCATGACCGGTAAGAAACAGGAACTTCAGACCCTCGAACCCGGTCGCTGCGGCATCTACTGCTGCGGGCCGACGGTCTACGGCCTGAGCCATCTGGGCAACGCCCGGGCCGCGCTGGTTCCGGACGTGATGGTGCGCTTTCTGCGGCACCAGGGCTACGACGTGAAGTACGTGCGCAACATCACCGACATCGACGACAAGATCATCAGGCTCAGCGAGCAGGAGGGCATTCCCGCGCAGGAAGTGGCGGACAGGTATGCAGCCGAATACGAGCGGGACATGACCGACTTGAACATCCTTCCTCCCGACGTCGAACCCCGGGTCAGCGAACACATTCCCGAGATCGTCGATCTGGTGCGGAGCCTGATCGACAAGGATCTGGCCTACGATGTCGAGGGCGACGTCTACTACCGGGTCAGGAACTTCAAGGGCTACGGCAAGCTGAGCAAGCGGAACATCGAGGAGATGCTCGAAGGCGCGGGCAGCCGCATCGACGTGGACGAACGCAAGGAGTCGCCTCTCGATTTCGCCCTGTGGAAGGCCGCCAAACCCGGCGAACCCGCCTGGGACAGTCCCTGGGGACCGGGGCGGCCCGGTTGGCACATCGAATGCTCGGCCATGAGCTCGACGCATCTGGGCGACAGCTTCGACATCCACGGCGGTGGACGCGACCTGATCTTCCCTCACCACGAGAACGAGATCGCCCAGAGCCAGGGCGCCCACGGCGAGGATTCGTATGCCCGCTACTGGTCCCACAACGGGTTCATCGATTTCGCGGGGGAGAAGATGTCCAAGAGCCTGGGCAACTTCTTCACAACCAGGGAAATCACCGCGCTGTACGATCCTGAAGCGGTGCGCTACTTCCTCTTGACGGTCCATTACCGGAGCGGGTTGAACTTCGAGGTCGAGGTCAAATGCCCCGCCTGCGAGGCTTTGATGGACAAGGACAGCCAGGAGAGCGGTCGCTGCCCCGCCTGCGAAGCGGAAACGCCCGTGGCCGACCTGCGCAAGCAGGTGCGGTTTCCCGGACTGGAGGAAGCCGACGACCGTTTGGCCTACATCTACTCGACCTTGTCCCAGGCTCGCCGATTTCTCGCCACGGCCAAAAAACCGGGCAACGAAGAGCCGGTCACCAGTGGCGTTGAGGGAATGCTGATGACCTTTGTCGCC
>CBDURF010000023.1:0-28956 GCA_965369705.1 uncultured bacterium
CCCTGGTCAATGCCGACGGCGCACCCTTCAGCCCGCCACCAGGGTCCACCATTTTGATTTTAAATTACACCATCCCGAGCGCCGCCATCAATGCGGCCACCCCTCCGGATTTCGCCGTGGGAGTGGCCTCTCCTCTCCCCTGGAGTCCTTGCATCACTCTGGTGTACATCGACCTGTTGGTTTTCAGTCCCGATGCTTGGTGCTTCGGCGTCAAGCCATTTTTCCCCGCCTCCATTCCAGGTCACATGGCCTATGCCGACGGCGCCGATCCCGGCCATCTGTTGATCATGTATCCCAACACTGGGCCCGATGCGCCCGATTACGCGATGGCTTGCTTGAACAGCCCGCTCTGTCCTCCCTATCCGGTGGCGGTGGAGGAAAGCAGCTGGGGAACGCTCAAGAGCTTGTACCGGTAGCCCTGACCTGCCTTTGATTTCATTGACCCGGGTTGCTCGTTGGCGGCCCGGGTTCCTTGTCCGGATCAGCGATTTCCCTTGTTTCTCCAGGCCGATTCCTCGAAAATCTCCCTGTTCGGTCATCATCCTTCGGTAACCCATAGGGGAGGCCTGCCATGTTTCGGTCATCGCTCCGCCTGTTCCTGATCCCCCTGATCCTGGTCCTGTTGCTCGGTACCGTCCAGGCCGCCGATCTGCCCGACTACACCCCCGACGCGAACGCCCTCCGGAGCGAGGTCCCGGACGCCTACAAGTGGAGCCTGACCCAGCTCTTTGCCACGCCGGAGTCCTGGCAGGAGGAGCTTAACGCCCTGCGGGTCGAACTCGGCGCGCTGTCCGGCTATCAAGGCCGACTGACCGATCCGGTCGCCCTGAAGAACTGCCTGGATCTCTACTTCGGTCTGCACGACCGGGCCAGCCGCGTGACCCAGTTCGCCAACCTTGCCCTGGACACCGAATTGACGAACCAGGATCTCCAGGCCAGTCAGCAGCGCAGCCTGGTCCTTATGAACGAGCTCATGGCCGCGGCCGGTTTCATCCGTGGTGAGGTCCTGGCCTTTGACGACAAGACCATGGAGGAGGCCTTCCGGGCTGCTGACGGCCCCGCGCAATATCAGACCTACCTGGACAATCTGCGCCGCCGCAAGACCCGGGTGCTCGGCGAGGAGGCGGAAATCGTCCTGCAACTGGCCGGCGACAACCTGTGGGCCGAGATCGATCTGAACGAAATTCCCAGCGACCTCGAAAGCACCTTCGGGGCTCTGATGTCGGACATCGCCTGGCCCATGGTTCACGATGCGGAAGGGAAGGAAGTCCAACTGACCCTGGCCAACCTCGGCCTCTTCCGTGCTTCCCCCGACCGGAAGGTCCGCGCCGAAGCCATGACCGCCTTTTTCGCCACCCTGCGACAGTTCCAGCACGTTCTTTCCGCCACCCTGGGCGGTCAGTTCAAGCTGGACGTCATGTACGCCCGGGCCCGCGGCTACGACACCGCCCTGGATGCCTATCTCGACAAGGATGGCCTAAAGGTCGCGGTGCACGACAACCTGATCAGCGCCGTGAACGCCAACCTCGAACCCCTGCACCGCTACGTCGAACTTCGTCGCAAAGTGCTTGGCTACGACGATCTGCACATCTACGATCTATACGTGCCCATGGTCCAGGCGGCCGAGATGGACATCCCCTTCAAGAGGGCCCTGGAAATCCTGCCCCCCGCACTGGCGCCGCTCGGCGACGAGTATGTCGAGCTGTTGGCCCACGGCCTGGATCCCAGCAACGGGTGGATCGACGTCTATCCCAGCAACGACAAGGACAGCGGCGCGTTTTCGGCCAGCGTCTACGGTCGGCATCCCTACGTGAAGATGAACTACCAGGACAGCCTCGACGATCTGTCCACCCTGGCCCACGAATACGGCCACGCCCTGCACAGCGCCCTGGCGATGGAGCACCAGCCCTACCACAACTACCGGTACGTGCCCTTCCTGGCGGAGATCGCCTCCACCTGCAACGAGGCCCTGCTGTCGGACTACCTGGTTGCCAATTCATCCAGCAAGGAGGAAAAGGCCGGCCTGCTGGCCGCCGAGCTGGAGAGTATCCGGACCACCATCTTCCGGCAGACCCTGTTCAGTGAATTCGAACGCGAGGTGCACGGCTACATCGAGGAGAGCACACCCGTCACCGCCGGACTACTCGACGAAACCTACCGCGTCCTGATCCAGCGCTACTACGGGCCCGGCTTCACCGTCGACGAGAACGACGGCATGGAGTGGGCCTACATTCCGCACTTCTACTACAAGTACTACGTCTACAGCTACGCCACGGGCTTGAGCTGCGGTCTGGCCATCGCCGAACGGGTGAAGGAGTTGGGACAACCCGCGGTGGACGATTACCTCGGCATGCTCAAGGGCGGCTGCAGCGAGGCGCCCCTGGACCTGTTGAAGGGGGCGGGGGTGGACCTGACCAGCCCCGAGACGATCGCGGCAGCACTCGAACGTTTCGACCGGACCATCACCGAACTGGCGGAACTGCTCGAAGTGGAGATGTAGGCCTGAACAACAATTTAGGAAGGCAACTTTGACACACGTCGAAACCGACACCAGAAATCCCGCGCGGCACAATCCCCACCTGCACGCGCGGGTCATCGAGGAGCTCTCGAACCTTCCGCCTGGCCGGATCCTGGACATCCCGGCCGGCCCCGGCTATCTGCTGAAGGACCTGCAGGGAACGGGCTTCACCGGCGTCGCCGCGGATATCGACACCCGGTTGCACTGCCTCGAGGGGATCGAATACGCCGCCGTGGACATGAGCGCCGCCTTTCCCTTCCCCGACGACAGCTTCGACTACCTGGTGTCCATCGAGGGGATCGAACACATCCAGAACCATTTCGCCTTCCTGACCGAGGTCCGGCGCGTGCTCCGTCCGGGAGGGCGCCTCATCCTGACCACCCCGAACATCGGCACCATGGTCAGCCGCTGGAATTTCTTCGTCTCCGGTTTTCACAGCATGGAGCGGGGTCCGTTCCCGCTCGACACCCCCAATATTTTCTTCGAACACATCAATCCCATTTCCTTTTCCCAGCTCTACTTCGCCTGCGAACGCAGCGGACTGCGCGTGGAAAAGCTTCTCACCTCGCACCACCGCAAGGGCTCGCGCTGGTTCTACTGGTTGCTGTACCCGCTGCTGCGCTGGGGCGTGCGCCGATCCTGTTTCCCCAAGAAGGCCGACCCCTCGGTCAACGAGGACAACCGGCGGCTCTACGAGTGGCTCATGTCGAAGGAGAACCTGACGGGTGGGCACACGATCCTGGTGGCTCAGGCGCAATGACCCTCGGAACGGGTGTCGTCCTGTTTCTTTTCCATTGAAATCGGAGGGCCCCGAAAGATATGCTGGGCCCGCATCACTTGAGTTGTTATTACCCCGAGGATCACCATGACCGTCGGCGCCATCCTGCCAGCCCTGAACGCCGCTCGCTTCCTGACTGAAGTGATCGGTGAAATCCACACCCTTCACCCTGAGTGCCGGGTCCTGGTAGTGGACGACGGCAGCACCGACGGCACCGCCGACACCGCGCGAGCGGCCGGAGCGGAGGTCCTCGTCCACGAGGTCAACCAGGGCAAGGGCGAGGCCCTCAAGACGGGTTACCGCTGGGCCCAGGGCCAGCAACTCGAGTGGGTCTTCACCATGGATTCGGACGGCCAACACCTGCCGAACGAAATGCAGGATTTTATTGATACGGCCGACCGGCGCGGCTTCGACGTGGTGGTGGGCACACGCATGGCCCGCACCGAAAACATGCCCTGGATCCGCAAGAAAACCAACCAGTTCACCAGTTGGGTCATCAGCAGGTTGGCGGGGCAGGATATCCCCGATTCCCAGAACGGTTACCGTCTCTATCGCACCGCCTGCTTCGTCGGGCTGAAGCTCCGGACCAGCCGTTACGATTCCGAGTCGGAAATCCTGGTGCGCATGGCCCGCCGGGGTTACCGTATCGGCTCGGTACCCGTCACCACCGTCTACGGCGACGAGACCAGTTCCATCAATCCGTTCGTCGATACCGGCCGCTTTTTCCGGCTGGTCATCATGTTGATTTTTTCCCGGGACTGATCCCGGCTGTTTTCAGGATTGGATTTCGGCATGAGTACCACCAGGCACGTATTGATCACCAACGACGACGGCATCGACGCCCACGGCCTCGGTATCCTGGAAAGCACCCTGCGGTCCATGGACGGCTTCCGCGTTACCGTCGTGGCGCCCAGCGACCAGCAGAGCGCCTCCAGCCACAGTCTGACCCTGACCTCTCCGCTGCGCATCCTGGACATGGGCGAAGGTCGTTACGCGGTCACCGGCACACCCACCGACAGCGTCCTGGTGGCCATGGAAAAGATCCTGCGGTCGGATCCCCCCGACCTCGTGCTGAGCGGCATCAATCACGGCCCGAACATGGGAGAGGATGTCCTTTACTCGGGTACGGTGGCCGCGGCCATGGAAGGCACGATGTTCGGCATCCCCAGTTATGCCGTTTCGCTGGCCGCCTGGCATCCCACCGATTTCAGCGGGGCGGCCGATTTCATCCGTCGCAGCCTGTGCGACATCCTGGAATTTCCCCTGCGTAAGGGCTCGCTGCTGAACATCAATATTCCCGACGGACCGCCCAGCAACATCCAGGGCATCAAGGTCACCCGCCTCGGCAGCCGCGTCTACAGCAACGTGATCACCGACCAGGTCGACCCCCACGGACGGCCCTACTTCTGGATCGGCGGCCAGGGTCCCACCTGGGCTCGGGAGAAAGGGAGCGACTACTGCGCGGTGGAGCAAGGGTACGTCAGTCTGACCCCCTTGCTGGTGGATCTGACCCACTACGGCCTGCAACAGGAAATGAAGCATCTCGAACGGGAGGGCCTTCCCGGCCATACCGAGGGCGGTGGCGCCCGATGAAGGACTACGCCGTCGCCCGGCGGCGCATGGTCCGCGAGCAGCTGGCCGACGCCGGCCTCAGCGATCGCCGCGTGCTGGCAGCCATGGAGGAAGTGCCCCGACACCTTTTCGTGCCCAAACTGCTCCAGCACCGTGCCCACCAGCCCAGTGCCCTGCCCATCGGGTTCGGACAGACCATCAGCAAGCCGTTCACTGTCGGTTTGATGACCTCGCTGCTGGAACTCCAGGGCCACGAGCATGTTCTGGAGATCGGGACGGGTTCGGGATACCAGGCAGCCATCCTGGCCAGGCTCGCCCGCAGTGTCATTTCGGTGGAAAGGATCCGGCCCCTGGCGGAACGTTCACGGGTCACCCTGGCCAAGCTGGGGATTGAGAACATCAACGTCCTGGCCCACGACGGCGCCGAAGGCGTCCACGACCACGCCCCCTTCGACGCCATCATGGTCACCGCCTGCGCGCCCAGCCTGCCGGCCCACCTGGTATCGCAACTCAAGGACGGAGGCCACCTCTTGATCCCCATCAACAAGGGCCGCGAGCAGATCCTGTACCGGTACCGGCGGCAGGGTCAGGAAGTGTCCATTGAACAGTCGGTGTCCTGCCGGTTCGTCCCCCTGCTGTCCGGGGTGACCACCGAAGGAGAACAGCGTGCGTGAACAACTCCTGGAAGCGATCCAACAGCTTCCCGCCCCAGTGGCCGTGTTCCTGGTGGCGATGCTGCCCATATTCGAGTTGAGGGGCGCCATCCCCGTCGGCTACGCCATGCACATGGACAGCCCCCTGTTGATTTACCTGATCGCCGTGGCGGGTAATTTCGTGCCCGTCCTGCCCATCATGCTGTTGCTGGGCCCGGCCGAACGCACCTTGCGACGCTTCAAGATCATGGACCGTTTCTTCGGCTGGCTGTTCCGACGCACCGTCAGCCGTAGCGATCTGATCCGGAAATACGAGAGTCTGGGACTGATCCTTTTCGTGGCGATACCCGCCCCGGTGACCGGCGCCTGGACCGGCAGCGTGGCCGCCTACCTGTTCAAACTCCCCTTGCGGACGGCTATCCCATGTATCATTCTTGGCATCCTGATCGCCGGAGTGGTGGTCACGCTTGTTTCCCAGGGGGTTATAACCTTTTGGCACATGTAGCGTGGAAATCCGGGCCGGTCAGAGCCGATTCCCCTTCAAGGTCGGGGCGTAGCGCAGCCCGGTTAGCGCGCCTGCTTCGGGAGCAGGAGGTCGGGAGTTCGAATCTCCCCGCCCCGACCATCTCTCTATTTTCTTCCACTGCACGGTATTCTGGGAATTTTCTGAAGTCGTTTCTGGCTTGGTGCCTTTTAGTGACCCTTTCAGCGGGATCGGCCTTGGCGGCAACTGCCTCTCCGGGCCGGTACGAGGTCCGCAAAGGGGATTACCTGGGCCTCATCGCCCGACGTTTCGGCGTCACGGTCTCGGAATTGCGAAATACGAACGACCTGACCACCGATGTCCTGCGGATCGGCCAGAAACTGCGCCTTGATAAACCCTTTCACCGCAACCGCCAGGCCAAGGTCCAGTGGGAGCGACCCTGCCGCCGACCGGGCGAGGTGCTGCGCGCCTTCGGTCCGTACAAGAAGAAGGGTATCCTCATGCCCAGCACCGGCACCGACGTGGCCTGCCCCCTGGGGACCGCGGTGTCCAGCCCCGCTCACGGAATCGTCCGGCACATCGGTCACATGGACGGTTTCGGCACCCTGGTCATCATTGAACACGGGGGAGGGTTCGCCACCGTGCTGTCGCCGCTGGATCCCGCGACCGTGGGAGTCGAGGTGGGGCACGCCCTGCTGCGGGGCGATCACCTCGGGCGAACCGGGTCGCCGCCCGACAAGGACACCCCACCCTACCTGCATGTGGAACTGCGGCGAAACGACAAGGCCATCACACCCGACCCGCTGCTCGAATAGCCGGTCAGGCAGGAGCATTCTCTTGGATCTGCGCCACATCATCCGGGACGTTCCCGACTTCCCGAAACCCGGCATCCTGTTCAAGGACATCACGCCGGTCATGGAGGATCCCGACGCCTTCCGCACCGCGTTGGCCGGGATGAAGGACCTGCTGGTCGAAGTGGAATTCGACGCACTGGCGGCCATCGAGTCCCGTGGGTTCCTCTTCGGGGCGCCCCTGGGCCTGGACCTGGACAAGCGCCTGGTCCTCATGCGCAAGGCAGGCAAGCTGCCCTCGGAAACCAGATCCGTGACCTACGACCTGGAATACGGACAGGCCTCGCTCGAGGTGCATGTCGACAGCATCAAGCCGGGGGACAGGGTCATCATCGTGGACGATCTGCTGGCTACCGGCGGCACCGCCGCGGCGTCGGCCCGACTGGTCTCCGATGCCGGGGGGATCGTCGCGGGATTCCTGTTCCTGGTGGAGCTGGAATTCCTGGCGGGAAAGGCAAAACTGGAGGGCCTCGGCCCGGTTTTTTCCCTTGTTAACTATTCCTGACGCGTCTATTTTGTGGCACGAATTCCTTTTCCGGTGCCCCCGTAGCTCAGTTGGATAGAGCATCAGATTCCTAATCTGGGGGCCGCTGGTTCGAATCCAGTCGGGGGTACCATACTTGACTTCTTGCCTTAAAAGCTGGTTGTCTTGCGCCAATTTCTGTTCGGCCAGTGCCGCATCTCCAAACAGATCAGAGTGTTTCCTGCAGATCTGGCGGTATAGCCCCCAAGTTGGAAAAATCAATGTCTCCATCCGGTAATCGACACGACACTTCACCAACGCCCCTTTTTTTCAGAAAAGGAATCTGGCGTAATTTAGTGTTGTTTTTGCTCAAAACAGGTATCGCCACTGCCTTACTGTACTGGCTCGCATCTTCGGGGCGTTTGGAATTTTCACATTTGCGGAGTATCTCGTGGTCTCCACGCACAGTGGGTTTGGTCATATTGGGAGTGGGTGGGGTCTGGGCGGGCCTCCTGCTCCTTGGCCTGCGTCTTCGCCTCATGGTACGAAGCTTGGGTATAGTACTTCCGCTCGGCAGGGCCTGCTCTCTCACTTCAATTGGTGCGTTTTCAGGCTCCATCTTGCCCGGGGTTGTGGGGGGGGACATAGTCAAGGTTGTCTATCTGTGTCGTGGTGAAGCCTCCACTCAACGCACATTTGCGACGATTGCAGTGATGTGCGACCGGGCGGTTGGATTGTTTTCATTATTCCTGCTTGGGTCCATCGTATTGGCCGCAGCATGGGCCAATGATTCCTTGCCCTTTCGGTCGCCTGTTCTGCTTGTCGCACCGGTGGTTGTTCTCTCGATGGCGGGAGTGGTGGCCATTTCGGCCAAGGGAGGATTTCTCGGAACCTTTTCTAATGGGAGCTGGGGCAAGTATCTGCCCTCTCGAATTCAGCAAGTAGTTTCCGTCGGTGATCATTTTGTTCATCGCCCGCTGTTGCTTGCGGGCTGTATCGGGCTTTCCCTGGTCAATCATATCCTGGTGTGCTGTACATTCCTTATTGGCGCGGAACTGCTTGGCGGGGTCGATATTTCTCCTTTGCAACAGTTTCTATTGAATCCACTTGCCATGGTCATCAATTTGATACCCATCACACCTGGAGGCGTGGGGGTGACGGAAAGCGCCTTCAGCTATCTCTATGATGCAGCCGGCTGTGCCATAGGAGCGACCATTGGTATTCTCGGAAGAACCATTCAATACATTGCTTTTATCGCTGTTGGGATCCCGGCCTTTATCTTTCGCGGCAAGTAACTCAGTGCGCCTAAATTTCCGATTCGTGCAGTTCGTACGACACCAGTGATGCGCCGGGCACCGGCTCAAGACCGTTCCAGAACCACAGGTCGAAATAGCGCGACTGCCCGCGCAGGGTATAGCAGTCGTGGAAGTGCTGCACGAAATCCAGCGGAAAGATGGGAACGTCTGGATCATACCAACTCATCTTCAAGAATGGGACCTGGGCTCGCGGCACCAACCACAGGGCCACGCGTCCCTCGGTGAGCGCGTCGTAGGTCGCTTCGGCGAGGTCTTTTCCGGACTTCACCGTGTCCATCACCGATATGGGGTCCAGAAGGACCGGGTTGTCCCGGAAGGTCAGCAGGGGTTTGAACCAAGTGTAGCGGTACCAGCGTTCCTCCCCACCGAGCGCCATGCCCATGGGCAGGCCATCATAGCAATCCATTATCGCTTCGACATCGTTGACTATTCCGGGAATCTGGTCCAACTGCCAGTCGATCAGGCGAGCCGCCCGGTACTGGGTAACCAACCCGGTGAGCAGGGTCGTGAGGATCACGGCCGCCGCCGCCGATCTCGCTAGGCGCCGTTTCCAGATATCGAGTCCGCCGGCCACGAGTGGGCGGACCAGGCGGCCCACCACGAACATCGTCGAGGGAACCAGGGGCAGCAGGTGGATGATTCCCGAACCGGGCTTCGCCGACAACACCAGGGAGCAAACTACGGCCGGCAACAGGCTCAACACAACCAGGCGCTCCCGGCCCAGGAACCCATGGCGCGACTCACGCAGCAAGGCCAGCACCACCAGCGGCAATCCCAGGAAAGCCGCGTACCCGATCGGCAGGACCAGGAGATCAAGACGAAATCCGTGCTCCGCCTCGTTGGCAAGCCATTTCAGATAGTTCACGACGGAAATCTGCGGGAAGAGCGCGAACGGCGCCACGGCCACCACCGAGGCCCCTGCCAGGGCCCAAGCCGCCGCTCTCCAGCCCAGCCTCTGGGCCAGCACCACGATCACTGGGAGGAAATAGAGCAGGCTGTGGATCTTGAGGTTGATCGTGAAGCCCGCCAACACCGCCACGGCGATGATGGCCAACCAGCGGGATGTCCTGGTAGCCACATAGAACCCGAGCCCCACGGCGAACACGAGCAGCGCATCAGGCCTGACCAGATAGATCGCGAAACCTTGCGCCCAATAGAAAAGCGCGGCCCCCGCCGTCACCACCAACGCCACCGAATCGCGTCGTTTGCGGGACAGAGCCGCGTAGAGGAAAATGAGGCTGCCCACCGACGCGAGGGCCGACGCCATTTTGGCCGACGTCAGGGACGGCCCCAGTACCTGCAGGAACAAACCGTTGGTCAGGAAAACCGACGGGCCATAAAGGACGCTGTAGCGCTCGGCCTGTTCGAAGGAGGTGTAGAGGGTCTGGCCCGACTGCACCTGCCACGACAAACTCGAGACCACAGGCTCCACCTCGCCGGCGAAACCATCCAGCGTCAGATACCAGCCACCGATGCCGACGAAGGCGGCCAACACCACCAAGCTGAGCCCGACGGCGAAACGACGCCAGGACACGGGGGAGATCCGGCCGAGACCACGCCGGAACGCTCCCCAGCGGTCCAGCAAGATCCATAGGACGACAAAGCCCAGGAAAGCCAGCACCATATGCCGGGCGAAAAAGATGAAAAAATCGAGAATCAGTTGTCCCATTGTCAATTCGCGGGTTTGGCTCCTCACGCCATATCACACGTTTAAACCTCGGCAGACTGGCGAGAGCCCTGCCGAAGCCTTTTTTTTATATTTTGGCACGTTCCCGGAAATAGTCAACCTAATTGCTGTCCTGCTCATTAATATTGTCAGCAAAACCCCATAAATGCGTTCAAATCTTGAAATTAACAAATCTGATAAGGTCGTTGTCGGCCATCTGATACAGGTAGGTCGCCACCCGCTCGGGCATCTGGTCGGCCTCCGCAGGAAATTCCCGACCGAAGGCTTCCGTCAGTTCCCCGACGGTCCGCCGTCCATCCATCAGGTTCCACAGGAAGGAGCCTCTTTCCTCAAGGGGAATCCGGAAGTGCATTTTTTCCGCCTTGAGCCTGGGTTGAAGGAAGCGGCCCAACAGGCCGGATTTGAACCGGGGTTGCAGCACGATGACCTGGTCCCACCTCTCGCCTGGTGCCCACCCACACGCCTTTTCCGGCACCAGGACCATAAAATCCACCCCTTGCCACTTGCGGGATGTCTTGCGGAACAGATTCATGCCTTCCGTACCCTCCGGTCAGGGGAAATCCGGGCTAAACAATGTTTCCCAGCGGTCGTTAAACCTAGTAGACTGTCCAAGTCACGAGCCCGTCGGACCGAGACGACCCCGTCCGCGGGGAGGGAGGACCATGGAAAACCACATTTCCATTCGCGACCGCTGGCTGGGGGCCTTGTGCTACCTTTCCGTACTGGTGTTCGTGCCGATCCTGTCGACCACCAAAACCCACTTTTTGGCCCGCCATTGCCGTCAGGGGTTCGCGCTCCTGTTTATCGAGGTGGTGGGGGTCTTCTTCATCTGGATCATCGACACCACGCTCGGCAGGCTGCCCTTGCTGGGCTTTCTCATCGTTATTGCTCTCCGGTTGGTGTTCTTCCTGTTCGTCCTTTCCATGTCGGTCCTCGGGTTCACCAAGGCGATCTTCGGCGAAACCTGGCGTCTGCCGTACCTGGACGAGTTGGCGGACAAGATCCCTGTCCGTTAAACTCACAGCCAATAACTGATTCCTTATATCTCCTTATAATTCAGAACTTTGCGCCGGCTCTTTCAAGCATTGCGCATAATGTATATTATGTTAAGTAGGCGGAATTGAGCGAAAATTCAACACCAGGAAGATTCCCTCCTACCTCGAATAATCTTTTCCCGGCCTTGAAAATCATTCCAGGACGATTTCAATTTTATCCCGGATCTTGTCCTCGTTGGCCGTTCCGATCAATGAATCAACCACCTGACCGTTCTTGAAGAACAACAACGTCGGGATGCTGCGGATACCCAACTTTCCCGCGGCCTGAGGATGGGCCTGGATGTCCATCTTCCCGACAACAATTCGTCCTTCAAATTCTCCGGCCAGTTTTTCGATGGTCGGTGTCATGGCCTTGCATGGCCCGCACCATGGCGCCCAGAAGTCCACCAGAACCGGTTTAGCGCTCGTGGAGATCTTGTTTTCGAATTCGGCATCCGTGAATTCCAGCAAAATGTCAGACATTTTGGTCCTTTCCAGGGAAAATGGCCGGCCGACTGGCGAGCCGTTGGATCTTCATTCACCATCGGACCGACACAGGTCCATGATGAGTTTTTCGATTATGATATCCGATTTCAACGGAGAACTCTTCAAACGGCGGTCACATTCCAGGGCTGCCTGGAGAGCCGCGCCCAGCCCGTTTTTGCCCATCCCGCGGACCATGGGTTCGAGATACCGGAAACTCCAGGGATTCTGTCCCGTCAGGGCTCCGATATCCCGGTCAGTCAGATCCTGGGCACGACCCGCCGCCAGGATGGCGCCTTTACGGACCCGGGAAATGAGCAGGGGGGCGATTTCATGCGGAGATCTCCCCCATTCCGACAGCCGAAACCAGGTCTTGAGAACCTGCGGCGCCTTACCCGGTTCCAGGTTGGCGGTGATTTCATAGCCTTCCAGGGCAGCCTGATCCATGATGATGTGCCCGAGTTCCTCGGAACTGACGGCCTGCCCGCGGTCTTCAACCAGCAAAGCCAGCTTGTCGATCTCACTCTTCAGACTCATGAGGTCATTTCCAACCAACTCGCAAAGAATCCAGGCTTGATCGGTTTCGAGAGGGAGTTTCTCACGCCGAGCCGCCTTGAGGACCCACTGGACCAAGGCTTCACCGGATGGAGGTGTGAAATCGAAGAGATACTTGTTTTCCTGGCAGACCTTGACCCATTTCTTTCGCTTGTCGACCTTGTCGGCGGAAAGAATGAGGATGGTTTCCTTGACGGGGCGACCGAGGTATTTCTCCAGGGCGCCCTGGCTGTCCTGATTCCCCAGGCATCGGTCCGCCTGCTTGACCCAGATGACCTGCAGACCACCCAGCATGGGCAGACTCAGGGCCTGCTGGACGATTTTCTCAACCGGCGTTTGATCCCCCTGGAAAATATGGAAATTGAAAGCTGATCCGCTTTCGCCGAGAGCATCCTTCCGGATCTTGTCCACGACCCCCTCGATGCGAAGGGTGTCCTCACCGGCCAACAAATAGACTGGCCGGAAATTCCCGGTTTTCAGATCCTGATCCACCAGGTCCTGAAAGCCGGGAACGGCCGGGCCTTTTTTTCCTCGGGAATAGCCCACGGAGCTCCTTATCGGTCACCAGTCCTCGACGACCTGGGCCAGGATGTCCCGCACGATTTCCTCGACCGCCTCGTTCCGGGCGGTCTCCTCGCTCGTGCCCTGCGGATCGTTGAGAACATAATTGCCGGTCCCGGTGAACCGGCGCTTGTCGAAAATTTTCTCACCGGTGGCTCGAACCGTGAAGGTCAGCACCACCGCGACCTGGACCTGGTACTCATTGACGGTCAATTCCTGGGTCGTCGCCACCTCCCGCAGGGTGTAACGGACGACCCGCCCGCTTATGATGCTGTCCGCGTTCGCCTCGTCCACCACTTTCAGCGTGTTGTCCACCTGCAGGGCGAAGATGATGACGTCGGAGAGTTCAACCCCCAGATTCGGTTCAGGAGTCAGATTCTCCAGGTACTGAACCGCCACTTTCTTGAGATTTTCATCGACTCGCCCGCTGCTAGCGGAGTAGACACCGCAGCCCGCCACCAGGCCGCAGACCATGACAAGTCCGGCCAGGCGAAGCACCGCCAGTGATGCACGTGGACAAAAGCTGGACGACGGGAGGGGCAATTTCATGGTTCCTTAATGCCGTATTGTTTGAGCCGGTACCGGAACTTGTCGCGGTTGAGCCCCAGCAGGCGGGCCGCCTCGGTCTGATTGCCGCCGGAGGCCTGAAAGGCCTTGCGAACCAGCGACTCCTCAAAGTCGCCCACGAGGCCCTCCAGGTCAACACCCTCGGCCGGCAGGGGTTTCCTCAGAACGTCGCGAAGCAGATCCGGAAGATTACCCGATTCCATGGGCCTGGCCTGCAATTTAAGGTGCTCCCTTTCCAGGACCTTCCCGCTTCCCAACAGCACGCTGCTTTCCAGCTTGTTCTTGAGTTCCCGGATATTCCCCGGCCAGTCATAGGTCAGAAGCGCCTGTCGGGCTTCCTCGCTGATCCCGGAGAATGTCTTGTTGAACCTGAGATTGAACACCCCCAGGAAATATTCGACCAGGGGCAGGATGTCCTCCACCCGTTCGCGCAGAGGAGGCACGACGATATTCACGACATTGAGCCGGAAGAAGAGGTCCTCCCGGAAGGATCCCGCCCGGACCTGGCTTTCCAGATCGAGGTTGGTCGCGGCCACGATCCTGACATCCACCGAAATGTCCTCGACACCCCCTACCCGGCGGAAGTTCATCTTCTCCAGGACTCGCAGAAGCTTGACCTGGACGGGCAAGGTCATCTCGCCGATCTCATCCAGGAAGAGGGTTCCCGAGTGGGCCATTTCGAGGAGCCCCTTTTTCTGGGCGACCGCACCGGTGAAGGATCCCTTCTCGTGGCCGAACAATTCGCTTTCGAGCAACTGCTCCGGCAAGGCCGCGCAATTGATTTCAAGCAGAGGGCTGTCCTTGCGCAGGGATGTTCGGTGGATGAGGTTGGCCACGACGTCCTTCCCGGCGCCGGATTCACCCTCGATCAGGACGGTGGTGGATTCCCCACCCGCGATCTTGCGGACGATGTCGTAGATCTCCAACATGGCGGGCGCCTGGCTGGGCACCACGTCGTCGACCCCCCCGAAGAGATCGCTCTGGTGCTGATTGCGGTATCTGCGCCGGGCGTCGAGGTTGCTCGCCAGGGCCTTGGCCACGACCTTCAGCAGCCGGTCCAGATTGATCGGCTTGTTGATGTAGTCGAAAGCGTCGAGCTTCATGGCCTGCACCGCGGTGTCGGTTTCCCGGTAGGCGGTGATCATAATCACGCAGATGTGCGGCAGGGCGCTCTTCAACCCGCCAAGGACCTGGATTCCGCTCATGTCGGGCAGCATGAGATCCAGCAGAACCAGATCCGGTACCCTGTCCTTGGCCAGTTCGAGCCCTTCGCCCCCCGTGGCGGCGGTCAGGATCTCGTATCCCTCGTCTTCGAGAGTGGCCTGCAGAAACAGCCGGATGGCTTCTTCGTCGTCGATTACAAGAATTACCGGTTTCATGAAAAATCTGGGTTCCCGGGTTGGTCGACTTGATGGGGAGGCTTCCGGCGATTCGGCGGAAATTTCCTGGTGGAATTATGCATGGGCCCCGGAACCGAAGCAAGAAGGGATTGGTGGAACCCGGGCCGGCCACGACAAAGGCCGCTCCTTGGGAGCGGCCCTGCCTGATGCAGCCTTGGAAATCATAACCCTGCCGGGGAAAAGCCAAGCCGGTTAACGAGCCCCGTCACCTTTCAGGACCACCGACACGGTCGACAGCAGAATGCTGCCGTCCTGCCTGAACCCGGCCTTCTTGATGTACTCGCGATCCAGTTCGACCTTGCGGCGTACCGAATTGACCCCGTCATCGTAGCCGTTGATGACCTGGGCCAGACCGGTGATGCCGGGCAACACCAGCAGCCGATCCAGGTAGTTGGGAATGTCATTTTCCCACTGCCGGACAAAGACCATGCGTTCGGGCCTCGGCCCGATGAGGCTCATTTCGCCTCGCAGCACGTTCAGAAACTGGGGCACTTCATCAAGCCGGCTGCGACGCAGGAATTTCCCGACGCGGGTGATTCGCACATCATTCACCTTGGCCAACTGGGGACCCCCGGCTTCGGCGTTGGTGCCCATGGTCCGCAGCTTGAAAACCTTGAAGGGACGTCCGGGCTGCAACACCTTCCGGCGATCCTCACCGGGAAAAGCATAGCGAGGGCGTCGGCGGTTGAGCCCGACCCTATCCTGTGAATAGAACACAGGGCCCGGCGAATCCAACTTGATGATCAGGGTCAGCAACGGGAGCATCAAACCGAAGATGACCAAGGCCACCAGAGAAAACATTATGTCGAAGATCCGCTTGATGCCGAGATAGAAGGACCCATGCAGTCGGCTCAGATCAAGGCCCCGGTCGGAAACCGTTTCAATACGCGCGGTGAGTGAATCGAGCTTGTGGCCATGAAGACTCACGGTGTTGATCCGGGGCAGTACAGCCGCCGCCGCCCCGTTCAGACCCGCGAGTTCCGGATCGGAATGACCCGAATGACCCGGATTTTCCGGATATTCCGGATGATGTGGATCTCCCCTATCCATTTTGGCCCCCCCCGGGCTTCTTTTGGAAAATATTCTTTCTCGCATGATCCCCACCAATTACCCCTATGCGAATTTTCAGTCCGTCCAAACGGCTCTGATGCAGGTGCTTGTAAGGGGTTCCCGGATTCCCCCGAACCGGGTACCTTGGTTGTAGAATTCTTATTCTACACGATTATGAATTATTCCGCAACCTGAAAATTGTTGTTTCACCACATCTGACGTTCTGATTTACATGGCAAATGATTTTTCCTGGTTGCCAAAAACCTCACACAACACCATTCTAACAAAGCTTGGGTACGGGCCTCATTAAGGAAAACTTCACAATTTTTGACCTTTCGTCCGTTGGTGCCGGTGTCTCATGAAACTACCCCGTCATTTGACTTCCCGCTCATTCGCCGTGATCGGCTTCTCCGTGGCCCTTTACGCCGCACTGGCCCTCATTTTTGGCTGGGAAGATATCCGCCGGGAACTTGCCGGTTATCCTTCCTGGCAACTTGGTGTCTTGGCCGGTCTTTCCCTGGTGAATTACGGACTGAGATTTTGGCGCTGGGAGGTTTATCTGCGGGCTCTGGGTTCCCGGATCCCCTTCCGGGAATCGGTCGGACTCTATTTCGCCACCTACGTCATGGTCATCACACCGGGGAAGATCGGGGAAATCTTCAAGGCCGGCATCCTGCGGGAAAAGTTCGGGGTGCCCCTGGCCAAAGGCCTGCCCATCGTCCTCGCGGAACGAATCTACGATTTTCTGGCCGTGCTGATCCTGGCGGCGGCGGGAGTATTCTTCTGGCCCGGCCCGATGACCGGCCTGGCCACGGGACTTGTCGCGGCTGCTTCAGTTCCCCTGTTCCTGGCCCTGTTCCAGAACCGGGGCATCAGGACCCGACTGCTCGGCCGGGCCGCCCGGTCCGAACTTCTGGCCCGCCATCGTGTGGGTCTGGACGATGCCATGGATTCCTTGAGCCGCCTGCTCGGGGTGAAGCAGGCCCTGTTCTCCCTGACTCTGTCGACCCTGGCCTGGATGTGCGAATGCCTGGGGTTGTGGCTCGTGTGTCGCGGGCTCGGTGTCCCGGTGCCGCTGGGTGAGGCATTTTTCGTCTATGCGGCGGGCACGCTGGTGGGATCCCTGTCGTTTTTGCCGGGAGGATTGGGCGGAACCGAGGCGACCATCATATGGCTGCTCGGCACCCTGGCAATACCGGGTGCGACGGGCGCTGCTGTGGCCCTGTTGGTTCGCTTGTTCACCCTGTGGCTGGCCGTGATCATCGGCCTGATCTTCTTCCTGGCTTTCCGCAGCATCCTCTTCGGTGGGGACGAGGAATCCTCCGGCCCGGGTGAAGCGGGCAAGACATGAGGGCTAGTCGTTCACGAGTCGGTCGTAGCCGATCAGGATGGTGATGAAAGACGCCAGCGCAATCAGGACCCGGGGCACGTAGGTCCAGAACCAGCCGAGCCGGTCGTACTTAACGTGAAGTGTGTCGCCGGGATAGACTTGTGGATTTCCCAGCGGATCCCCTTTTTGAAGGTAATCTTCGAGATTCACCAGGGTGGACATGGCCTTGCCACCGTCCTCATGAACCCACCAGACCACCTTGATGTCGGCCGTCTCGTTGGGGGCGCCTGCAAGCATGAGGACATCCAGCATGGGCATGGGATCCTCAATGGGTACGATCGTGGGAACCTCCACTCCCCCGAATACCTTGACCCCCTCGGTCGGGGGAACTCCGGAGGTCCCCTCCAGCAGGGTGGGAATGATCAGGGTGTCACCATTGCGCATCACGAAGACCGGTATTGTCCGTCCCTCCATGACCCCGGCCAGGTCGATGGAGTGGACCTTCGGTATCCCATCCTCCTCACGGATAATCCGGGCGAGTCTGAGATCCGCGTTGGCGGCCGGGCCGCCGGCCGAACGAATGACATCCCACAGGGAAGGCAACTCTTCGAAGAGCTGAACGCCGGGACGGGAGACCGCGCCCATCACGTAGATTTTGGTGGCCCCACTGCGGCGTACTTCCAGGTGCAGGGTATCGAGATCGTCGGGGTAGAACAAACGCAATTTCTGCTTGATGAAAAGGGTCGCCTCGGACACGGACATTCCGGCCAGGGGAACTTCTCCGACCTGGGGTATGTTCGCCCGGCCGGCCGGGTCGAGAACCAGTTCAGCGGCCAGATCGGGCCTTCCCGGCACGGACAACTTGATGGTGTCTCCAGCCTGCAGGATCGTCGGGGAGTCACCCATATCCTGGCCCAGGACCAGCAGGGGATTCAGCAAAAAAGAAAACAGGACGATCCAGGCGACAGGCCGTCGCCAGGAACGGCAAGGTGTCGCGATTGTCGGCCCAAAAATTTGGTTCCTCATGCCGGCCCTCCGTCCCTCAGACATTTTCCCGATACCAATTCACGGTTCTTTCCAGACCCTGATCGAGATCGACGGATCCCAGGTATTCCAGGTATTTGCGCGCCAAGCTGACGTCTGCCTGGGAATGCATCACGTCACCCGGACGTGATGCATCATACCGGGGTTCGATGTCCGTGCCAATGAGATCCCGTATCTGGAGACAGAGATCTTTCACGGTGATCCGCCCACCCAGGGCGATGTTGTACGAACGACCTCCGGCCTCGGGCCTGGCGGCGCAGGCGGCCAGGTTGGCTTCCACCACGTTCTGGATGTAGGTGAAATCCCGGGACTGCAGGCCATCCCCGTGAATGACAGGAGGCTCACCAGCCAGAAAGGCGGTGATGAACTTGGGCACCACGGCTGCATATTGGCTGTTGGGATCCTGCCGGGGGCCGAACACGTTGAAGTATCTCAACCCGATGGTGCTCAGCCCGTAGAGATTGTTGAAGACGGCGCCGTACAACTCCCCCACCCGCTTGCTGACGGCGTAGGGGGACATGGGCCGGGGCTGCATCCCCTCGTGCTTGGGCAATTCCTCGGTGTCCCCGTATACGGAACTGCTGGCGGCGAAAACGACCCTTCTCACTCCCTGCTGATGAGCCCCCCAGAACACCCGCAGGGTGCCGCCTATATTGTGTTCGTCACTTGTCAGGGGATCCGCCACGCTGCGTGGAACACTGGGCAGTGCCGCCTGGTGGAACACGCAGTCCACACCCGTACTGCATTTCATGACCGTGTCGATATCCGTGATGGAACCCTCGTGGAACTCCAGGTCGTCGATGATATCATCGATATTTTCTTCGCGGCCGGTGGAAAGGTTGTCCAACACCACGACCTCGTGGCCCCGCGTCACCAGCTCACGGCTGAGATGCGATCCGATGAAGCCCGCGCCTCCGGTCACCAGATATTTGCTCATAACGTAGAATTCCCTTCACGCGGGATCCGCACCCGGTTCACAGCTTGATCAGATCCTCGGATTCGTGGCCCTTGAGAGCGTTGCGCGTATCGATGATCACCGGCCCGGCACCCAACAGCAAGGTATGGTCAACCGTCGGATGCGGAGTCACGATCACCGCCGCATCGAAAGCAGCCAAGCCCTCCGGCGACCACTCCTCCAGCCGGGTACTGTGGATCGCAGCGTGCAGAGACTTCACATACGGATCGTACCATGAGGTCTCGGCGCCGAGATTTGCGAGCATCTCCAGAATATCCAGGGCGGGGGATTCTCGCATGTCGTCGATCCCGGGTTTGTAGGCCACGCCCACCACGAGCACTTTGCTGCCGTTGACGGCCTTACGCCGATTGTTCAATCCCTGGGTGATGAGCTTCATGACGTGACGGGGCATGTAGCCGTTGATCTGCCCGGCCAGTTCGATGAAGCGGGCCTCGGAGCCGGCCTGCTTGGCTTTCCAGGACAGATAGAACGGATCTATGGGAATGCAGTGGCCGCCCAGGCCGGGACCGGGATAGAAGGGCATGAAACCGAACGGTTTGGTCGCGGCGCCGTCGATGACTTCCCAGACATCAATATCCATGGCGCTGCACATCAGGGCGATTTCGTTGACCAGCCCGATGTTCACGCTGCGGAAGGTGTTCTCCAGCAGCTTGACCGTCTCGGCCACCCGGACCGAGGAAACGGGGACCACCGTGTCCATCACCTGGCCGTAAAGGTGCCGGGCCACCTCGGTGCAATTCGGCGTGACGCCACCGACGACCTTGGGGATATTGATCGTGTGGTAGGTCGGATTCCCTGGATCGACCCGTTCCGGCGAAAAGGCGAGGAAGAAATCCTTTCCCACCTCGAAACCGTCTTCACTCAACAAGGGCAGGATGACCTCTTCGGTCGTTCCGGGATAGGTGGTGCTTTCCAGGATCACCAGCAGACCGGCGTGCATGCTCGCGGCGATGGAGTCCACGGCCGCCTGGATATAGGAGATGTCCGGATCCCGGGTCTTGCTCAAGGGAGTCGGCACGCAGATGTTCACGCTGTCCATGTTTGCCAGCTCGGAGAAATCATCGGTCGCCGTCAAATGGCCCGACCGCACGACTGCGGCCAACTCGTCGCCGGCGATATCGATGATGTAGCTGTCACCCGCATTGACGGCGGCGACCTTGGTTGGATCCAGATCGAAGCCGGTCACCCGGAAACCTGCCTTGGCGTAGGAAACGGCCAGGGGCAACCCCACATAGCCCAAGCCGAGAACGCCGAGCCGGGCTTCCTTGTTGTCCAATTTTTTGATTATCTGCTGCATGGTCATTCCTCGGCATGATTGAAGGCAAGGACCGCTGACATGGGACCTCGCCGCGGCGGGATCCTTCCACTTGATTTTCGGCAATCATGGCCGCCGGTTGATAGGTTGTGGGGAAAATTTTCGACAAGGGTCCCGGATTATTGACCCTGGTTCCGGATTTCCCCCAGCAGACGGCGCATTTCCGACCTGATTTCCCTCATTTCCACCACTTTGTAATACAAACGCCGCAGAACCGAAAGGATAAAAAGGGCCATCAGAATCAGGGCTCCCCGCCGGAACCAGGGGTTGAGAGCGGCGCCGTGGGAAGTGAACAGGCCGTCGATGGTTCGGGTGAACATAACCAGGGTCGCGCAAAAAACCACCAACAATACGGCGTGGACCAGTCCGCTGGCGAAATCCTCCCGGCAGCGTAGATACTGCCGCAGCGGAAAATTTCCGGCGCTGCCGTCCCGGAACCGGGATTCGAACAGCTCGGATTTTCTACGGGATCTCTTCAAAATCAGCATCACTGATATCCTGTTCCGTCAGATCCTCCATGGTTTGGGTAGGCTGCGAGGCGCTACTTTCCGTTGACCCGCCGGAGGTCCTGGAGGATCGAGCCCGGCCGACATGACCCGTGGACTTCAGGGCAAGATAAAGTCGGCGGCCCAGCAGGCCGAGAAAAAAGAGAAGAATGAGCCGCAAAATAAACATTGTTCACCCGGATGGGTTGGGTGGTACGCCCGGCGGGATTCGAACCCACGACCTTCTGCTCCGGAGGCAGACGCTCTATCCAGCTGAGCTACGGGCGCACCTGTGGTCGCGGAATTATGGAACATGAAGAGGGTAACGTCAAATTCCTTGTCGTCAAGCGGGACACCCGAACGGTTACCCCTCTCCCAGCAACTGCCGTGCGTAGGCGGCCTGCTTATCAGAACCCCCCTTGGCTCCACTCTTACGTCCGCCGAGCAGACGGGCGATTTCCTCCACGCGGGCCTCACCGGGAATGGGAAGGACCTGCAGAACGGTCCGGCCGCCGGCCACGATCTTCTCCACCTTGAGGTGGTTGTCGCCACGCGCCGCGACCGTGGGCAGGTGGGTGATGCAGATCACCTGGCTGTCAACAGCCAAACGACCCAGCAGTTCCGCGACCGGGACCGCATTGTCCATACCCAGGCCCGCGTCGATTTCATCAAAGAGCTGAAGGGGCTGTTGGACGCCACGGCGCTGCAGCACCGACAGGCCGAGGAAGATCCGGGATTTTTCACCACCGGAAGCGATCCGGCCCACTTCCCCCAGACCTTCCCCCCGGTTGGTCCGGGCGAGCAAGCGGACCTGGTCGGCGCCCTTGGCGGTAATCCGGCAGGGCCGACCGAGGACCTGGATCGCACTGTCTTGGTCAAGATCGGGTTCGATGCGGAATTCCAGTTCCAGTTCGGGAAGAGCCAGGGGCCTGATGATTTCCACCGCCCGGGCGGCCACCTGTCCGGCTCCCTGCAGGCGGTTTTCCCGCAAGGCTTCAACGGCTGAAGTCAACTCCAGGCGGGCCGTATCCCGGGCAACTTCAAGTTGCTCGAGATCGGTAGCGGCTTCTTCCTGTCGGGCGATGCGATCGGCCAAGGTGTCGCGCAACTCGATCAGACCATCCACCGTCCGGTCGTATTTCCGCCGAAGTTCCTCGTACAGGGACTTGCGGGCTTCCAGCTCATCCAGCTGGGCGGGATCGACATCGACACCATCGAGGAACCGCTCCAGATCCCCGGCGGATTCGCTGACGGCGGCCCCCGCATCCCTGATCATTTCCAGGATGGACTGCAGACGTGGGCTTTCACCGGCCAGCGGCGCCAGGACACTTTCCGCCGAACCCAACAACTGCCGCGCGTTGATCTGTCCTTCGGTCAACCCCTGCCTCGCCGTGCCCGCAGCCTCGAGCAAGGCCCGGGAGTTGCGTCCCAGGGCCAGTTTTTCACCCAGCGTCTCTTCCTCGCCGGGTGTCAGGCCCGCTTCATCCAGCTCCTGGTGCTGGTAGCACCACATGTCAAGCTGCTGGCGGGCGAACTCCTCCTCACGCAGGCGCGCCTCGTATTGGACCTGCAGTTCGCGATAACGATCCAGGGCATTGGCCACTCTCTCCCTTTCGGCGCCATTGTCCAGAACCGTGTCGAGAAAATCACCTGGAAACGAAGGTAGGGAAAGCAGGCGCTGCTGGTCCTGGCTCTGGATGGCCAGGAGCTCTCCACCGATCTGTTCGAGCAACGGCAAGGAGGAGACCAGACCGTTGATCAGGACCCGTCCCCTGCCCTCCCGCTTGAGCTCACGACGCAGCACCAGAATGCCATCCGAACCCAGCCGAATGCCCAGAGTGGCGGCTTTATTCCGGATCGCCTCCTCCTGTCCCAGGTCGAAAACGCCCTCCACGAAGGCCAACTCCTCACCCTGACGAATGATTTGGCGATCGACTTTGCCACCAACCAGGAGAGACAGGGCGCCCGCGATGAGGGACTTGCCGGCGCCTGTCTCACCGGTGAGCATGGTCAATCCCGCATCTAGGGTCAGGACGAGATCATCCACCAGGGCGAGATTGCCGACCCGGAGCTCGCGCAGCATCAGGTATCCTCCCCGCTGCGCCGCCGGGTGCCACCCCAGTTCAACTTATGCCGCATGACCCGGTAGAAACTGCTCTGGGGAAATTTGACCAGGTTGACTTCACGGTGCGCCTCCCGGAAAACGAGTCGGTCCCCGTTGGCCAGCGTATGGGTTCGCTGACCATCCGCGGTCAGCACCGCACCTTCGCCTGTCTCAATAAGAATAAGCTCTATCTTGGTGTCGCTGGCCACGATAAGCGGACGCATGCCGAGACTGTGGGGACAGATGGGGGATACCAGAAGGCAGTCCACCGTGGACTGGCAGATGGGTCCCCCGGCCGATAGATTGTAGGCCGTGGACCCGGTGGGTGTACTGACGATGATCCCATCCCCGAGAAAGCGGCCCAGGGAATCCCCATCCATCAGCAATTCCATATCCAACGCGCGCGGCAGCGGGCCCATGTTTACGACCAGATCATTGAGGGCGCTGGCGGCAGCGATCTTTTTTCCTTCGCGCCACACCGCGCAATAGACCCGGGATCGGTTGTCGATATGGAATTCCCCGGCCAGCAGTTTCGCCACCGCGGCGGACAGTTCCTCCAACGGGACGTCGGTCAGGTAGCCCAGGGAGCCGAGATTCACCCCCAGCAGAGGAACGCCGGACAATCCCAGGACACGGCCGGCGCGCAACATGGTGCCGTCTCCACCCAAGGCGATGACCACATCGACCTTTTCGATCAGATCCTCATTCGGCAGCACGGGTAAGGAAGCGGGAACTCCCCCGGCCAGATCTTCAGAGGCGAAAACCTCCACGCCGGCGGCGTCGCAGATGGTCGAAATGGCCTGGACGGCCAAGGGAAGGTCGGATTTAAGGGGATTGCCGAACAAACCGACACACTTGATGGGATGACCCGGAACCTGCCCCGGGCCGCTCATGAGGCGCTCTGAGCCCGAGATCCGCCGCCCCTGTTTTCCATGACATGTGAAATCCTGGCGGCCAGGCCCCGGCCGTTGAGGCCCAAATCATCAAGCAGTTCAGCGCGCGAGGCATGCTCCTGGAAGGCGTCGGGGATCCCAAGGTTCAACACCTGGGGTTGACCGGCCAACCCTGGCCGTGTGGCCCATTCGAGGATGGCCGCGCCGAACCCTCCGGCCAGGCTGTTTTCCTCCACTGTCACCACCAGGCGGTGGCGGCTCCAGACGGAGCCCAGCAGGTCCTCGTCGAGGGGTTTGATGAATCGCATGTCCACCACCTCGGCGGCCAGTCCCGCCTTGGCCAGGATACCGGCTGCTTCGAGAGATTCCTTCACCATGGACCCCACGGCTAGAATGCAGAGGTCCGCCCCAACGGCCAGGGTTTCGGAGGTCCCAATGGGCAACGGGGTGGGATCACCCTCAAGGGACACGCCAAGGCCCGAACCCCGGGGATACCGGATGGAAGAAGGCCCGTCGTCCCTGGCCAGACCGGTGGCCAGCATATGGCGCAACTGGTCTTCGTCGCGGGGAGCCATCACCACCATATTGGGAATCATGCGCAGGTAGGTGTAATCGAAGACACCGTGATGGGTGGGACCGTCTTCCCCCACGACACCTCCCCGGTCCACGGCGAAGACAACAGGCAGCTTTTGCAGGGCCACGTCGTGAATGATCTGATCGAGGGCACGCTGCAGGAAGGTGGAATAGATGGCCACCACCGGCTTCTGCCCGTCGCTGGCCAATCCGCCGGCGAAGGTGACGGCATGTCCCTCGGCGATGCCGACATCGTGGAACCGGCCGGGAAAACGGTCCCGTAGAAGGGTCAAACCGGTGCCCTCGGGCATGGCCGCCGTGATGCCGTGGATCCGCCCGTCCTTTTCCGCCATGGCGACCAATGTCTCCCCCAACACGGAGGTAAAGCTGGGGACATCGGGCGGTACGATCTTGATGCCCTCGGCCTTGTCGAATTTCCCCACTCCGTGGTACCGCTGGCCGTCCTCTTCGGCAAATCGGTAGCCCTTGCCTTTGCTGGTGATGCAATGGATCAGGATGGGCCCCTTGAGCTTCCGCACCGCCTTGAGGGTCTTCACCAGCAGGTGCAGGTCATGGCCGTCAAGAGGACCGAAGTATTTGAATCCGAGTTCTTCGAACAGAATGGTCGGCACCACCAGCTGCTTGAGGCTCTCCTTGATGCGGCCGGCCATTTTCTGGGCCTTGGACCCGTGGGGGATCTTTCCCAGCAGGTCCCAGATGTCGGCCTCCAGCCTCACGTAGTGTTTCCCGCTGGTGATCCGGGTCAGATACTTTGCTATGGCCCCCACGTTTGGGGAAATGCTCATCTTGTTGTCGTTGAGAATGACGATCAGGTTCGTGCCGAGTTGCCCGGCGTTATTGAGGCCTTCAAACGCCAACCCACCGGTCAGGGCCCCGTCGCCCACCACCGCGACGACCGTGTGGTCCCTGCCCTCTGCGTCCCGTGCGGCGGCGAATCCCAACGCGGCGCTGATGGCGGTGCTGGCATGGCCTACTCCGAACATGTCATGGGGGCTTTCGGACTGTTTGGGAAACCCCGCCACGCCGCCTTTGGTGCGCAGGGTTCCGAAGCGCTCTCGCCGGCCGGTGAGCAGCTTGTGGCCATACGCCTGATGCCCGACGTCCCACACGATCTTGTCGGTGGGGGTACTGAACACCCTGTGCAGGGCCACGGTCAGTTCGACGACCCCGAGGCTGGCCCCCAGGTGGCCTCCGGAACGGGAGACCGCGGTGATGATTTCATCGCGGATTTCGGCGCAAAGCTGCTCCAAGCTGCTCTTGGGCAGTTTTTTGAGATCCTCGGGTCCCGCTATTCCCGCCAGCAGGGGCTCCATGCATCATCCTTTCCAAACGTATTATCAGCTTCCACAAAACATTAACCCGGCGTGATCCCGAGCGCCAGAGCGAAAAGACCTCCGAACACCACCCCGGCCGCCACGTGGGACTTCTGGTGGATTCTGGGATCGAGGTACCCCGCCACCCTCTGGTGGAAATGTCCGGCATCGGGCAGGGAAGCCACCAGATGATACACGACTCTCCGCTGCCGACTGGCGGCCACCCGCAATTTCACGGTGTCGTGGACCACGATGACGGCAAAAACCAGTGCAAAGGCGGCCTGGCCGGAGTTCCAACCGGATCGCATACCGACCAGGACAAGCAGGCAGGACAGAACGGTGGCCTGCAGACTCGGCAATCCGCTGCCCTGGGCGATCAGGGCCAGATCGAAGTGGCGCTTGGTGGTCGAATACACCGCCAGCTTGAAAAGCTGGCCCAGGGCGCCGCAAAGCGTCACCACCACCCAGACAGGCAAATCGGCGAGTATGTACATATCGTTACCGGTCACGGTTCCACATCATACCGGCCAGTCCCAGGAGACGTTCCCGGGCGGGTCCGGCGGGCAAGGCGGCCTCGAGTCCCCGAACGCCCCTCTGGCCGAGACGCACCATCCGGCGCCGGGCCGCGGGCACTCCCTCGATGGCCACCCAGGTGGCTTTGCCGGCGGCTTCATCCTTCCCGGCGCTTTTTCCCAGTTGGGCGGTGGTGGATGTCACGTCCAGGATGTCGTCGGCGCCCTGGAACGCGAGTCCCAGGTCCATCCCCGCCTTCTCGATACGGGCCAGGACCGCGGGGCCGCTCCCGGCCAGCAGACCACCGCAGGACAGGGAGGCGGCCAGAAGCCGGGCGGTCTTGTCATGGTGAATCAGACCCACCGAGGCAGCCGTCACGGGGGCACCTTCCGCATCCAGATCCTTCTGCTGCCCTCCCACCATACCGGCCGGGCCGACAGCACGGCCCACCAGATCCACGAGCCGGCCGGCCATCGGACCTCCGGCACGGGCCAGAACACAAAACGCCAGAGCCTGCAAGCCGTCACCTGCCAGGATGGCCGTGGCCTCGTCGAAGGCCACGTGGCAGGTGGGCCGCCCCCGGCGCAGATCGTCGTCATCCATGGCGGGCAGATCGTCGTGAATGAGGGAATACGTGTGGAGCATTTCCAGGGCGCAGGCCGCATCCATCACATCGTTGCGTTCCGAACCTCGATTTTTCCCCTCCCGAACCAAGGCTTCCCAGGTCCAGAGCGCCAGGATGGGACGCAGCCGCTTGCCCCCACCCATGAGGCTGTGCCTCATGGCGGACTTCAACCGTGCGGGGATGCCCTTTTCCCCCTTGAGCAGGCGCCGCAGACCCCGTTCCACGGCCGTTCGTTCGGCTGTCAGTTGCAGGCCGAGTTCAGCCGTTTCCATCCAGGCCCTCTTTCCTGGCCATGGCTTCCCAGGTGTTTTCGAGCAACATGGCGATGGTCATGGGCCCCACGCCACCGGGGACGGGCGTCAGGGCGGCCACGTGCCCCTTCAGAGCGACGGCGTCCACGTCTCCGACCAGCCGGGTGCCCTTTGGCCGCTCCGGCGCGTCGATCCGGTTGATTCCCACATCAACAACGACGGCACCCTTGCCGATTTCGTTCGTTCCCAGAGCCTGCGGCACCCCAATCGCCGCGACCACGACATCGGCGGCCGAGGTGATGGCGGCCAGGTCCCTGGTTCCGGAATGGCACATGGTGACCGTCGCGTTGCCGTCTTCCCTTTTCAAGGAGAGCAGAAGGCTCAAAGGCCGACCCACGATCACGCTCCGCCCGACCACCGCAACGTTCTTGCCGGCCACGGAAATATCGTAATGCGACAGCAGGCGCAGGATCCCTTTGGGGGTACAGGGGACGAAGCGAGGATAACCCGCCACCAGCAGCCCCAGGTTTTCCGGGTGGAAACCGTCCACATCCTTGGCTGGATTCACGGTGGCCAGGACCCTTTCCTGATTCATTCCGGCGGGCAGGGGAAGTTGAACGAGGATCCCGTCGATGACCCGGTCGGCATTGAGGTCCTCGATGAGGGCCAGGACTTCCCCCTCGGGAGTGTCGGCGGGCAAGCGATGGGTCACATGATGGAAACCGACTTCATCGCAGCCCTTTTCCTTGTGGCTGACATAGACGGACGAGGCGTGATCATCCCCCACCAGGATCACGGCCAGGCCCGGTCTGCGGGGAGCTCGGGCGACCTTGGCCTTCAATTCCGCGAACACCACATCCCTGACCGGTTTCCCTTTGAGCAGAATCGTATCCACCTCGACTCCTTACTTGGCGTAGGCGGTGGCCCTCGTTTCGCGAATCACCATGATCTTGATCTGGCCGGGATATTCCAGTTCCCCCTCGATCCGGCGGCTGACCTCTTCGGCCAGCATGGCGGCATCCGCATCGGAAACCTTGTTGTGGTTCACCAGCACCCTTACTTCGCGGCCGGCCTGGATGGCGTAGGATTTCTCCACACCCTCGAAACTGTCCGCGATTTGCTCCAGATTCTCCAGGCGCTGGACATAGGACTCCACGCTTTCACGCCTGGCCCCGGGGCGGGAGGCGGACACCGCATCGGCGGCCGAGGTGATGAACGTATAGGGTGACGTTGCCTCGATGTCCTGATGGTGGCCGCCCACGGCGTTGATCACCGTTTCGTTTTCTCCGAATTTCCTGCACAGCCGCGCCCCGATCACCGCGTGGGGGCCCTCCACCTCGTGATCGACCGCCTTGCCGATGTCGTGGAAGAAGCCGCAACGGCGGGCCAGACGCGCATCGAGACCCAGTTCCCCGGCCACGACCCCGGCCACGGCCGCCACTTCAGCGGAATGCTTCAACAGATTCTGGCCGTAGCTGGTCCGGTAATTCAACCGACCCACGTAATAGTACAGTTCGGGATTCACATTCTGCAGACCCAGA
>CBDURF010000024.1:0-28776 GCA_965369705.1 uncultured bacterium
CCTTGCGACACGGTCGGTCGCCACTAGTCTCAAGGTAATAGGGTAGCTTGGCCTTAGAAGTTCGAAAACAACAGGAAATGTACGCTTAGAATTTTTCTAGATTTAAGGAGATAACAATGAGAGTTTTGAGAAAAAGCCTTTTCGCAACCCCATTTGTCTTTTTTGGGATATCAATGATTATATCAACCGGCTTTGCTCAAGACAAAATCGGACTTTTTTTTGACCCCGCAGGTGTCTCTTATTGTTCCGAGGAATTATTTGTTTCAACGGACTTGTATTTAATCGTAGACAATTTTTCACATCCTGACTCGTTAGTGGGTTGGGAGCTTCGAATTGAATCTGACCCGGGGATATTTCTCACTATCAATGATATTTATGGCCAAGCAATGAATATAGGGGTATGGCCGGAATTTGTCGTCGGACTAGCTGAACCGTTAGTCAACTCGAATGATTCTGTATTGCTTGCCAAGTTTAACGGCTTGGCAATGAATGAAGGGGATTTATTCATTTTGCCAGTGAATCAATCTTCCCTTCCCGAATCTAATAAACCAATTTATTTGGTGCATGGGCTTCATCTCTTTGTGGAAATGGATTTGAATATGCCAGAAGAAATCAATGGACAAGCGGCGTTTAGGGAGAATTCGACTCAGCCAAGGTTGCCGGAATCACCAAGCATCGATGAATACAGCATTGAAGGTGCTGAACCATTTATTCTGGATGACGGATCGATAATTGATTCGTTGAATATTCAATGCGAACCTGGCGTGACAACAGATTTTGAGATCACATTGCATGATTCTGATGTGGGATTTATTGGTCAGGTTGAAGATGTTCAGTACAAGTGTTTGTATGTCCCTGGGTTTGGGGCCCAGTCGTTAGCATTTGTAAAATTTAAAATCCTTAATAATTATTGGGGGGAGGCAGGTAAGAGTAATTGGATTATTGTTGATGTGAAAGTTAACCGTCCAGAAAATTGTGTTAAATATTCGAGCCCTCATTTTGACTCCTTTACTCTAGGGGATGAGTATTATGTCTCTGCCAGAGTTGAGAGCGGGCGTGTAAAAGTTCTTCCGTGTGGCATTTGGCTCTACGAAAATAACACACTTCAGTCCCCTGGTGGGCATCGAACAAGTTTTTTAGTGAAAGAATTATTGGCTAAAGTAGCAAACGAAAGGAATATTGCCGAGCAGATATCTAAGGCTGATTTTATAGCCATTGTCAATATTGAAACAACCCAGGGGGAGCGAGACAATAGAGTTGCAGTAGCCCAGGTCAAAAAAGTAATATATGGTTCAAGTCTTCAGGGGGAATTTATCAATATTTCTTTAAATGGAAATCTGTCGGACAGACAGATGCCAATCGTTTTACCTCCAAGTTTAAACCCGGGTCAGGAATATTTAGTATTATTGTCAAATCAGGATGATGTTTACGTTCCTGTTGCAGGCGTTCATTCGTGTCTAAAGTCCGTTGGAGATAAATTGGAAATGGTAAGGGGTGTCGAATGGGGGACGTTAAGTTTATTCGAAAGTATTGTTAGGGGTTTAAAATGAAATACAATATTTGTTTGTCAATAGTTGTCTTTACTGTATTTCTGGTTTCGCCCTGCTTCGGTGACTATTTTTTCCCTAGTCCTTTTTGTTACTATTCTACTATTAATAACAATACAACTTATTATAATTTGGCCTATCATTCAAAAATGGTATTGGATGATCCAACTGGATGGGCAGTTCCCAGAATTGCCATCTGGGAGCCAGATCGAAGTAATAATTGCGATTGGGCAATTCCATTCGAGACAACTTATGTGGGAAGTCCGGCAGCAATGTACGTCCAGCTCGAGTTCGATTATTTTGTTGGAGCATTGGGGAATACCCAGCTTGGGATATATTTTTCTGAAAATAAAACGGATTATTATGAGAATTGGGGACCTACGGGAATTGAGACAAATTCAGTTCGAATTTACGATTGGGATACGTGGCCCTACAAAGGCTCAATCAACGACCCCGTCGTATACGGTTACACTACGGCCCAGCTTTACGGTACGAATCCTCCTTGGTACAGATTATGGTACTCCACAATTGAGGTTTTAAATGACCCCAATTATTTGCCGCCAAATGGGCATGCGGCGTATGACCCCTGGGGCTGGATATCACCAGGGTGGAGGAATTGCTGGGACAACGCATGGACGCCCGGCAGGCCAAGGACTGGGAGGCCGCCGACCGGATCCGGGACGAACTCACCACCATGGGTGTTGGCGTTCAGGACGGTGCCGATGGGTCGGTCTGGTCATTCCTCTGATTTTGCCGATTGTGGTGTTGTAGCCCATCCCGGTCTCGACAAGGGGCCGGGATTTTTATTGTAGGAATTCGGTTCCGGCGGGCGGATGGATGGAAGGAGGATCCTGCCATGAAAAGTGCCCCCGGGGGCACAATCAATCCCCGTCAAGGAAGAGGCGGCACCGTATCCGGCAGCACCACGCCTGCCAGGCCCGCGGTGGGATCCTTCAGGCCGTGGCCGGTCACCAGCACGGCGATCTTCTCCCTGTTATTGATCAGACCCTTTTCCAGGGCCGCAAGGACTCCGGCCAATCCCGCCGCGCCCGACGGTTCAGCGAAGACACCGGCCAGGCGGGCCAGCAGGCCGATGGCCTCCACGATGGCCGCATCTTCGACCGCCAGAAAAGCTCCGCCGCTGGCTGCGACGTTCCGCCAGGCCTTGACCCGGTTGCGGGGAATGCCGACCCGGATGGAATCGGCGATGGTCTCTGCCTCCACCGGGCGGACCGCGGCCAGAATCTCACGACCGGAAAGATCACCCGGCGATTTCCCGACCATTGCCCAGGCATGGGCCAAAGGCGCGGCCCCGGCGGCCTGGACCCCGACGACGCGGGGAACCTTGCCGATCAAGCCGACCTCGTGCAATTCCCTGAACGCTTTACACACCGAAGATATGATGCAGCCGTCTCCCACCGGGACCAGGACCGCGTCGGGCAGATCCCCATCGCTCCCGGTGAATCCTCCGGTCAGGGCGGAAGCCATCTCAAAAGTCGCTGTTTTCTTGCCTTCAACCAGCAACGGGTTGTGGGCGCAGTTGCGGCTGTACCACCGATGCCGGGAAATATCCGTCAGGGACAGGTCGAACGCCTGGTCGTAGGTTCCGTCCACCGGTACGACCGTGGCGCCGTGGAGGATCAACTGGGCCAGTTTGGCCTGTGGGGCCGAGGCCGGAACGTAGATGGTGCAGGTCATGCCTGCCCGCGCGGTCAAAACCGCCAGGCTGGCCGCGGCGTTGCCGGTCGAGGCGCAGGCCAGATGATCGATGCCCAATTGCCGGGCGCGGACCAACGCCACGGCGGCGGCGCGGTCCTTGAGACTGGCCGAGGGCAGACCAGTGTCATCCTTCAGGACCATCGACCGCAGACCCAGGTGCTGGGCCAGTCGGTCGGCATCATGGACGGGGGTGTCGCCGAGAGTCCAGGCCGGATGGTCGGCCGAGGGTCTGACCGGCAGCAGAGGGGCAAAACGCCACAGGCCATGAAGACCATCTTCGGTGACTCGGCCCGCGGCCGAGAGAGGCCCGTAGTCGTAGACCACATCCAGAATTCCGTCCACGCCGCAGTCACCGCACACGAAGCCGTCGTAATCCGGGTCATATTCCCGATCGCAGACCACGCAACGATAGCCCTGCCAGTGAGGATTGCTGGTGACTGCTGGAAGGTTGTCCACCGGTCCGGTCATGGCTTCTCCTACATGGTCAGGGCCATCAGGCCCTTGGCGGTGTGCAGACGGTTCTCGGCTTCGTCCCAGACCACGGAGTGGGGGCCGTCGATCACCGCGTCGGTGACTTCGGCGCCCCGACTGGCGGGCAAGGGATGCATGTAGATGGAACCGGGATCCGTCAGGGCCATCCGCTCCTCGTTGCACACCCAGCCGGGATATTTTTCGATATGCTGTACCGCAGCCTCGCGGTCGGGTTCATGCACCAGGCACCCCCAGCTCTTGGGATAGACGATATGAGCGCCCTCGAAGGCGGCGTCCATGTCGTCGACCATCTCGAATTTCGTTCCCGCCGCCGCGGCGTTGGCCTCCGCCTGGGCGATGAATTCGGGCAGGAGCTTGAACTCGGGCGGATGGGCCAGGGTCACGTCCAGGCCGAAACGGGTCATCAGCATGATCTCGGACTGGGGCACCGAGATGGGCCGGACGTAACTGGGCGCATAGGTCCAGCTGACGACCATCTTGCGGCCCTTGATCCCGTCGGGGAATTTCTCCCGGATGGTCATCAGGTCGGCCACCGCCTGGCAGGGATGGTACAGGTCGCACTGCATGTTGATCACCGGCACGGTGCTCATCTCGGCCACGGTGCGGATGAAGCGGTTGCCCTTGCCCCAGTCGCAGTTGCGGATGCTGATGCCGTGCCCGAAACGGCTGAGCACGCGGGCGGTGTCCTCGGCCGTTTCCCCGTGGCTGACCTGAAGTTTTTCGGGCGTCAGATCGTGGGCGTGTCCGCCGAGCTGGGTCATGCCGGCTTCGAAGGAATTCCGGGTGCGGGTGCTTTGCTCGTAGAACATCATGAACAGGGTCTTGTCCGGCAACAGACGGTGAGGCTCACCGGCGGCGAACTTCTTCTTCAGATCAGCGCTGGTCGCCAGCAACAGTTCGATCTCGTCGTCGGACCATTCCTGGGTGGAAATGAAATGCCGGCCCTTGAGGTCCTTGGTCATGGTGATTCCTTTCCGTGGGGTTCCGCAACCGGGGAAAACATACTCCAAGGCCGCCGACCAAAGCAAACCCGCATGTCATCCGGTTCCACAAAAAAACCCGCCCACCGGAGCGGCGGGCGGGTGATCGACAAAGGAGCAGGAGTCGCTACCGGAAACTCGCTTTCAAGGTACCCCAGGTGGGATCGCCGTCACCGACGGCGCCGCAGTCGGCGATATGGGTTCCCAAGCCGGTGAACACGTCGCTGGCGAAGAAGGAATATTCGAGGCAGGGATCGAATTCGTCGTCAATGACCATATCCCCGGAACAGATGCTGCTCAGTCTGCGCAGGGTGTGATTCTGGGTGTTGCCCGCGGCGCAGGACCAGTAATCCCCAGGATCTTCACCGACCCTGCCGAAGCTGTCCACGACCTGGTTGCCGGCGAAGGCCAGGACCAGGGCGTCGTTCCCGTTGAAATTCAGATCGCCGCTGGTCTGGTCGGCCATGGCAAGCAGCACCGGATCGGCCAGGGAATTGACGATGACCCAGGTGTCGCCCGGCTGCAGGTCCACCGAGTCCAGGGGGATGCTGACGGAGGTGGTGCTGCCGTTGGAAAACCGCTCGATGGAATACGAGCCCAGATCGATGAGATCTTCGGTGCCGTTGAAGATCTCCAGAGCCTGGTTCTCGGCCGATCCTTCCACGTACTCGGTGATGAGCAGATTGCTGGTCTGGGCGAGGGCCGGACCAGCCAAAAGGCAGAATACAGACATGAGAAAAATTAACCTGTGCATCATCGAACTCCCGTTCCGGCAGGGTTCATGGAAAGGCCCCGAACCAACGGGCCGCGGTTCCGCGGGGCCTTGGGCGATGGTGATATTATATCAAATCACCTCAATATTTGTCAAACCAATTCGGCCGCCAAAGTGCGGAAAACCGCTTGAATCAAGCAATTCAGCCGCAGGGTGCCTGGTGTCGAGTTCAGGAGCGGACAAGTTCACCGGGCAGGGCGGCATAAAAGGCGCAGGCCGTCAGGACGTCCTGGACGGGCACGAATTCGTTGGCGGAGTGGGCATTGTCTTCCTGCCCGGGACCGAACCCGAAACAGGGGACGCCGTGCAGGCCCATGATGGCAACGCCGTTGGTGCTGAAGGTCCAGCGGGAAATCTCGTGGCGGCGACCGGTCACCTGGGTGAAGGCCCGGCCGGCGGCGGCCAGTGCGGGATGTCCCTCGTCCAGCACCCAGGTAGGATAGTATTTCTCCATCGGGTAGACCAGCCCGGTCCAGGCCTTTTCCTCGTATCTCAGGGTGAAGACCTCCGCGTCGACCCCGACGGCGGCCAGTGCGGCTTCCACTTCGGCGAGGGCCGACTCACGGGTTTCACCGGTGGTCAGTCGTCGGTCGATGTGAAACTCGGCCTCGTCGGGCACCGCGCAGAGGCTGGGCCCCCGGCTGCCGATCCAAGTCACGGTGCAGGTGCCCTTGCCGAGGAAGGGATCGTCCCGCAAGCGCTCATTGAGCTCTTCGATGGCCCGCACCGCCGGTGTGATGCGGTAGATGGCGTTGTCGCCGAGGTGGGGCATGCTGCCGTGGCATGAGCGCCCCTTGACCCGGACCCGGATTTCCATGCGTCCCCGCTGGCCGCGGTTGATCCGCAGGCCCGTCGGTTCGGTGGACACGACCAGCTCGGGAGTAAGGATTTTTTCCTCGAGGATGTGATGCCAGCACAGGCCGTCGCAGTCTTCCTCCATGACCGAGCCGACCATCCAGACCTGGCAGCCGTCCAGCAGGTCCAGCTCCTTCATGACGGCGCCGGCGTAGACCATGCCCGCCATGCCGGCTTTTTGATCCACGGCGCCGCGTCCGAACACCTTGCCGCCGGCGAGCTTGCCGGTGAAGGGATCGAACTCCCACTGGTCCCGGTCCGTAACATCGACGGTGTCCAGGTGGGCGTCAAAGGCGATCACGCGCGGGCCGTCCCCGATCCGGCCCAGGACATTGCCCAGGGGATCGATGACGACCTCGTCGAAGCCCACCTCGCGCATCTCCTGGGCGACGCGGCGAACCACCGCCTCTTCCTGCCCGGACAGGCTCGGCAGGGCGATGATGTCCCTCAGGAAGGCGATGAGGGGTTGTTCCTGTTCACTGACCAGTGTCCGGATCGAGTCGGCGGCGTTGGCGCCCTTCATGCGTTCAACCCCATCGCTTTCCAGATCCTGGCGGCGGTTTCCTGCAGCAGCTTGGCATCCACGGGCGGGCTGTCGCCGTTCAGATAGACGCGCCGGCCTCCGGCGTAGACGGCGTGAATGTCCCAGGGGTGGAAATCGAACAGCAGATGTCCGAGCCAGGTTTCGGTGGTCAGGGGAGTCTTCTGGAAGTTTTCCAGGAGGATGAGGTCGGCCGGGGCGCCGCCGTCGAGGCTGCCGAAGGGCTCGCCGAAGATCTCGCGGGCCAGGCGGAAATTACCCAGCCAGAAGCGGGCGGCATCGGCGTGGCTCAGGGGACCACGGCCACCCTCGTTACCCCGGAAATACGTGGTGCGCAGCTCGCCCCACATGTTGTCGTCCAGCCCGTCGGTGCCGATCCCGCAGTTGGCGGGGAAGCGGTCCACCGGAGCCCGGCCCACGCCGTTGTTCATGTTCGAACGGCCGCAGTGGATCAGCCAGACGCCTTTTTCCTCCAGGGTCTGCATGTCGATGGGGGACAGGTCCACGCCGTGGGAGAAGATGCTGCCCGGCCTGACCAGCCCGAATTCGGCCAGCCGGTCCAGCGGGTCCTTCCAGCCGCGGTCGTGGCTGACTTCGCGGTCGGTCGTGCCCTCGGCCAGATGGATGTGCAACCCAGCGCCCATGCGGCTGCAGATGCCTTCCAGCAACTCCAGGGTGCGTTCTTCCAGGGTGAAGCTGGCGTGGGCGCCGACCATGCCCCGGAACCGAGGCACGCCGGACCGGGGTGCGTCCAGCAGTTTCTGCAGGTAACGCTCGTTCTCCTCCAGGGTGGTGTCGCGCTGTCCCTTGCCGCCCCGGTCGGTCACTTCGTAACAGAGGCAGCCCCGAAGACCGACCTCCGCGATGCCCTGTTCCACCCGGTCCAGCGAACCTCCCACGCAGGCCAGGCTGGCGTGGTGGTCGAAGATAAGGGTGGTGCCGCAGCGAACGGCGTCCCAGCTGCCGGCCAGGGCGCTGAGGTAGATGGCGTCGGTGTCGAGGGCCCGGTCCAGGGGCCACCAGATTTCCGTCAGGATGTCGGTGAAAGTTTCCAGCGGACCCTTGGGCAGGGGCATGCCGACCGCCAGGGCGGCATAGAGGTGGCCGTGGGCGTTGATGTTTCCGGGCATGACGGTCCGGCCCTGCAGGTCGATGACCTCTTCACCGGCGGCGAGTTGAAGTCCGGTCCCGCGTTCGGTGATTCGGTCGCCGGCGATTCTCAGATCGACAGCCTCCACCCTGGGACTGGCCTCGGCGTCCATGGCCAGGGGGAAGTAGTCGAGAATGGTTCCGTTTTTCAGCAGCAGTCCACTCACTGCGTTCCTCCTGCCTGTAGGACATTCCACTGGGCCCACCCGGAAAAGCGGGTAGGAAATGGAAATCTAACACATGGCGTCGTTGTAGGGAAACCTTGCCGTCGCCGGGTCAAATCAGAACTTTGAAAATGGTGAAGAGTCCCATGACCACGGTCAAGGCGGCGATCATCTTCTTGAAGATGTTTTCATTGATATGCTTGACGAACTCTGTGGAAAAGGGGACCGACAGCAGGGCTCCGGTCAATACGGGAACCAAAAGATCGAGGGTGAAGCCCTGTCCCTTGCCCAGAAAGAGAATGACGCCGACCAGGCAGGTGAAACCTTCAGCGAACGAAGTGATTCCGACCGATGATTTTCCCTTGATCCCGCTGAGGATCTGGCCGCTGGTCATCAACGGGCCGTAGCCTCCTCCGCTGAGCGCCTTGTTGAACGACGCCACCGAAGCCAGGGCGAACATCTTCCACGTCCGGTAGACCAGGACACGGTTGTGAAGAATCCAGATGCTGATTCCGGCCAAGGTAATGATCGTTCCGATGACGATCTTCAGGACATGGGTAGGAATCTGCACGGCCAGGGAAACACCCACGGAGACCCCGACAACACTTCCGAGGGCCAGCAACAGGGCGATGCGGGAATCCCGCGAGCGGCGGGAAAAGTCCACGTTGCCGGATTCGTGGTGAAAATATGATGAAGCGAATCCGCTGAGGAATTCCGACAACAGAATCGTCGGCACAAGTTCCAGCGGTTGGTAACCCACGGCAAGCAGGACCGGGGTGAGGGTTGTCCCGTAACCCATGCCCAGGGAGCTGTCCATCAACTCACAGAAGAAACAGAGGGTAATCAGGCCGATATCCGTCGGGGGAATCCCGCCTCTCCACGCAAGGGACGCAAACACATACAGGCCGATAACGCCAACCAGCCAGAGCTTTCTCTTCAAGTTGATGGAGAAGGCAAGCAACCACATGCGGTTCACGAAATAACCCCCAGGGCCTTGACAGGGAAACAAGCCCTTTCCACACCCGGTTTTCCATCCGCCCGCACTCAGCCAATGCAGATGGAATGTACTTCAATCCGGGGAAACCGTGCAAAAAAAAGGCCCCTTGGGGGGCCTTTTCATCAAGATTCGTGAGGAGGAGATTATTCCTGGGGCAGGAGATCCTCCACCGATTTGAAAATGTTGTTCAACGTGTACTCGGTCACGATCCAGATCCTGGGTTCCCCGCGGACCTTCATCCAGACACCTGCCTGGATATCGCCCACCGGTTCCCGCGGATTCCCGAATTCGATGGTCATTTCCGTGCCGTCCTGGCGGACCATGGTCGCGGTGCGTGACGGTTCGGCCAACCCGTAGGCGGCGAGGTCGCCGGCGGGATCATCCACATCCACGGCCCGAATACTGACCAGGGAGCCCAGCACGCCGTCGGCCTTGGTCTTGGCCAGGGCCTTGGACTGGGGCGTGGTCAGTTTCCACTCCCAGGTAGTGCGGTCCAGGCCGACGGGTTCGTTCTCCCCACCCACGATTTCTTGGTTCACGGTCTCTTGTCCCACGGCGGGCATCTCCTCGGCGAACTCCTTGACCAGTTCGAGAACCTGTTCACCGTCGTTCAGGATGACCCGGTCCACCGCCTCGCGGTCTTCCTTGACCGCCTGCAGATCGAGGAAATGATGGTTGCCGGGCAGGGCGGGCCCGTCGTAGAGGCCAAGCTGCGAGAGCAGGTTGACCTGGCTCAGGTACACCGCGCTTGAACCGGGCTGTCGGATGAAGTTGCCGGGGAAGCGCTCCGGCTTGCCGCCGATGTCCACCGCGAGGGCCAGGTTGCCTTCCTTGTCGTAGGCCCGGACCTTCACCGCTCCGTCCTCAGCCAGGCCGTAATCGGCCAGCACGGATTCGTTGTCCGACCTGAACTCGCCGCTGAGATCGCTCACGTGGCGCAGCAGCGCGTCGAGGCGTTGGGTACTGGCGGGGGCATCCCAGGCGCTGGCGACCACCCAGCCGGTGGGCGTGGAGAGAAGCACCACTGCCTCTTCATCCTCTCCCCGTCCCAGGGTGATACGGTCCAACTGGTCGGCCGTGACCGTGCCCTCGACGACCTTCACCGTGGAAGACCGGTTGGTGCTCTTCTTGTGGGCCGCTTTCTGGACCAGGCTGATTCCGAGCAGCACCAGGAGGACCGCGGCCAGGATCAGGATGTTACGGTTCTTGATCATCGTCATCATCCTTCTTTAGCCGACCAAGTCGGTCGAATGCTTGATGGTCTCGCGATACCGGGTGGCTTCCTTGCGCCGTACGCCCGCGCGTATGAATCCGAAGACCGCGATGATGCAAGGCACCAGCAGCACCGCGACGATCCGCCAGATCATCTTCTCCCTGGCTTCCACCGGCTTGATCACCCGCTGGGTCAGGGTCTTGCTGCGGATGTCCAGCAGGTCCTTGGATCCGGCCAGGTAATCCACGGCGTTGAGCAGCAGCAGGGCGTTCTGACCGGCGGCCAGGATGTTGTCGTCGAACATCTTGGCGTTGCCGATGAGAAAAAGGCTGCCTGGCTGGGGATCCACCGGGGCGGGCGTGGTCGGGCCCTTGGTCAGGGGATCTTCCTCGGCTGCCGCCGGATTCCCGGCTTCCGGCCAGGCGGGAACGTCCTTGCCTTCATAGGTGTCGGGGAAGACGCCCTGGACGAGAACGGCCAGCGGCTGGGCTCCGGTCATGGTCTTGCCCTCGGGGCTGAGCATGGCCGCGGTCACGGGCCCCTCGGTCCAGGTCTCGGACCAGGCGTTGTCACTGCTGTGCATCAGTTCCGTGAACTGCAGACCGTGGGTCGCGAGCTGGTCGGCATCGCTGATGATCGGCGTGCCCCACAGGTAGAAGATGGCGCCGATGCGGTTGACCAGGGGGGAATCCTGGTCCATCTGCGCTTCGGTCACCCGGATCTGGATCGGCAGGCGGACCGGTTCCTGGGTCTGCATGCGCAGACCGCCCAGGTTCACTTCACGCGGCAGATTGATGACCTCCATGGCGGTGTCCATGAAATGGTCCTCGGAGACGGTCAGGCCGAATTCCGCCAGCATGGGCTCCAGGCCCGTTTCCAGTCCTTGAGCGCTGATGGACCAGCCACCCCTCGTAGCAGGGCTGTAGCCGTATTGGTGGGCCTGCAGTCCCATGACCACCGGCACGCCCCGGCGCAGGGTCCGGTTGATCTCGTAAACCTGCCGCTCACCCAGAGGACCGATGGCCATCACGATGAGGGCGTCCGCGTCCTCGGGAACGGGGGAGGCCTCGGTCAGCTCGATCGGCACCGCCTCGTAGTGGCCCTGGCGCATCAACTCGGCGATCTGGGCGTACTGCTCGGTGGGTTCGGGCGGCTGCATGCCCTGCTGCAGGTACATCATGGCCAGCTGTTGGTCGACCGGCTTCTTGGGGCCGAATACAGCGATCTTGGGCGCCTTTTCCCGGGTCAGACGAAAGACCGGGCCGATGATGTCCTGTTCAAGGGCGGGCAGACTCTGCGGCAGGACCTGGGGCAGCACCTCTTCAGGGTTGTCCTTGTAGGCGATGGTCATCGCGCTCCAGATCAGTTTGATGCCCATCTCGTCCTTCTCGATGGACTGGACCTGGAACGGTCGGATCCCCTTGGCGCCCAGGGTCTTCTGCATCTCCTCGTCGTCCTGGGGGTTGAAGACCTGGAAATCGAGCATGCCGTCGGCCACCTGCTCGAAGTTGCGCATCTGTTCGGTGATGTCCCGTTCGAGGTTGCGCAGCTGGGTCGGCATCTTTTCGCTGGGGGTGATGTACAGTTTTACCTGCACCGGCACCTGCAGACCCTGGAGGATCTTGGCCGCGGCCGGGGACATGGTGAACAGCTTGTCGCTGGTCATGTCAAGGCGGGCCCCGGGAAAGTTGTCCAGCACCGAGACCAGAAAAAAGGCGATGGCGGTCAGCAGCACGGCCGACACGGCGAAGGTGATACGGAAGTTTCCGCGTTTGCTGTTCATCAGTACTTCCTCCCTTTCAACCAGAGCGTGTTAAGGGAGAGGAACACGGCGGTCAGGCCCAGGAAGTAGGCCAGGTCGCCCAGGGTGATCACGCCCCGCAGCATCATATCGAAATGACCCGACAGGCCAAGATAGTGCTGGAGGAAGGAGCCGAAGCCGGGAAGCCAGCCGTCGATGGTCGCGGCCACGCCGGGCACGCCGACGATGAAGATCAGGAAACAAGCCATGATCCCCAGGATCACGGCGGATATCTGGTCGCGCATCAACCCGCTGGTGAAGGTCCCTACCGCGAGGTAGAGCCCGCCCAGCAGGGCGGCGCCGATGTACCCGCTCCAGATCGCGCCCAGGTCGGGATTGCCCAGGGCCGAGACCATGATCGGCAGGGGCAGGGTGCCGGCCAGCGCGACCAGGTAGAAGGCCAGGGCGGCCAGGTACTTGCCCATCATCACTTCGCGGGCGCGTATCGGCAGGGTCATCAGCAGCTCGAAGGTGCCGGTCCGTTTGTCCTCGGCCCACAGCCGCATGCTCACCGCGGGAATGAAGAAGATCAGGAAAAACGGCAGGTTCCCGAAGAAGGACCGCAGATCCGCCGCGCCGTTCAGGAAGAACCCGGTCATGAACAGCCCCGAATTCAGCACCAAAAACGCGATGATGAAGATGTAGGCGATGGGACTGTTGAAATAGGAGGCGAACTCGCGCCTGAAGATGGTCAGAGTGCTCTGCATCTACGCCACCCCCTTCAGGTCGCCGCGTCCGCGATCGCCGGCCCGGCGGGTCAGGGAGATGAAGGTGTCCTCGAGGCTGAAGGCGGCCTCGTACAGTTGGGTCAGATCCCAGTTCCGGCTGCGCGCCAACCGGTCCACGGCCCCGACCAGGTCGGAATCGAAGGAGCCGCGTACCTCGAAGCGGCAGCCCTCGCCCGCGGGCAGGGGGCGGACCTCGGTCACCTCGGACAGCTCCCTCAGGGCCGATTCGACGGAGGCCGTTTCCTGGCGGGTGCCGACGAACACACGGTTGGTGCCCATGGCGTCGCGGGACAGGTCGCCGATGTTGCCGTCGGCGATGATCCGGCCCTCGTTGATGATCACCACGCGGTCGGTCACCGGACTGACTTCCTGGAGAATGTGGGTCGAGAAGATGATCGTCTTCTCCCCGGCCAGTCTCTTGATCAGGTCGCGGATGCCTAGGATCTGCAGGGGATCCAGGCCACTGGTGGGCTCGTCCAGGATCAGGATCTCGGGGTCGTGGATGAGCGCCTGGGCCAGCCCGGTCCGCTGCTTGAAGCCCTTGGAGAGATCGCCGATGTTCTTCTTGTATTCAGTGACCAGGCCGCATTCCTCGACGCACCAGTCGAGCCGGGTGCGCAACCCGCCCGCCGACACGCCGCCCGCCAGGCCCACGAAGGTAATGGACTACGTGACGTTCATTTCCGGGTACAGGGGAACCAACACCGGCAGGTAGCCGATGCGCCGCCGCACATCGAGCGGACGCTCCAGGACATCGATTCCATCCACCATGACCTGGCCCTGGTCGGGGGCCAGAAAAGTGGTGATGATCTTCATGGTCGTGCTTTTGCCGGCGCCGTTCGGGCCCAGGAAGCCGAGGATTTCTCCACGGTCCAGCTTGAACGAGACGTCGTCGAGCGCGCACATGGTCCCGAAGCTCTTGGTGATACCGCGAACTTCGATCATCGCGAAGACTCCTCAGGGGTTGGCAATAATTCCGGGTGAATACGAGTAAATTGGCGCCAAATATAAGCGCAATTCCCCCGAAACTGCAATCTGCGAGAAAAGTTCCGGCAAAAATCCCGAGATTTCAGCTTGCGGAACCTGAATTTTATCGTAAATTTGCGATCAACGATAAAGGAGGCTGTCGTGGCTGAAAGAAAAACTGAGGAATTCAGCAAGGACCTGGTTGCCATGGCCGATCTGGCCAAGGCACTGGGGCATCCGGGCCGGCTGGAGATCCTGCGGATCCTCGCCGGGCGGGCCTGCATCTGCGGTGACATCGTGGACCGCATGCCCCTGTCCCAATCGACCGTTTCCCAGCACCTGAAGGAACTGAAGAAAGTGGGTTTGATCCGGGGCGAGATCGAAGGACCGCGGATCTGCTATTGTCTGGATATGGAGGCCGTGGCCAGGGCACAACTGGGTTTCGCCCGGCTGTTCGAAGGCATCGCCTGCTGCAACAGCGAAGGAGAGACAAATGAAAAGTGCGGATGAACTCAAGAACATCGTCAAGACCAAGTACGGCCAAATCGCCCGCCAGGGCGGCACCTGCTGCGGGCCTACCGGGTGCGGCGACACGCTCGGCGGAACCAGTTTCGCCGAGAACTACCAGGGCCTGGATGGATATTTTCCCGAGGCGGACCTGGGGTTGGGCTGCGGCATCCCGACGGAATACGCCGGTCTCGAGGCGGGTCAGACCGTGATCGACCTGGGCAGCGGCGCGGGCAACGACGTCTTCGTGGTCAGGGCCATCGTGGGCAAGGAGGGTCGGGTCATCGGTCTGGACATGGTGCCCGACATGGTGTCCAAGGCCAAGGCCAACGCCGCCAAGTTGAATTTCGACAACGTCGAGTTTCACCTGGGTGAAATCGAGGAAATGCCCCTGGGCGACGGCATCGCCGACGTCCTGGTCAGCAACTGCGTGCTGAACCTGGTGCCGGACAAACAGCGTGCCTTCACCGAGATCCACCGGGTGCTCAAGCCGGGCGGCCACTTCTGCGTGTCCGACATCGTGCTGGAGGGGGATCTGCCCGCGGAATTGGCCGAAGCGGCCATCGCCTACGCCGGCTGCGTGGCGGGCGCCCAGCGGAAGGACGAATACATGGACACCATCAAGGCGGCCGGGTTCGACGACGCTTCCATCCGCTCCACCCGACAGGTGCATCTGCCGGACCAACTGCTGGTGGACGTGATGGGCGCCGAAGCCGCGGCCGGGCTCAAGGACAGTGGATTCGGCATTTACAGCATCACGGTGGTGGGTTACAAGGGTTCCGAGGCACCATGACCCGACGCGCGCCGTACGAACGATTCGAACCCAGGCTCTGGCAGTATGAACTGCCCGGCGGGTGGATCGTTCTGGCCGGGAAAATGGACCAGGACAACGACCATCTTTCCATCAAGATGGCCAAAGCCAATGACTACTGGTTCCATGTGAAGGGTCTTGCCGGCAGCCACGTCCTGTTGCGGGTGCCCGCGGGCGAGGAGCCGGACAACGGCACCATCAAGGCGGCCGCCGCGGTGGCCGCCTGGCACAGCAAGAAGCGGGAATCAAAGCAGGTGGCGGTCAGCTGCACAAGGGGGCGCTACGTGACCAAACCGCGCGGCGCCAAACCGGGCACGGTGGAGATCCGCAAGGAAAAAGTGCTGAAGGTCAGACCTGCCATTCCGGAGGAATGAAGAACGTGGAACAGCTTAATACCTGGCTCGATATCTATCTGCAGAACCAGTACTGGCGAGTGGCGATCATCATTGGTTTGGCTGTCGTTGTCGCCGTCCTGCTGCGCATTCTGGTCATGCCGTTGTTGCTCCGGCTTTCCCGCAAGACAGCCTCCAACGTCGACGATCGGGTCTTCGAAATCCTGTGGCCGGCTATCCTGCGGACGGTGCTTCTGCAGGGCGTCCACATCGCCACCGTTGATTTTGTTCGGACAGAGCGGATCGACACGGTGATCTCCAGCATCACCGCCACCTTGATGATTCTGATCTGGGGCCGTTTCCTGAACGGTATCGGCAGTATCGTCTTCAAGAAGCTGAGCGCGAACGCGGACAAGTACCAGTGGATCCAGCCCCAGACCCTGCCCCTGATCCAGTTCAGCTACAAGGTCGCCCTGTTCGGGTTGATGACCTATCTGATCATGTCGGCCTGGCACGTGAATCTGACCAGTTGGCTGGCCAGCGCCGGGGTCATGGGCATCGCGGTGGGTTTCGCGGCCAAGGATACCCTGGCCAACTTCATCTCGGGCGTTTTCATCCTGATGGACGCGCCCTACAAGGTGGGCCAGTACATCATCATCGACGGTGATACACGGGGGGTGGTCACCGAAATCGGTATGCGTTCGACCCGCCTGTTGACTCGCGACAACGTCGAGGTCACCGTGCCCAACGCGGTAATCGGCAACGCCAAGATCATCAACGAATCCAGCGGTCCGTCGCCCAGGATGCGGGTGCGGGTGAACGCCAGCGTGGCCTACGGCAGCGATGTGGACCAGGTGAGGGAGATCCTGCTCGAATGCGCAAAGGAGGTACCCCACACCAGCGAGGACCAGCCCTCGGTGGTGCGTTTCATTGCGATGGGGGAGTCGAGCCTCGATTTTCAGGTTCTGGTCTGGGTCAAACACCCCATTTTCCGGGGGCGGGTCCGTGACGAGATCAACACCCGCATCTACAAGGCCCTGGCCGCCGCGGGAATAGTGATTCCCTTCCCGCAACGGGATCTGTACATCAAGCAGTGGCCTTCACCGCCCCAGGTTTGATACAACTAACGCAACGCAGCCGAAAAGGTTGGTCAGGTCCCGAATTTCACGGTCAGACCGCCGGCCACTTCCCACTGCCAGATCGCTTCCCCCGTGACCGCGACCCCTCCACCACCGCTGCCGAACCACAGGCCCGCGCCGGTGTTGTACATGGTGGGCATGACCTTGAATGAAGCGCGGATACCGACCTTCTCGGCCTCGCCGAAGTAGGCCTTTAAACCCAGCCCGAAATTGATGGAAAACTGGGTGGCGGATTGGGTATAGACGGTTTCCCCGTCAAGCTCGAAACTCGCGGCCGAGGGACTGAAGTAGGTCACGCCCAGGCTGCCGAGCACGAAGGGCTGGACCTTGCCCGGCATCAGCGTCCGCAACGAGCCGATATGCCAGACATTCACCGACATGTCGGTCAGGGTGGTGATGCCCTTGTCGTCCAGATCCAGGCTGCCGTCCTGCCGGGTGTAACTCAGTTCGATGGCCTGCATGGGATGGATGTTGTAGTCCAGGGCGAAGCCCATGCTGCCGCCGGTGCCGGTGCGCAGCTTGTAGGTCTTGAATCCCGAATAGACATCGATATTACCCCCCCACATCGAGCCGTAGGTGGCGCTGAGTTCGAAATGGGGCTGGAAGCCTGCGGGGACTCCGCGGGCCTGGCCGCCCCCGCCCCGACGCTGGGCCAGGGCATCATCCGCAACGGCAGTCAATAGGATGGCCATCAGGCCGAACATCGCAATCCACTTCAAACCCTTCATCGGCAGTTCCTTTCGAAGAGAGAAAATTTCCGTCTGAATTTCCCGGACAACCTACCCTCGAATCCCCGGGATGTCGATGACATTTCCCCCCACGACCAAGGCCCGGGCGGGTTCGGGATGACAGAGCAGCAGGGCGGCCACGGGATCGTCGGCGCCGTCATAGCCGACGGCTTCCAGATCGAAGACCGCCAGATCGCAGGCCCGGCCCGGTTCCACGGCTCCAACGTCACCGCGGCCCAGGCACCCGGCACCGCCGAGAGTGGCCATCTCCAGCACCTCGTTCACGGTCATGCCCGCCGCGCCGCCGGTGACCCTGTGCAGCAAAAGGGCCTGGCGCAGTTCCGCCAGCAGGTTCGAACTGTCGTTGCTGGCCGATCCATCGACGGCCAGACCCACCGGACATCCCGCCTCGCGCAGATCCCTGACCCGGCACACACCCGAACCGAGTCTCATGTTGGAGCTCGGACAATGGGCGATGCCCACGCCCGCTTCACCCAGTCGGGCGATCTCCTCATCAGTGAACCAGATGCCGTGGGCCAGCCAGACGTCGTCGGCCAACCAGTCCACCGACTCAAGGAAATCCAGAGGCCGCTGCCCGTAAATGTCGTGACAGTAGTCGTTTTCATTCCTTGTTTCAGCAAGATGCGTATGCAGACGAACCCCGTGTCTGCGGGCCAGCGCCGCCGTGTCCCGCATCAGTTCGGGACTGACCGAAAACGGGGAGCAGGGCGCCAGGGCGATGCGCACCATGGCGCCGGGTTCCGGGTCGTGCCACTTGTCGATCACCCGTTCGCTGTCGGCCAGGATGGTCGCCGGGTCCTGGACCACTGAGTCGGGGGGCAGGCCGCCGTCCTTGAACGACCGGCTCATGGAACCTCGCGTGGGGTGAAAGCGGATGCCGACCTCGGCGGCGGCCTCGATGGTGATGTCGATCAGGTGTGGTGAAGCGCCCGCGGGAAACAGATAGTGATGGTCGGTGGTCAGGGTGCAGCCCGAACGCATCAGCTCACGGAATCCCACCACCGCGGCCCGATGAAAATCGTCGTCCGTCAGTTTGGCCCAGACCGGATAAAGGGTCTTGAGCCAGTCGAACAGTTTACTGTCGAGCGCGTCGCGCCAGGCTCGGGTCCGGGTCTGGAAGAGATGGTGATGGGTGTTGATCAAGCCGGGCAGGACCACGCAGCCGGCAGCGTCGTAATGGGTGAATTGCTCAGCGGGCGCGTCACCGATCAAGGCCGGGACCGGGCCGCTGCCCACGGCGGTGATCATGCCGTCGGTTGCGGCGATCCAGGCGTCGGTCAGGACTTCGCGTCTCTGGTTCATGGTCACCAGGACGCCGATGTTCTTCATCAGGAAACGGCTGGTTTCGGTCATCTTTATTCTCCGCCGGACGGGCCGGTAAATTCTTGCCTGATTAACATGTCCCAGTATACTCGGGTCAACAGGCATGGCTACATGGAAAGGAGTTTCCCCATGTGGAACCTGCAGGAGTATCGGTTCGCCTCGAGCCCCGCCGAGGCGGTTGCGCTGATGCGCAAGGGTCCGGGCAAGGGGGCCTATATCGCCGGCGGGACCGATATGCTGTTGGAGCATCCGACCTGCGATTTCGTCGTCGACGTCAATCAGGCCGGGATCGGCGATATCGCCCGTACCGGTGACGGAGATCTTTTTCTTGGCGCCGCGGCGACCATGCAGAACATCGCGGACAACAGCCTCGTCACGGGTTACGCGGGAGGAGCCGTGAGTATCGCGGCCGCCCAGTGCGGCAACCGGCCCATCCGCACCACCGCCACGGTGGGCGGCAATCTCTGCAATGCCCTTCCTTCGGCGGACATGGCGCCCGTCCTGCTCGCATTGGACGCCACCTGCTACATCGCCGACGAAGACTGCCAGGAAAGCCTGCCGCTGTCGGATTTTTTCGTAGGTCCGCGGTTGACCGTCCTGGATGACCGCCTCCTGGTGGGGGTGGCCCTTTCGGGAGAATGCGCCAATTGGCGTTGCGCCTCGCACAAGCTGACCAGGACGGCCGAGGACATCTCCCTCGTGCAGGTCGCGGTGGCCCTGGGGGTGGATGACGGCAGGATCCAGGAAGCCCGGATCGCCCTTGGTGCCGTGGCGCCGGTCCCCATGCGGGCGACCCTGGCCGAAACGATGCTGAAGGGCCGGGAGATCGCGGCCATCACACTCGATGTCATGCGTGATGTGGCGGCCATCGCCGCGGGGGAATGTGATCCGCTGGATGACCACCGGGCCTCCGCCGATTACCGCCGGGACATGGTGAACGTACTGACGCGGCGGCTGGTGGAGCGGATTCTCACTGACGAAGGGAAAAGCCGGGAGGGGGGAGCGGCGTGAAAATCTCATTCAATCTCAACGGCATGGCCGTTGATTGGGATATCGCACCCGGTCAAACCCTGCTCGAGGCCCTGAGGGAGTTGGGCCAGTTCTCGGTCAAGCGGGGCTGTGAAACCGGCGACTGCGGATCCTGCACCGTTTTGCTGGACGGCCAACCGGTCAATTCCTGCGTGGTGGTCGCCGCGCGAATCAAGGGACACCGTGTGATCACCATGGAGGGTCTGCTGGGCGATGACCTGATGATCCGTCTCCAGACAGAACTCGTGGAACACGGAGCGGTCCAGTGCGGGTATTGCATGCCGGGCCTGCTGATCAGCCTCTACGCCCTGCTGAAGCAGGGCCCGCCCATCGATGAAGAGACCATCCGCCACGCCCTGACGGGAAATCTTTGCCGCTGCACGGGTTATGTCAAACCTGTGGAGGCGGCCCTCGCTGTGGCGGCCGTCCTGGAAGTGTCACCATGAAGGTCGTCGGCAAGAACGTGACCAAAATTGACGCCTTCAAGCTTGCCCGTGGCGAACCCGTGTTCACCGATGACTTCACGCGGCCGGGTCTGCTTTACGCCAAGGTGCTGCGCTCGCCCCACGCGCACGCGAGGATCCTGAACGTCGACGCCACCGCCGCCCTCGAGCTCGACGGCGTGGTCGACGTCATCTGGCACCGGGACGTCAAGGCCATTCCCCACACCCGGGCCGGGCAGAGTTATCCCGAACCGTCCCCCTACGATACCCTGATCCTGTCGCCCAAGGTGCGTTTCATCGGTGACCGGGTGGCGGTCCTGGTCGCCGAAACTTTGGCCCAGGCGACCGCAGCCCTGGAGCATATCGCCGTCGAGTACGAGGAACTGCCCGCGTTGACGGACATGGACGAGGCCCTGGTCAACCGCGACATCCTGATCCACGAGGAGCCCGATCCCCGGGGCATCAGCGAGGCCGGTCGGACAAACATCGCCGCACGCATCGACAAGCAGGTGGGCGATGTCGACGCGGCGCTGAAGAACTGCGATCTGGTCGTGACCCGGACCTACCATCTGCCGCGGGTGCAGGCCAGCCATATCGAGCCGCATGTTTCCATCGCCTGGGTCGATGAGGACAACCGCCTGATCGTGCGCACGAGCACCCAGGTGCCGTTTCATCTGCGGCGCATGTTGGCGCGCATCCTGGAGATGCCCGAAGCCCGGATCAGGGTGATCAAGCCCCGGGTCGGCGGCGGCTTCGGGGACAAACAGGAACTGGTGGTGGAGGATCTGGTTAGCGTGTTGGCTCTGCGCACGGGTCGGCCGGTCCGCCTGGAATTCACTCGCGAGGAGGAGTTTACGGCCGCCCGCTACCGCCATCCCCAGCGCATCACCATGACCACGGGCGTGATGAAGGATGGCGCCATCGTGGCCAACCGAATGCATGTGTTGGCCGACTCGGGCGCCTACGGCAGCCACGCCTTGACCGTGCAGGGCAACACCGGGCAAAAGGTGCTGCCCATGTATCCGGTGGCCAACATCCACTTCCAGGTTGAGTGCGTCTACACCAACAATCCCATCAGTGGGGCCTTTCGCGGTTACGGCGCTCCCCAGGGCTGCTTCGCCCTCGAGTGTCATATCGACGAGGTGGCCCGCGAACTGGGGATGGACCGGCTCGAACTGAGGAAGAAAAACCACATCAAACTGGGGGATACCGACCCCCTGTCGGCCAAGCTGGGCGAGGGCAAGGAAGGCCTGGTGCGCGTCATCCACAGCAGCGGGCTGGAGAAGGCCATCGAACTGGGCTGCGAAGCGATCGGCTGGGGGAACAAGCGCTCTGCTTCGGCGCCCCACCTGAAACGCGGCCTGGGGATGGCCCTGGCCATGCAGGGGTCGGGTATCGCGGGCGTCGACTGGGGCGGAGCCACCGTCAAACTGAACGACGACGGCAGCGTGAACCTTTTCGTCGGTGCCACGGACATCGGCCAGGGGTCGGACACCGTGCTGGCCCAATTGTGCGCCGAGGAACTGGGCATTTCCTATGACCAGGTAATCATTCTCAGCTCCGACACCGACCTGACTCCTTTCGACGTGGGCGCGTACGCTTCGAGCACGACCTACATCTCGGGCGGCGCGGTGGTCAAGGCCGCGGCCCAGGTGCGCGGGCAGCTGGCCGGGATCCTGGGCCCGCACTGGGAATGCGAACCCGACACCATCGTTTTTGCGGACGGCATGGTCACCGGACCGGGGGACCAGAGCCTGACCATCGCCGAGGTGGCCCTGTTTGCGCTTTACGAAGCCAAGATCCAGCCCATGGCCACCGCCAGCCACATGTCGAATGACTCCCCACCGCCCTTTGCGGCTCAATTCGCCGAGGTGGAAGTCGATATGGAAACGGGCCAGGTCTTTTTACGCCGTTTCGTGTCGGCCGTGGATTGTGGGACACCCATCCATCCAAAATTGGTCGAAGGTCAAATAGAGGGTGCAGTGGCCCAGGGTTTGGGATACGCTCTGTTTGAGGAGGTCCTGCTGGACCGGACAGGAAGGGTGCTGAACCCCGATTTCCTGGACTACAAGATCGCGTCGTCCCTGGACGTGCCCGACATGGTCACGATCCTGGTTGCGACTGACGAACCGACAGGTCCCTACGGGGCCAAAGCAGCCGGTGAGGTGCCCATCGACGGGCCCGCGCCGGCCATCGTGAACGCCATCTGCGACGCGGTGGGAGTACGGATGTACCGGATCCCCGCCACCGCCGAACGTGTATGGCGGGGCTTAAAGGAGGAAACCCGATGATCAAGAATTTCGCTCGTTTCACCCTGACCTTGGCTGCGGTTCTGGCGATCTTCGCCCTGACCGGCTGCGGCGGCAAGGAAGTCACCCGCGTGGCCGTGGAAGAGGAGATCGACCTGTCCGGCGAGTGGAACGACGTGGACAGCCAGAAGGTGTCCGCCGCACTCACGACCCAGATCACCATGAGTCCCTGGGTCGAAGACTTCCGGGCTGAAAACGGCAAAAAACCGTATCTGATCGTCGGGACGGTCAACAATAAGACCGCCGAACACATCGCCACCAAGACCTTCATCGCCGATCTGGAGAGGAATTTCATCAACGGCGGCCGGGTCCGCGTTGTGGCCAGCGCCGAAGAACGGGACCAGGTCCGCGGCGAGCGCGCCGATCAGCAGGAGTTCTCTTCCCAGGAGACCATGAAGCAGTGGGGCAGGGAAAAGGGCGCCGACTACATGTTTATCGGCGAGATCAACATGATTGTGGACCAGGAAGGCGGCGACGCGGTGAAGTACTACCAGGTGGACGCCTACCTGGTGGATCTCGAGGACAACACGAAGGTCTGGGCGGGTTTCGAAAAGCTCAAGAAGTTCGTCGGCAAGGGCAAGTACAAGCCTTGATGACCCATGTCTTTTCCTGAGATCCTTGTTTCCGCTCGCTTGAGGACGGTCGCTCGTACCGCGGCCGTCCTGGCGATCCTGTTGTGGACCCTGTTTCTGACGACCGGGTGTGCCACCTACACCGCCAAGTTCAAGGATCTGAGACCCCAACTGGCCAATGGCGAATTCGACAAGGCCCTGGCGACCGTCGAGAAGCAAAGCGGCAGCAAGGACCGCCTGCTGTACTACCTCGAACGCGGCCTCATCCTGCATTACGCAGACCGCTTCGCCGAAAGCAACGAAGCCTTCGCCGCCGCCGAACGCACCGCCGACGACCTGTACACCAAGTCCATCTCCGAGGGCGCCTTTTCCCTTTTCTCAAACGACAACGCCATCAGCTACCGGGCCCGGCCCTTCGAAATGGCCATGGTTCCCTTCTACAAGGGATTGAACTACATCTACCTCGGGCAGCGAAACGAAGCCCAGGTCGAAGCCCGCAGGGCCAGCCAGCTGATGTCCAAGTACGTTGATGCGACCCTGAACGGTTTGCGGGACGAGGACAAGGGGGACTTCGAGCAGATCCGCAACAACGCCTTCCTTCTCTACTACAGCGGCATGCTCTACGACTGGGACGGCGAGCTCAATGACGCCTTCATCGCCTACCGCAACGCGGCGGTGGCGTATCAGAAGAATCATGCCCTGCTGAACCTCGACATTCCCCCGTCACTGGGCCGTGACCTGACCCGGGTGGCCGGCCGGATCGGTTTCCGGGGCGAATTGGACCAACTGCACAAAACCTGTCCCGATATCTTCGCTTTTGGCAAGGACGACGACGGCCTGCCCCAAACCCGCGAGGATTACGAAAATGCGGCGGCTTGGCGCAAGGGAACAGGTGAAGTGGTCCTGCTTCTGGAATCGGGTTTCGTGGCCCAAAAGAGCCAGATCAGGTTCGACTTTCCCATCTTCCAGGGAGAGGCCTATAACGATCCCGATTACTGGTCCTGGCAGATCTGGGCCGGCATGGGCAACATGCAGGCCCTGACCAAGGGCCGGAAGGTGGAGTACTGGGTGTCGGTGGCGGCGCCCCAGCTCGATGACAACCGACCCGGCCCCGTCGCCGGCGCGCGCGTGACCGCGGGTCTCGCGGGAGACCACACCGTGACCACACGGGTGGAGAACTGCACCCGGCAGGCCCGCATCACCTTCGACGCGGAAAAACCCAGCATCTTCTTCAAGACCATCCTCAGGGGATTGACCAAGTATCTGACCACGCGGGGGGCTGAAGAAGCGGGGGGCCGCTGGGCGGGTCTGGCGGCCAACATCTTCGGGGCGGTGACCGAAAGCGCGGACACCAGGAGCTGGCTGACGCTGCCCGAACACGTCAATCTCGCGCGCATCTCCCTGCCGCCCGGCACCTATGACCTGCAGGTGGAACTTCTGGGGCGCGACGGGGAAAAACTATCCACGCAGATCATCCCCGCGGTTGAGGTCCTCCCCGGCGACTGGACCTTCATCTCCCGACGGGTTTTCTGACGGGTTTTCCAGCACCCGTGCCTGTCCGTTTCCTCCGGATCACGACCCGAACCAGTAGCCCAGGTTGAATTCCAGGTTGTTGGCGCGTGAGAAGTCGTTGAGCCTCACGTTCAGGCCCGCGGATACGTTATCCCAGACGTAGTAACGCAGTCCCAAGCGCTGGAACAGCCGGGGCACCTGGGTTTCCACGTCCCTGCGCAGGACCATGTAACCCACGTGGACGATCACATGGGCGCGGTTCACCACGCGTTCATACCCGCCGAAAAACCCCACACTCCATCTGTCCCATTTCGACACACTGCTCGTCTGGCCCGTGCTGAGGTTTTCGATCCAGACGAGATCATCCACCGACTCGTCGTAGGTGAGGTCCAGGCCGGCCGCCCAGCAGGTCACATGGCTGACCTGCCGGGTCAAGGTAGCCAGCAAGGTCCCGATGAAATAATCCTTGTAGATGGTGTTTTCGGGATTGGGCAAATCGGCCGTATTGTGGGACACGTTGCGCTTGCCGACCGAGGGGATGATTCCCAGTCTCCAGTTGGGTTCAAAAGCCGCGATGTCCGTACGTCTGGCCGGAAGTTCATATTCCTGGAAATTGTATTTCACAAAGAGAAGGGGCGCGATCTGGTTGATGCCGGAATTGGGCTGCGCGGATCCCCCGTTGGAAAAGTGGGTCAGGGAGAATCCGCCCAGCAGCGACCAGTGCCGGGCTAATTTGTACTCGATATTGGTCCCAAGGTCGATGTGGACCGAGTGGCCGGCCCCGAGGGCGATGTTCTTGGGGTTGGTCTCCGGATGGTAGGCCACCCAATTGTCGGTCAACCCGAAGGCAATGTCCACGTTCCATTGCCAGCGGGGCGACCACCGCTTGGCGGGCCAGCAGAAGAAACCGTACAGCGAGGTGGGCTTGCCCAGTTCCTCTTCATTGAAGTAGTCGGCGCTGTACAGCCCGATCCCGAAGGAAGGAAAGTTGTACAGGTGGTGCCAGTCCTGGGAACCATCGGTCTGCCAGCCGAATTCCAGCCGGACGGAATGAAAGGTGTCTATGGGTTCGCCCTTGAGATTGTCGCCCTTGACGAAATCGTTGGTTTCCAGTACGGAACCATACTGGTAGGCTCCCCGCAGATAATGCAATTTATTCGATTCGTCTTCTTCAGCTCCGGCGGGGATGCCCGACAGGATCACCCCCAGGGCCAGGAAGCACCACAATTTGCAGGAGTACGAACTGGTCGTGGAATGCATGGAATTCTCCTCTTTGCCTCAATTTGACCAATGAAGATCCCGGTGGGAACGGCGCGGATCCTAGCAGGGATGTGGCCGGGCTGGCAACGGCCGGTTTCACCTGCCCGTCGGGTTCGGGTGGCAGGTTCCGTCACGGCCTTGATCCTGGTGCTGCAGGTGTGCGCGATATCCGCGGCCGAAGACCCGGTGACCGAGGAACCGGTGGTGGGGAACCCGGGAACCTTCAATATCCATTTTGAAAACGATGTCCTGGGTACCGACGACTCGGATCAGCATTACACCAACGGCCTGCTGTTCTCCTATCAAACGGGAGAGAACCGGGTCTGGAACTGGCTGGACGGCTGGGCCCGGCGCCACTATTTCCTTGAACCGGAGGTCCGGTTGCACGCCAGTCTGGCCCTGGGCCAGAATATCTACACGCCGGAGGATATTTCAACTCCCGAGCTGGTGGCGGACGACCGTCCCTACGCCGCCTGGCTTCACGCCGATCTCGGTCTGGTGGGAATGACCGACGAGGTTCTGCGCACCATGCAGCTTTCCTTGGGTGTGGTGGGCCCGGCAGCGGGCGGTGAGTCGCTCCAGAAGTGGTTCCACCAGGTCATAGGGTCGCCCGATCCCATGGGTTGGCACAATCAATTGAACAACGAACCGACCTTTATGCTGGTCTTCGAACAGAAGTGGCGGAATATTCAAAAGCCGGGTGTCCTGGGTCTGGAACTCGACCTTTCGCCCCACGGTTCGGTGGCTCTGGGCAACGTCTTCACCTACGGCGGCGTGGGTGGAACGGTTCGTCTTGGTCACGGCCTGGATCGTGATTTCGGGCCTCCGCGCATCCAGCCGGCGCCGCCCGGTTCGGGGTATTTCGTGCCTGGGGGCAGATTCGGCTGGTACGTATTCGGCGGTCTGGACGGAAGGCTCATGCTGCGCAACATTTTTCTGGACGGCAACACGTTTTCCACCAGTCACAGCGTGGACAAGAATCTCCTGGTCGGCGACATCGTGGGCGGTCTGGCGGTTTCGGGTCTGGGCATGCGGTTGGGTTTGACCTATGTGCAACGTTCACCGGAATTCAAATGTCAACATAGTCCCGACCACTTCGGATCCATCACCCTTTCCTTTCAATTCTGAGAAGGCGGGTGTACCTCTTAGGGAGGTAAGGCGAATGATGAGCGGCGCCGACAGTCCCGGCACGGGCAATGAGTATTCATGGTGATTATGGAGAAAAAATCCCTTCGGCTGTTCTTGGTGATGGTGACCGCCGCCGTCTGCCTGCCGGGACCGCCGTCTTTTGCCCAGGAGGCTGTCACCGTCGCCGAACCCTGGGGCGCGATCATCGGCGAGTTGCGGTTCGAGGGGTTGAACCGCACCAGGGAATACATCGTGACCCGGGAACTTGTGTCGAAGGTGGGGGAGCCCTGTCTGCGGAAAAACCTTGCCAAGGACGAGGAGAATCTCCACCAGCTCGATATCTTCGCCAGCGTCGATATCGAAGCCGTGCCCGGGCCGGACGGGGTCATCGTTCATTACAAGTTCGTCGAACTTCTGACTTTTCTGCCCTCGCTGGGATTACGGTTTTCCGATGAGACGGGAATTTCGGCGGGCCTGGGGGTCAAGGTGCCCAACCTGATGGGCAAGGACGTCTTCCTCTCCGCCCGCTTCCTGTTGGGCGGCTATACCGAATTGGAATTATGGCTGGAAAACCCTTGGGTGTGGGGCAACCACTGGGGCTACAAATTCGAGTATTACCACCGGGAAAAAGACAACCTGGTGGAGAACTTCTTCGAAACCTCCGACGAGTTCTACCTGGCCTCCGGCCCCAGGATCGGGGAGCACGGACGGGTCGGCGGCACCCTCTCTTATCTGTCGATCCGCAGCGACAAGGACGGCGTGACCATTTCGCCCGACAACCACGACAAGGCCTCGCGTCTGGGAATCTACCTGGGTTACGACAGCCTGGATGCCTTCATCGGCACCACCAGGGGCTGGTGGAGCGAAGTGGTCCTGACCCAGGCCATCGAGATTTTCGAGAATTCCAGCAAGTACACCCAGGTCGACCTGGACATCCGCCGGTACCAGTACCTGGCGGATCGGCACACCCTGACGGGTTTTTCGTTGACCACCGTCCGCTCGGGCGACGTCGGAGTCGAGGTCGCTCCCTGGGAACAGTTCGGCATCGGCGGCACCAACACCGTCCGCGGCTGGAGCTTTGCCGCCCGCAAGGGCAAGAACCAGATGATCAACACCATCGAATACAGGTACACCCTGTTCAAGCCGCGGGGCTGGGATCTGCCGCTGGGCATCAAGTACCGGGGCGGGCTGCAGGTGGCGGCCTTCGGGGACTACGGCATCGGCTGGGATGACGCCCCGGAGTTCGCGGCCGACAACTTCATCGACGGCTACGGGTTCGGCCTGCGCCTACTGCTGCCCATCGTGGGTGTGGCTCGGATGGATGTGGCCTGGGGCGAACACGGAAAGTCGGTTTTCCTGCATCTGGGTTCGTTCGAAAAGGCGACCTACGCCCGGCGCCGGGTACGGTGATCTGAGCGGGCTGAGGGCCCCTTTTGCCGGGGGGGCTGTCTTGTCCTCACATGACCCTGTTGAATGTCAAATATCATTTCTGTTGATTTATGCAAGTGTCTTAAATTATTCCGACTTATCTCAATTTATTCTTGCCTTTTTCGCCTTTTATTCGTATATTGAATGCACCTCCCGAAAACCCAATCAGGAGGATCATCATGTCTGCTATTTCCTACATTTCCGATCAACCCGCCGCCAAAGTCCATGCCTCGCTTCAGCGTTCATTGGACGTCATGGACGAGGCCCACAAGTGCGCCGTGTTGTGGTTCGGCGAGATCATGCTTCGTGG